>JBDRDM010000001.1:0-23501 GCA_043820675.1 Microcaldota archaeon
GAAACTTTGGAAGAACACAAATTACTGGAAAAGGGGGCTGAAAAAGCGCGGGTTCGATACCGGATTCACGGAAACCCCAATTGTGCCCGTCATGCTCGGGGATAGCGCGCTTGCCCAGCGCTTTTCCGTAAGGCTAATGGAGGAGGGGATTTTCGCCCTTCCGATCGTTTTCCCGATGGTTGCAAAGGACAAGGCGCGCATCCGAACAATGATAAATGCCGGCCTCAAAAAGGAGGATTTGAATATGGCGCTTGAGAAATTCGAGATCATTGGAAAGGAGCTTGGAGCGCTGAAGTAATAGTAAGATCTTGGGCGTGGTCTTGCCGATATTCGCGCTTTTACCCTTATGCTGCACGGAAGCGATATTATGAAAGAATACCGGCAGGCTACCAGATGGATAAAGCCCTCAAGTGTTGTCCGGAGGACATTGAAGGGCAAGACTAGTACTGGGGATTTTGATGTCATACCGAAAAGGAACATGGTCATTGTTAGGGAAAAAATTGGGCGGATCGAAAACGAGGGAGGGGTCGGAATATCGGCATATCCACAACTTAGGCATTTTAAGAATTTCCTCCAGGGCTCCAGGTTTGTCGATCCAAAACTGCCCACTAGAGAATACCAAAGACGCTTATTCTACAGCCGCACCGGCCCTGCAATTGCAAGGCCGGAGGCAATTGGAACCCTAAGACTGTCAATTCCAAGTGAAGGGGTACCTCAAGAATACGGATATCCGAAGACCGGAAGGCCTACGCTCTTTCTCGAGTACGCGCAAACACATGCCGTTTTGGCAAATAACCCCCACATCAACCGGGAATTGTATAAACGATATGCGAATTGGAGGTATTATGCATTGGAGCAGGCAATTATTCTTGCAAGAAAGATGGGGAGAAACCTCCTTATTCCCGAACACCACTTTTACAAACCGGTTGGTTTTGAGAGCAACGAATTTAGCAGGGAACTAAAGGATGCATGCAGGAAGAATGGCGCAATATTGGTAAAGAACGAACATGCAACTATTGTTGAGACGAATTAACGAATAAACGCCAGACAGTTGCGCTGATGGATAACCTACTTTTTCCGTTCTTTCTTGTTCTGATTAAGTCTTTCCTCATTCCTGAATTCCACATAGGAGTAAACGAACGACCACACAACTATTGCAATTGCCATTGCAATAACGAGCATGAAGCCCACTTGGGGCAGGAACAAGCCTAAAAATGCAATTATCCCCGTTGCCTTGAAGAGCTTGCCCCCGATTGCATGCGTCTTATCCCATACCCGGTCGCTGCTTAGAGTCCAGGGAGTGCGTATGCCAATGAACCAGTTCCTTTTCGCATTCACAATCAGGACTCCAATATAATAGAAAAGAACCCCAAATGCCGGCAGGAGCATTTGCCCGAAATCGAATTCGTTACCCAAATTCCAATAAACCACTAGCACCTGCAAATAGAAAAGGAACGCCCCAAGCAGCAGTATGAACCTGTCGAAATATTCCCTGAACTTCTTCACGTTCGCCTTCAGGGGGTCGAGTTTTGGGACGTAGTAGAGGAAAATGCTTATCAGAAGGAGCATCGCGGGCATCATGAACGTCCCAAGAAGCCTGCCCGAATAGCCGTTTGGCTTTCCTTCAATGCCCCAATGGGTTGCTATCTTCTCTGGCATCAACGGATAGATGTATGCTGCCAGAAGGAACGATGCCAGCACGATTCCAATTATTGCCACATGCACGTTTTCCATACGAATTTTATGGTGCGGGAATCTATATATTTTTCGGTATGGAGGCAAAACTGTAATAAAGCGTTACAATCAGGATTAACAAAGCGCTACAGCTTCCTGACTTTCCCTTTTCTCGCATCCACTTCTATGAGATCACCATCCTTGAGGGCGCTTGTTGCAATCCTTGTCCCGATGATGCAAGGAACCCCAAGTTCCCTCGAAACTATTGCAGCGTGCGATGTGATGCCGCCGGTTTCGGTGACAATTGCGGCAGCCTTCTTCATCAGCGGAACCATGTTCTGGTTGGTGGAAACGGCAACCAGCACATCTCCCTTCATGAATTTCGCATAATCGCTTTTCCCCCTCACGATTTTTACCCGGCCTTTTGCAATCCCCATTGATGCGACTTCGCCAGCAAATTCATTCAAAACAAGGATCCTTTTAGTGGGAAGCAGCTTTTTCAGCTCCAGAGCATCATTTCCCGATAGGACGCTCAATTTCCCCTCTCGGAAACAATATGCAAAGCCCCGGGTGCGCCGCTGCAACTCGCCTGCATCCACAATTCTCGTCCGGAATGCACCGATTATCTCTTGCGCCAGCATGAACCTTGCCTGATTCACGGAAACGCCCGTCCTTTTGGAGAGTTCCCTGAAAACGAAAGAAAGCGCATAATTCGACTTGAAATCAACGTCCCTGCGCAGCGCCTTGAGGAAAAAAAGCTCGGCAAGCGTATTGATAGCCTCCCGTTCATTTTCCGAAAAATTCAACCTGCGCATGAGCTCGGATCTCTTAGTTGAGCGCCGCAATTCATCCTGGCGCATCCCCTCGTAGGTCATTCCCGATGCAACCAATTCGGCAAGTTCCATCTCAAAATATTCTTCCTCAAGAAGGGGGCCCTGGTAGGAATAGGCGAGCCAGCCATATTTCCTGGAATGCATTGAAAGCGCCTTTTTCATGGCCAAGGGCATCTTGCTCAAATCCGCGCCCTTTTTTTTACCGGCCATTTCGGCAATCTTCAATAGTTCCTCCCTTTCCCGCAGTACGAAGGTCTTTTCGGGCCATGCGGAAAGCAAGGCGAAGACTTCATTTTCATCGCCCCCCATATTCCCAAGCCGCCTGCGGATGTATTCCCCGATCTTTTTCGAGCCGTAAAAATTTTCGTACTCAATGAATGAGATGATGGTCCCCCAAACCGAGCTTTTTGAAAAAGCCAAAACGTATTCCTCCATCGTTTCAGCGAGCTGAATGTTTGACATGTCGGCCATTTTGGCTTCAAGCATGCGATCGACAACTTTCATCAAAGCCTCAAGCCCCTTGCGGGCATTCCCTCTTATTTTGGAGGCAAACCCCATCTCACCGGTTATTTTTTTAAGGGCGTGGAGGCCGATTCTCGAAAATTCACTTTCGTCGAAAACCTGGAGCATGAGGCTCCCCTCGCAAAGCAAAATGGTATTTTTGAAGCCATCGCCAAGGATTGCGGGATAACCGGTGGAAACGAGGTCCATGTGCATGTAAAACGGGAACGGATGCGCATCGTAGTGCTCCTCCACAACTGCCCATTTGATTCCTTTCCCCATGGGAATATCACTAACCACTCGGATGACCGCATTAAGCTTGCATTATTGGAAATTAAGGATCCCAAAAAGCTCTCGTTACTTTTTCCCAAGAAGTTCCCTTGCGCGCTCCAGCCGCACGTTCTTTTCCTTTGCAAGCTGCCCGGCAACCTCATCTATTGCCTTTCCCTTTGCACCGGCAGCAATCGCAACATTCCTCGCGTGCAATTCCATGTGGCCCCTCTGGATCCCTTCAGTTGAAAGGGCCCTTAATGCTGCAAAATTATTGGATAGGCCAACGCAAGCCATTATTTCAGCAAGCTCTTGCGACGTTTTCACGCCCAATATTTTGAGCGATAATTGCGCCAATGGATGAGTTTTAGTCGAGCCGCCAATGATTCCAACGGCAAGGGGCAAATCGATTTCCCCAAGAAGGTCCCCATCCTTGTTTTTGGAGTATCTTGCAAGAGGCAGGTATTTGCCCTTCCCCACCCATGATGCGAATGAATGGCATGCGGCCTCACAAGCGCGCGCATCGTTTCCGGTAGCGATGCAAACGGCATCCACACCATTCATGATTCCCTTGTTATTGGTGGTTGCCCGGAACTGGTCGTTTACGGCGAATTCGTACGCATCCAAAATCCCCTCGATTGTTTCCTCGCCAATTGTTTCCTTTTTCCAAACCGCCGATGCCTTTGCGATGCGGTGCACGGATAGGTTGCTTAATATCCTAAGCTTCGCCTTACCGCCCGTTATTTTTTCCAATTCGGGTGCGAGCTTTTCGCAGAGGGTATTGATTGCATTCGCACCCATCGCATCCCGTACATCAACAATTATTTCCACAATAAGCATCTTGCCCCTCTTGGTTTCGAGCACCCTTGCCTGCAAGAAGCGCGGTCCGCCGCCTAATTTCACAAGCATGGAATCATTGTCGGTTGCCTTTTCAACTAGCCGGTTTTTCTGCTTCAAAACCATTTCCTTTGCCTTTATTGGATCAGGCACATTTACCAACTGGATCTGTCCGATCATAAGCGGAGGCGTGGAGCTTGCGGTAAAACCTTCCGGAAGGCAAAGCTTGGCACCATTGGAGGCCGCAGCAACAACGGAGGGCTCTTCCGTTACCATGGGAATTGCCATTTCCTTGCCGTTGATCTTGAAATTGACTGCAATCGAATAAGGCATTTGGAAAGTGCCTAGGACGTTTTCGGCCATCTTGTCGGCAACATCCGTTTTAAGCGAGTTTTCCAGCAGAGCCGCATCTTCCTTGCTCAGCAGTCCGGCTTCCTGGAGCTTTTTTCGGCGCTTAGCGACGGTTAGCTTGTAAAATCCTTCAAAGCCCATGTTCCATCCACCTTGAGAACGTAGCTATATTCGCACCCACCTTTTTTAATTCGTAATCCGGCTGAAATTATCGTCTCCCGCCGAACTTTTTCTATTGGTTTTAGGGCATATTTTTAAACTCGCATCCGCTTAAAGGTAAGTCCTGATGGTCGAGGGATATCATGGCAGTAGGCATAGCGGGCTATGGCACTTACGTGCCAAAGATGCGCATAAAGGTTGAGGAGATAGCAGCTGTTTGGGGAAAGGACCCAAAGAGGATCTCTGAGGGCCTTGGGATAAAGGAAAAGGCGGTTGCGGCAATTGATGAGGATACGGCAACAATTGCCGTTGAAGCTGCTCGGCGTGCCGTCAAGAGCGCCCAAATAAACCCAAAGGACATCAATGCAATTTTCGTTGGGAGCGAGAGCAAGCCCTATGCAGTAAAGCCCACGGCAACTATGGTTGGTGCCGCACTTAATACATCCACGGATTTCACCGCAGCTGATTTCGAATTCGCATGCAAGGCAGGCACCACCGCAATACAGGCCTGCATGGGCATGGTCGAATCAAAAATGATCAAATATGGCCTTGCAATCGGCGCGGATACCGCGCAGGGAAGGCCAAACGATGCGCTCGAATATTCAGCCGGCTCCGGAGGCGCCGCATTCATAATCGGGAAGGGAAATGTCATCGCGGAATTTGAAGGCACATGCTCGTTCACAACGGATACGCCCGATTTTTGGAGGAGGCAGCATGCGGAATACCCAAGGCACGGAGGCAGGTTCACAGCCGAACCCGCATACTTCAAGCATGTGCTATCAGCTGCAAAGGAAATGATGCACCGCATGGGCACAACCGCAAAGGATTACGATTATTTTGTGCCACACCAGCCAAATGGCAAGTTTCCAGTCAAGGCCGCAAAAATGCTAGGCTTCGAATTGTCCAAAGTGACACCAGGCCTTATCACTCCATACATAGGAAACACTTATTCCGGGTCTTCAATCATTGGGCTTGCAGCAACACTGGATATTGCAAAGCCTGGAGATCGCATCCTTCTTGTTTCCTATGGCTCTGGTGCCGGAAGCGACGCATTTTCCATAAAGGTAACAAAGGAGATTGCGGATAAGGGAAGACGGCAGGAGGTGCCGGTGATGGATCAGATCAAGGAAAAGCAGTACGTCAGCTATGCGGTTTACGCAAAGCACAGGCGCAAGCTGAAGGGAGCATAAATTGAAATGCAGCGGATAAAATGCAGTAAAAAGGCAAAAGGAGAAACAACGCATAAACGCACATAATTGGAAATGAAAAAAATATAGAGGGAAACCAACCAACTGCGGGAGAAAAACAGGTTCGAACACCCAAAATTAGTAAAAAAGATGATTCCATGGAAATGAAATTCAAGGATTTTGATGCCGCCGAATTCCTGATGCCGCGTGCGGGGAAGATTGCGATATTGGTCTCCTTGCTTTTGGTCTCAACCGTGTTGATTGAGCAGCGGCAGTGCGCAGGCTCTGAAACCGTCGGGTTTTGCGTCAACAAGCTTGGGTTCCCGGCAAGTGCCTATGGCCTTTATGGCGAGAGCGATCTGGTGCAGGGAAGCGAGCTTAACAATTTCAACAAGATGTTCCTATTCGGAGCCGCAATCAACATCATATTTTGGTACTTTGCGGCCTGCATTGCAGTATATGCATATAGCAGGTTCACCGGGAAGGGAAAGCTTGGGGAAGTGGGATAGGAAGAGCATGGATAGACTTGGTGAAAAAGGCAAAAATATGGGAGAGTTCGGGTTGGTCTGAATAAGATACAACCAATAATTCTTCGGAAATGAAAAATGAGTGAAAAATAATATGAGAAAGGTTTCAATTGTCGGAGCTGGCCTTAGCAAGTTCGGGGAGCGCTGGGATGCCTCCTTCAGGGACATGATTTTCGAGGCAAGCTACATGGCACTCGAGGATGCCAAAATGGAAGGGAAGGATCTGCAGGCAATTTATGGGGGGACAATGGCTCCGGGAAGGCTTATTGGCCAAGAGCACGTGGGCGCACTTATTGCCGACCAGCTGGGGCTAAACCCCATACCATCAACAAGGGTGGAAGCGGCATGCGCATCCGGAGGGGTTGCCTTGCGCAGCGCCTACATGGCAATCGCATCCGGAATGCACGATATTGTCGCCGTTGGCGGCGTTGAGAAGATGACCGAGGTTTCTACAGAAGAGGTTTCATCCGCATTGGGGGGGGCAGGCGATCAGGAATGGGAGCTCTTCTTGGGGGCGACGTTCCCTGCGATTTATGCCCTGATGGCAAGGAGGCATATGCTGGAATATGGCACCACGGAAGAGCAGATGGCTTCTTGCAGCGTAAAGAACCATAAGAACGCCTCGAAAAACAAGTTTGCCCAGTACCATAACGAAATATCAATTGAGGACGTGATGAAATCCGCGCCGGTTGCAACTCCTTTGAAGCTGCTGGATTGCTCGCCCATCACGGATGGCGCGGCAGCCGTAATTTTATGCGCCTCGGATATTGCTAAAAAATATTCCGATACGCCTATTGAGATCATGGGAAGCGGCCAGGCCTCGGATTCACTTGCGCTTGCGAACCGCAAAAGCATGACGGAAATATATGCGACCAAGGTGGCCGCGCAGGATGCATTCAGGCAGGCAAAATTAACCCACAAGGAAGTGCAGGTTGCCGAGGTGCACGATTGCTTTAGCATTGCCGAAATCATGGCTATCGAGGATTTGGGATTTTGCAAGAAAGGGGAAGGTGGAAAATTTTCGGAGGAGGGAAGGACCGGCCTTAATTCAGATATTTCAATCAACACCTCCGGGGGGCTCAAGGGCTGCGGCCATCCGGTGGGGGCAACCGGCGTCAAGCAGGCAGTTGAGATTTGCTGGCAATTGCAGGGAAGGGCGCAGGGAAGGCAGGTTAATGATGCGCAAATAGGGCTCACACACAATGTCGGGGGGTCCGGCGCAACTGCGGTAGTGAATATTTTCAAGAGGATGGATTGAAATGAATTGGTTTCTCACAATAATAAAACCTAACTCGAAAAAATTATTGTTAACCCTAGTGTTAAGCGTTAGCCTTATGATACCAGGAATAGCAATCGGAGAGCGCACAGCAGTCGGAGGATTCTTATTTTCTCCGTTTTTCCTCATATTCGTTTTAACTCGTTTCGATTTAGTCGATTTTATCGAACCGATTGCGTTTTTTTTAGGCGCTCTAAACCTTCTATTTTTCTATTTGCTGGTGAGTTTGGGTGATGTGATTTATTCCAAGTATAGCCTCAAATTGAAGGGTAACCAAAAATGAAAAACGCAATTCCACTGGTCTGGAGGAGGATACCGGAAAGGTACGCGCTCATGGGGAGCGTTTGCGAGAACTGCAAGACGGAATATTTCCCGCAGCGCACATTCTGCTCTAAATGCAGGCGGAAGGGCAAGATCAAGGAAAAACTGATGCCTCCGGTTGGGAAAATCCATTCGTTTACGGAAGTGCACGTGGCGCCCTTGGGCCATGAGAACGAGGCGCCCTACTTCCTTGCAATTGTTGAACTGGATAACGGCGTGAAGATAATGTCCCAGGTCGTGGATTCGGAAGAGGAGGGGATAAAGTTCGATGCGCCAGTCAAGATGGTCTTCCGGAAGATCTCCGAGGACGATAAGGAGGGCGTTATCGCCTACGGCTACAAGTTCAAAGTGGTTTGATAGCTAAGGCATCGCCGCATTATACCTAAGTGGGGGTTGGGCTTATAATCCTAACCCGACAGATTAATGTAATATTTTTTTAGGGGCAGGGGATTTATTTGAATATCATCGACTGGATAGTTCCCAGGGAAAAGCGCTTCTTCCACATGCTTGCAGCTGAATCCGCAATAATCCTCAAAGGTGCAAGGGAATTGGAGCGCGGCTTTGCCAACGGCCACCTTGTTGGCACCGCAAAACGGCTAAAATGCATTGAAACCGAGGGCGACGACCAGTTGCATAGCCTATTTTCAGAACTCAACAAGACATTCATCACCCCTATTGATCGCGAGGACATTTCCTCCCTCGCCACGATGATGGACGATGTGCTTGATGCAAGCTACGAGGCAGCTGAGCGCGCGGAACTCTATGGAATTAAGCAAATCCCGGTGAATCTTGCAAGGTTGAGTGAGCTTCTTTCCCAAGGTGCGCAGGAAATGAACCAGGCAGTGACGGCGCTTGACAGGATGCGCGGGGATGAGATACGCAAGAGGATAATTCGGATCAACGAGTTGGAATCGCGCGCGGAAGAAGTTCAACGTCAGGGACTAAAGGAGCTATTCAAGGATAAGGACCCCATCCTCGTCATTAAGCTCAAGGACATTTACGCCTCTGTCGAGCATGCGATGGACCGCTGCGAGGACGTCTCGCACGTGCTTGGGGACATAATAATGAAACACGGGTAAGCCCATGGTGCTCCTTGAAGCCACTATCCTCTTCGCATTCTTCTTTTCCTTCTGGAACGGCCTTAGCGATGCCGCAAACAGCATATCGACCGTAATCGGCACAAGGGTGCTCTCGCCGGTGAAGGCGGTTGCCATGGCCGCAATTGGCAATTTCGTTGGCATCCTTTTTGGCGTTGCGGTCGCAACAACCATAGGCCAGGGAATCGTCACGGGAGACATCATCGGCGCAAAGCTCGTGCTTGCAGTCCTTGCGGGCGGGATGATTTGGGAAATAGTCACCTGGTGGTTCGGGCTTCCTGTCAGCGAATCACATGTGATGGTGGGCGGCCTTGTAGGCGCGGGTCTCGCTGCGGGCGGATGGTCCGTCGTGAAACTCGATAGCATTTTTGGCAAGGTGCTTGTGCCCATGTTCACCTCGCCGTTCATTGCAGGGATCTTCGCGTTCATTTTTGTTGGCATAATACTAAGGTTCATCAAGAACCGTGCCGCGGGAACCGTCAACCCCTACTTCAATAAATTGCAATTGCTCTCCGCATTCTTCCTTTCGGTGACGCATGGCGCAAACGATGCCCAGAAGACCGCAGGGCTGATAACCGCCCTGCTTCTAACGGAGGGCGTAATCTCCAAATTCGACGTTCCGCTATGGGTGATTGTTGGCTCCTATGCGGCCATCTCCCTAGGCACCTTCCTTGGCGGCTGGCGGATCATCAAGACGATGAGCTTCAAGGTGACCGACCTTCGGCCCTACCAGGGATTTGCAGCTGAAACAGGAAGCGCATTGGTACTTTCAACAACTGCGCATTTTGGAATACCAGTCAGCACCACGCAGGCGATCTCCGGGGCGATTATGGGCGTTGGTGCAACAAGGCGGATGAGCGCGGTCAACTGGCTGGTTGCAAGGCGCATTTTCCTTGCTTGGTTATTGACAATACCGGCATCGGCGGCTTTTGCATTTGGGATGTGGTTTGCCTTGGGCGCGGCGGGATTGGAATAATACTGGCAGTTTTGATTTGAACTATAACACGCTTCCAGAAAAACAATTGATTATGGAAGCAGCCTGTTCCGATCCCTTGGGAAGAGGGAAGCTTCGCGGATGTTCTGGAGGTTGCAAAGCTTCATCGTAAGCCGCTCGGATCCGATGCTCCAGCCCGCGTGCGGGATTGCCCCATACCTGAACGCATCAATGTAGCTCTCGAAGTTCTTGGGGTCCACTTCCTTTGCCTTGAGCTGCTTTACAAGAAGGTCGGGAATGTGTATCCGCTGAGCGCCGCTGGCGATCTCAAGGCCCCGATACATCAAATCATACGCCTTGCATATTTTGGGGTTGTCGGGAAGGGGCATCGAATAGAATGCGCGCACTGCAGTTGGCCATTCCGTAATAATGAACGCCTCCTCATTAAGCAACTGCTGCAGGTGCCCCTCATTTTCCTTGCTGAAATCATCGCCCCATTTCATCTGGAAATTGCTCTTGCTTAGCAGATCCACCAATTCAGTATAGGTGTGGCGTTTGATTTCCTTAGGAACGTTAAGTTCAACAGAAAGGGTCTTGAGCGCATCCGCACAATTCTTTTTCACGGAGTTAAGAATATGCAGGAATACCTTCTCAAGGGCATCAAGCGCATCCTTGTCGTCGGCAAAGCCCATTTCGATATCCATCTGCGTGATTTCGTTGAGATGCTGGGTGGTATTGTGCTTTTCAGCGCGCCAGATGGGGCAGATCATGAAAACCTTGTCCATGCCGCCCATCACCGCAAGCTGCTTGTAGAGCTGGGGGGATTGCGCAAGGAAGGCCTTCTTTTCGAAATACTTTACTTCGAATAGGTCCGTGCCTCCTTCCGTTGCGGCTTCCACAAGGGAGGGAGGATTGATTTCCTGGAATTTTTGCTCGAGCAATTTTTCCCGAAAGGCGCGCTGGATTTCTGAGCGAACCCTGAAGACGGCCTGCGTTTCAATCCGCCTTAAATCTATGAAGCGCTTATCCAGCCGGACATCCAAATCAGCTGGAACCTTGCCGGTAATTTCAAAAGGCACTTGCTTCAAAACTTCCCCGACAACATCTATGCTCTCCGGCACCAACTCCCTTCCGAGATTGGCCATTTTGGAGCTGCGCACCTTGCCCTTTACGACTATCGCAGCCTCCTTGACCAGCTTTTTTGCTTTCTCGATCAGGGGCTCGGGAGTTTCGCCTTTCTTCAGGATAATCTGCATGAGGCCCGTGCGGTCGCGAAGTATTACGAAATTGATGGGGCCAAAAGTGCGCGTCTCGTGCACCCAGCCGGCGAGCGTGATGTCCTTGCCCTCATCGGCCGTTCCGACTTCTGAAACGTAATGTGTCCTTAGCATCTAATTCCCCCCATTAGTTCACCTTCCAAACAATAAAAAGGATGCGGGAAGCGCCAATAAAAGGATGGCAAGTCCGTAAAGGGGGGAAATGGCATTCGAGATATGAGCGGAGAACGCACATGAAATCAAAAAAAACAGCTGCAGCATCCATTCATGCTTTCCGGTTCTGAGCCAGCCGGAAAATTTGAGCCCGCCCATTAATTCAACCCCTCCGATCGTCAGGCCATCATGCCACAAATGCATCAGGTAGCCAAACACGAGGCCGATTATTGAAAAGGAAAGTGCGGGGAAATATTTACCCAACCGGAAATATTCCAAAAATAACCAACCCGCAATCAACCAAAATAATCCCACCAACACCAATCCTTTGAACGAGTGCATTATCCCGCGATGCTTTGCGCCCTTCCTGCCGGATATGAACAATAAGATTCCCAGTGCCGAGAACAGCAGGTATTTTGTCACCAGCGCAATAAATCTCACAAAATAAGCGAAATATTCTCCCGGGCCTCTTAGTTTGATTTTGGTTGCAAGGGAATGCAACGCATCGACATCGGGCAACAGCGCCCCAATCAGGGATGCGAAAAATAGGAATGCCGCATCCGCAACTCCGATGTGGCCCATTTTGAAAATGGCGAACAGTCCTGCGAACACGAACATTCCGGTGCAGAAGAGGTGGGTCCTTCCTTCCATGAATTACTACCAATTGTGTCCGGGAATAAAAATCCCACAATCTGCCTGTTTGGATCCACCCGAAGCCACCCGTTGGTCTTTGCTTATATACCCCGCATTACCTCCTAAGTAGCCCTTGGAAAATGGATTTGAAAAATGCGGAAATGCGAGCGTTCCAAGCTGGTTGATTGCAAACCGCAGCCAATCCCCTTTTCCGGGAAACAATAGGTGAGCGCTATGGACAAAGTCGAGGAGGAGAATTTAGGATACAAGGAAGAGGAAAGGCTTTTGACGCTGCAGGAAGTGATCGAGGCTGCGGAACATGCAAAAATACCGCTTAGGATAGATAGGCCCGGCTTTACCCGCATAGTTGTTGATTTGCAGGAATCGTTCAGGAGGCCCTTTGCGGCCGTCGAAAGGGACCTCAAGCTCGGGATTGCAAACATATCCTATTGAAGGATCAGGCAGCACCGGGAATGAAAATAAATTTGCCACCCGCCCATAAGCTTTCCGGCATTAGCGTTTTAAAGCTGAGGCTGGAAATAAAGATTCTCAAGGTTGCTTTCAGGTAATATAAGCCATGGAACTTGGTACCGTAATCTCAACGATGGATTCGCCCACTACCAACAGGTTTTCCTTCGTCATCGCAAACGCATCGGTTGTAAGGAAGGCAAGGTTCGTGCAGCTTCAAACAGAGGAAGGCACGCTGCTGGGAGTGGTGCAGGATATCGTGCGCGCAAACCGCTATTTTGAACGGGCGGAGAGCGTTTCGGAATACGAGAAGAACGGAAAAAACGGCAAGGGCATCAACTCCTCCTTCCAGGACAATTTTCCTACGAGCGAGTGGGAGTTCGCGGTCGCGGAATGTGCGGTATTGGGCGCATACGACACCAACCTGAGGCGCGCATCCTTCCCAGCAGCGCCGGGGGCAAAAGTGCACGATGCGGACTTGAAATTGCTAAAGGATTTCTTCGCATTCGAGGACGGCGGCCTTAATATCGGCAAGCTGCTCGTGCACGACCTTGACGTAAAGCTCAACATGAACAAGCTTTTCCAAAAACACCTGGCGATACTTGGCATTAGCGGAAGCGGGAAATCGGTTACAACTGCGGTCATGATTGAAGAGCTCCTTTCCCGGAAGAAGGAGAGCGGGAGATTGGCCGCGGTCATATTCGACGCGCACGGGGAATACGTCTCATTTTCGGATAAGAGGCACAATTCCGAATTCGCGGATAAGGTTTCCGTGATCAATGCAAGCAAAGTGCAAATCGCGGCAAAAAACCTCAGCCCGGGCCTCATCTCAAAATTGCTGCCCGGGATCTCGCACACCCAGATGCGGGACCTTGCACCCATACTTTCGAAGATGAAAAAGGATGGCCGAGAGAGGAACGAGGTGTTCGGGCTAGGGCAGATAGTGCAGAACGTGCAAGCCTCGGACATGAAGGAGAACGTGAAGGATGCTCTTCTCTCGTGGCTTTTCGAGCTTCGCAACCTGAAAATTGTAGGGGAGCATGACGCGCCCTTCCTGAAAAAAACAATCAAGCCCGGCATGCTGACGGTATTCGACCTTTCCAGTATTGTCAACATGCTCAAGAAGCAGATAATCGTATCCTACATCTCGGAGAAGATGTTTGCCCTTAGGAGGAAGGAGGAACTTCCCCCATACGTAATGATCGTTGAGGAGGCGCACAATTTCGCGCCGGAAAAGGCGGAGAAGAAATATGCGATCTCGAAGGGGATCATCAACACAATTGCAAGGGAGGGAAGGAAATTTGGCGCGAGCCTGTGCCTGATTTCGCAAAGGCCAGTGCAATTGTCGACGACGGCGCTTTCGCAATGCGTCACTCCAGAGACACTCATAACGAAATCCGATAATGAAAACATAGCCATTTCTGACCTCAAGGATTCCTACGAAGCGAATAAAGTGCTGAGTTTCGACGAAACCAGGACTGGAATTCAGGAATCTGGAATTACCCATTATTTGAAAAAGGAGCCCGAAAACGGGGATACGGTAACTATTGAAACCACTGAAACAGGAAAAAAAGTTACAGCGACAAAAGATCATCCATTCTGGGTTAAAGGAAAGGGCTGGACGCCTCTTCGCGAAATATCCATTAAAGACAAAGTAGCAACTCTACCTCAAAGCAATAACATATTCGATAGCGACAATGAAGAAAAAACAATATTGGGGTTTGATGAATTTGAGGGAAATATCACTGGCACGCTGAACGGTAAAAGGGCATCAAATCTGCTAAGGGAACTAGGCTTGCTACCGCTAACGACGAAAAACACCAAACTGCCGTTAATAGCCCGGTTAATGGGGCACATATTTGGGGATGGATCACTAAACAAGCCATATAAAGGCAAATATGGATCTTCCCTCGTAAAAACCGCATTCTCCGGAAAGGAAGAGGATTTGAAATTAATCCAGAAGGATTTGGGGGAACTGGGATTTGATGGTTCGAATAAAATATTCAAACAATACAAGGAGTCAATCGTCAGGTTCACTGATTTTGGGATAAAGCACATTAGGGGGAATTCCATCCAGTTCAAGCGCGGAACGGTGCATTTATGGGCATTCCTTGCCGCATTGGAAGGGCCAATAGGAGATAAAAGCCGGACCGCAACTAAAGTCCCAAGTTGGATAATGAACGGACCACTTAGAGTGAAAAAGGAGTTCCTAGCGGCATATTTTGGGAGCGAATGCGAGGCACCAAAGATTCGGAAGGAGTCTGAAAGGTGCCCGGCGACTTTACATTGTCCATTTTCAAAATTAGAGGGTTTGAGGGATGAAGGAATTGCATTTTACAATCAGATTGAAAAACTTCTCTTGGCATTTGGGGTAACTAGCAAGTTGTATATTCGGAATGGCGTAATTTGCAAGGATGGAAAGAAAACACTGCAATTCATCATCAATATCGACGGTGGAAGGAAAAACATAATTAATTTTAGCAGGAACATCGGATTTCGGTATTCTGTTGAGCGGGAAAAGAATCGGCGTATTGTTCAAGCATATCTCGAAATGGTAGAACATTTGGTATCAAAGCGGGAGAAAGTGTTTCAGACGGTTGTTTCTTCAGCAAACATAGATATTTGGAAACTAAGCAGAGAAACAGGCATCAAAGCAGGAACGCTTAGAACATGGAAGCGCCTTCGAACCCTGCAATATCTTAAAGCGCCGGTTCGTTCACCGACTTTTGAGGAATGGCTCAAGGATGCCACAGATGGGTTGGAGGATGGATTGGTTTGGGAAACCGTGGACAATTTGGCTCCGACCATTTCTCATGATGTGCGGGATATTACTATTCCAAATGGCCATTCTTTCTTTGCCAATGGCTTTCTAACGCACAATTGCAATACCATGTTAATAATGCGCATTACCAACCCGTACGATCTAAAGCATATTGCCGAGAGCGCAGAAGCAATTGATGCTAACACCCAAAACCAGATCAGCTCCCTTCGAGTCGGGGAAGGCGTCCTTATCGGGGAGGCGGTCAATTATCCGGTTTTTATCAGGGTTAGGAACCGGAAAACGAAAAAGCTAAGCAAGGGGGAGAGCTTGGAGGAGCTCGCGAAGAGGTTTGAGGAAAAGCTCTCGCTTGCGGATGCGATTTCTGATGCGGATGTGAATGACGCTTTTCTTCAGTAGGAATGGGTGATGCCCCGAGTATGCAAAAGGAAAAAACGATATCCCTTTCGGTCCTCCTACAACTCGCCGAGAAGAAAAACAGATGGGAATATCTTGGGAGGTGGGTGCAACCCACGCTTTCCATGTGCTTTTGGCCTTTGTATACTAAGCGGAAAAGCTACCTGGAACTGGGACTGCCTAAAGCCGATGCCGATAACATCCAGCTGGATGGTCACTATATTGAAAGGGCGCCTAACCAAGAGCGGATAGAGCGCATCATTGATGAAGCCTTAGAAAAAATGGACGACGCACCGTTGAAGCATTTCGTTCATGTTGCCAATATGGCAACTCGTTATCATTTGAATATTTCTAGCGGCATTGACAGGAACGGCCTGCCCGTCAGGGAAACACTCGCAAGGTTCTTTGCATCAATGAACGAACTCATTCCCCCATGGATTGTAAGCATTTACTACGGATATGCAATGGAACGGGCAGTTGCGAAGGAAATGAGTAAGCTTGGACTGAGCAACATCGATCTCGCCGGATATATTCATCCATCAAAACCCACCATGCTAATGAGGCAGGAACGGGAAGCCCGCGAATTCGCTGATTATATCCGGAACATCGACTTGCCCCATATCCGGCTAAACGACAATCCAAGCAAAATAATGGGAGTGCTCAATCAAAATCACAGCAAGCTGGCAGGGAAAATCAACGCACACCTGAAGGAGTTCGAATGGATGGGGACCCATCACTGCTGGGGAGAACCCTTGACGATGGAACGGCTCTTTACGCAAATTAAGGAATCGGCCCAATCCAATGAACGCAAGGATGATCTGAAAAAGCTTCCGAAAAGGCTGGCTTGGCTGATCCGGTGGCTCAATGAACTTGGCTACTGGAGGCAATACTGCGCGGAAACATCGGATGTGGGGTTCTTCAAAGCAATGGCCCTTCTTCGAAAGGCTGGAAAGGAGCTGGGTTTGAAATATGATGAAATCATTTGGCTTTCAGACCGAGAAATCCTAAAGGGGCTATATACAGGCAGCGTTCCTTCTAAAAAGGAAATAAGGAAGAGGGAACGGGGCTTTGGCTATGCTGAAACCATAGAGGAAGAACTGGTATTCACCGGAAAATTATTGAAAAAACTCGTGGAGATTCACGTTCCCAAAACGAATGCGTCCGTAAAGGAATTTGCCGGTACCATCGGAAGCAGAGGATTTGCAGTTGGCAAGGCATTTGTCGCATCCACCCCTCAAGAAGCTGCTTCAATGAAGAAAGGGCAAATCCTGGTGGTGCCGCAGACCACGCCGGATTATGTCGTTATAATGAAAAGGGCTGCCGCCATTGTCACTGATGAAGGCGGCATTACCTGCCATGCAGCCATCATTTCACGTGAATTGAAAATTCCATGCATCGTTGGATCAAAGGCCGCTACAAGAGTGCTCAAAACCGGCGATATGGTGGAAGTGGATGCGGAAAAGGGGATTGTTAGGAAATTACAGGCGGATGCTTAGTCCCCAACATAAATCGCCTCCTTGACCTTCCGGAAATGCGGATCTCCGGTCAGCACTTTCGCGTCCTCCTTCCTTGCAATTGCAAGTGTGAAGGCATCGACCAAGGGAAGTTTTTCCTCCAGATGAATGTTGGCGGCATCGATGGCTATTTCTGGTGAAACACCAATGAATTTAGTGCGTTCGAAAATAAAGCGTTGCGCTTCCTTAGCTGCATCTTCGCTACTGGATGCTCTTATCCTATAATGCACCTCCGCAAGAAGCAGGGAAGTGAATAGTATTTCGGTGCCAGCCATCAATCTCTTTTCAATTTCATCCGCCTTTGAGCCATCCTGCAGGTATTCAATTATTGCCCATGAATCTGCGACTATTTTTAATGCCATTGCGCCTCACGATCCCGGACCAATTCATCCAGATTGATTTTATTTTTCAGGAATCCGCGCATTTCCTTCCATGTGGGGACGGGTTTCAACTCAAATACCGTTGCCAATGCATCCGAATCCAAGGTAAATTTATTGGTCTTAAGCAAATTTTGCAATGCTTTTGGCAGCCTGATGCGGCCGAATTCGTCCATTGTTACCGAAAAACTCATTGTTCCCACTGTTCTTCACCTTACCAAATTTTTACTTAATTACCAATTTTTAGTGATTTTGGTAAATAAATACTTTTTGGTAAGGCAGTCTGCCCCAAACCGACAGTTCAACCCCACAACCCCTCCAGGGAGTTAGGCTCCCTACTCGATTTACCCCTACCCCCAAAATAAAATTAGCCCTAATTCCAGCGCTTCCTTAATTGAAATAATTACCATCACTCGCGCTGGTTCCAAAGCATCCGCTTCTTCTGCAGCTGCTCCTTTGCCATGTTTAGAAGGTGCGTCCCAAGCCGGAGCGCCTCATCTGGGGAGAGCCTAAAGCCGATCATGCCAATGCCGTTCATTACCCTAAGGGTGATTATCCCATCCCGGGGATAGGTATTGTTTACTGTTGGCGGATCCGTTTCAAGCCGGAGGGTGCTCTTGTGTGATTCATTCTTATCGTCCTTGAACCAGTGGGTAATTTCGTCCTCTATCATCGCGTTCACCTGTGAAAAAATGGGTAAACTTAGAGTGCAAATCCGAGTATATAAGCGAATCTAGGGGTGGTTTCGGGTGCTAATTTTTCTGAAGGATCAGGTATATCCTCCTCTTCCGGGCATTCCTCTCGTTATCTATTTCCAGTTTCGCCTTGAATCCGGCATCCCTAAAGGCCCTTCCCGCAAGAAGCATCTCCTCCTCGCTTTTGGGGTAGAATTGAATCAGCGCCTTCCCAACCGGTTTTAGGACGCGGAAAAATTCATGGGCGGTTTTTTTCAAATCAGCCTTCCCCTCGAAATCCATCCCGGATGAGACCCACTGGAGGGCGGAAATGGAAACGAGTCCATCAAAGTATGAATCGGGGTACGGAATGGCGCGCATGTCCCCGTATTTCACTTTCAGTTTTTTCTTTTTTGCAATTGCAAGCAATTCTCTTGAAACATCGATCCCTTCCGTTTTGAACCCCAGCTCATTCAAAATGCTTATTCCGATGCCGGTGCCGCAGCCCACATCCAAAAGTTTCGAATCGGGCGCGAATTTGATTAGTTGCAAACCCCTTAGAAGTATCCGTTCCTGAATATTTTTTATCGCGTTTTTCTCATAACCCGCGCCTTCGCCAGAGTAATATTCCTCCGCCTTCCCGGCAAATTTCTCCTCCGGCCTAACCCCTTTCACCTTCCAGCCCATGGGAATCAACATATGGAAGCGGATTTTAAACCGCTCCGGATAATGGTAACATGGCCCGGATTATTAGCGTTTCGCGCAAAAAAGTGCTGTTCGGGGGCTACGAATTGGCGGATACTCCTTTGAAGAAGACCAAGGGCATAATGTTCCGAAAAAGCCTGGAAAAACCGGTCCTTTTCGTTCTGGAAAGGGAAAGCATTGCACGGGCGGCGATCCATTCGTTTTTCTGCCTCATCCGGTTCGATGTGATATTCCTGAATGAGAAGAAGGAGGTCGTTGACATCAGGGAAAATATCGGGGCTTGGAAGCCATACATCGCACCATCAAAGCCGGCGAAATATTTTATTGAGTGCGCCGGCGGGGAAGCAAGGAGATTGGGAATTAAGGTTGGGGAGAAGTTGGAGTGGGCGTAATTTGGCAACGCGCATTGAGCTTCATAATAGATTGGCAAAATGCCAGTATTTCAGGGGGAACCGCCCATAACTTATTTTTTCCTGAACTCAATTTGCGTCGGATCCTTGAGGAAATCGAAGGCCTGCGGCTTTTCAATGAAGAGCGCATAGAGCATTTTTTCCTCTATTTTCAGGGCGATCTGCGGATTTACAAGCCTGTTGAAATCGCGCGCTGGAAGTTCGGTAAGATTCTTCACGCCGGAATAGGCCATGTTGCGCTTTTTCTCGTTTTCCAGCAAATAATATGCAGCGCCGCGTTTTTGCCTGTAGGGGATGTAATTGCTCTTGAACTTCCATTCAACCAGATTCGCCATGATGAGCATTTCCGATGATGCGTTAATGGTCGTGTGCCCGAAATTGGGGGGCACCATAACCTTGTCGCCTGCCTTTGCGTGCACCATGTACGCGCCAATAACCTCGTTGCTCACCATGCTCTGTTTTTGCTGGAGCATATAGTACGCCTCGCCGTGCAGGACTTCGTAAATTTCAGGGTATGAAAGCTTCGAGGTCGCCATCTCATGGTAATGACCGTAGGTCTTGTTGTATTCGGCCCCGATTTTCATGGAAGGGATGACGGTTACGTCGTAGCGCAAATGGCTGTTTTCCAGGAGGGCGGAGTCCTGCTTGCGCTTCACATCCCTGAACATGTAATACAGGGGGGTTTGGAAGGGCATGCGCCTTGCGGCATCATAATCAACAAGAACGTCGAGCATCTGCCGCAGCGTCCTTACGTCGGGCTTTCGGTTTTCGTTTTCAACGACAAGCTCGAACCCGCCGGTAAGCTCTAGTTCCAGCGGGGGATTATCAATTCTCATATAGATCGACCTTTTTTCCTTATTCAGCAATAACAACGGGCCCAGTGGGATTCGAACCCACGACCTACAGCTTTCTTCTTCCTTAACCCTTTTCCCAATTGAAGAACGGGTTCTTCGGGCCCAGGAAAGTTCCGGCTTTCGGAGGGCCATGGGCAAGGAAGCGGCAAATGCGCTGCCTTGGGGGAAAACTTTTTTTTGCCGTTTCCCCTTTTCCAAAAAGGAATAGGCTATAGAAGGCTGCCGCTCTGTCCAGGCTGAGCTACGGGCCCATTGGAAAGAAAAAGATCGGCACAGCCACTTATTGTTAGGGATTCGCAACAATAAAAAAGCGAGCTATTTCCCAATATACTCATATCCTAAGCACTATCCCAAACTGCGAGAAGAATGATATGAGGCCGGGCACCTGCGCCGAGAATTGCACCAGCCCAACTGCGAATGCGAGCATCGCGAACATGCGAAGCTTTGGGTATTTCAGCCAGATAAGGTAGCCGATGCCGGCCGCAGGCGCAATCACAGCCCAAAATAAAAGGAGCGTCAATTCCTTGTCCAAAAAGAGCATGTCGAACTGCTCGGCCATGCTTCCGACCGCGGAAAAATCGTGGCCGCGAAGCTGAAGAAGGTTCTTTTGGTGCCCTAAGGAAGAGCGTATTGCGGATAGGATAATGATCACACTCGAATGGGTGGGGGAAGATGAAATTACCCTTGGCCGGTATATAAATGTTGCCCCAAAAAAAAAACGGAAATTGCGCGAGGGATCAATATATTGTAGTTGAGGAAAACAAATCGCACAAGCGCATTCCGATTCACCGATTTACTTAATATTCCGAGATCGTATGGCCCGTATCGTTGAGCAGCACGACCCGGACTTTCTTCCCCTCGATATCAAGGATATTTACGCATGCGTTGTTCTGCCGGAAAACCGCGAGTTTTTTCAGGGGAAGGCCAATTAGAGATGCAAGTATGACCCGGTTGGTCCCGCCATGCGCAACCACCCCAACAATCTTGTCCGGATGCGAGGCTACGATATGCCAAATGGCCCCCATTGCCCGTTTTTGTACATGGCGCCAGCTCTCACCGCCTTTTGGCATGAATTCAAAATCCACGTAATTCTCGCTGGCAAGAAGCCTTGGTTCTTTTTCCCTAACGCGGCTAATGCCAAGGCCCTCGAATACGCCGAAATTCCGCTCGTTTAGCCCCCCCAGGCGAGTGAGGCTCAAATGCGGATGATGCCTTAGCACTTCCTTTGCGGTCATCACCGCACGCTCCATTCCGCTGCTATATAGCGCATCAATTTTCTCCCCCCTAAGGCGCCGCCCCAAGTCCGAAGCCTGCCTTTTCCCGTGCCGGATAAGGCGCGCTTCGATGCTGCCTTGGATTCGCATCCCCAAATTATAAGCGGTAAGGCCGTGCCTCATGAGGAGCAATCTCGTCATCTTGAAATCACCGCGATCATATTGAGCGTCCTTTGGGGAGCCCCCTTCATTTCCAGCACTTTGAAGCCCATTAGCAATTTCCTCCATTCCGAAATGCGCATCAGGTTGCGCCTAGCCCCATCGCCCGAAAAATAATCATCCGTGCGGCTCGAACGCAATGGAACGGAAAAAATAACGAGGGGTGCGATATTAAGGTGATGTTTAATGATCGACTTCGCTTTCCTCGAAGAGAAATGCTCCAATATTCCCTGATGGACGATCGCATCGAAGGCGCCTTGCTTGAAGGGCAATTTTGTCAGATCGCCAAGGATGAATCTTGCCTTGCCGCCATTCCTTTTAACGTTCTTCCTTGCAATCGAGAGCATTTTCCAGCTGCAATCAAGCGCGGTGAGCTTATAGCCCTCCAATGAAAGGAGCAGCGAAACCCTTCCAAGGCCGCTGCCGGCATCAAGGATCCTTGCGCCCCTGCGCAGGTATTTATTCACAACAGAAATGAATGGTTTTTCCAAAAGCACCAGCTTTCTAAGGTACGTTTTTCCGAACACTGGTTTTCCGGAGGTCTTTTGGAGGTATAAGGCGTGCCAGTCGATTTCGTAAATTGGAGTTGGGCGCATGCAGCTCATCTCGCGGAAACGATCTTGACGATCTGGCCGTCGTGGAGGTCCGCATCCTTGGAGATCCGCATCTTCTTTTCCGCATCAACCGCGTAGAGCATGTGCTTTGCCAAATCCGAATGTATCTTCGAGGCAAGGTCGAATGCCTTCGAGCCCTTCCTTAGGAGGACCGCATCCGGCAGCACTTTCCCGAAATGATTGCTGAAATGAACCTCGTCCTCAACGGGATACGCAACCATCTGGTTTAGGAGGTCGAATGCACAATAATCTATTAGCCTCTGCACTCCAGTTGATCCGAATTTGTCAATAACACTCTCCTGTATTTTGGATAGTGCGTTCTTTATGACATCCAGGACCGATTGGTCGATAAGCTCGAAGCCTTTTCCACCGTACTTGATTATCCCTTTTTGCGCCGCCTTCCTTAAGGCAAGCTCCGAATCGGCCGCAATTGGGAAGACCGGATAGCCCGGAAACTGCGCCTTCAGGACGTCAACATTTTCTTGGCCGAAATCCGAATCGATCTTGTTGGCGGCAATAACGATCGGCTTTGTTTTTTTCCGGATAATTTGCGCCATCTCCGAAAATTCATCCTTGGACCACTCCCAGGATTTTTCCTCGTCAAGCTCCAAATCAATTGCGGCATGCCTCAAATCCTCAATTGGGATCTTTAGGCCCGTTAGAAGATGCGCAAAATCCTCGAATTTCTTCCCCTTTGCCTTTTGGGCGTTGCGCCGAAGGACATCCGCATACCAAAAATCCAGTTCGGATTCTATGAGAAGCACATCGTTTATGGGGTCGTGCGACCCGGGGGGGCACGCATTGCCCGCATCGTCGCTTCCGCCGGATGCATCGGCAACAATGATCGCACAGTCTGCCTGGGAGACATCACTTAGGAACTGGTTGCCCATGCCCTTGCCCTCGTGCGCATCCTCCACGAGCCCCGCAACATCCAGGATGTTTATCGGGATCTTGCGCACCCCATTCTCGCACCTGCTGTTGTTTGGGTCGCATTGGCGCTGCAAGCGCACATGCGGGCATTCCTTGGAGCAGTACGCAACGCCCTTGTTGGGATCGATCGTTGTGAAAGGATAGCTGGCAACGGCCGCATCCCCCATGGTAAGCGCATTGAAGAGGGTGCTCTTGCCCTTGTTGGGGGCACCGATGATTGCGACCAGCATATGAAAACACGCTTGCTTGGAATTGTTGGGTTCGGAGGCAATTTTCAGCTTGCGCCCCCTTACTCTGCGCCCCTAAGCCGCTACCCC
>JBDRDM010000002.1:0-6212 GCA_043820675.1 Microcaldota archaeon
GAGGCTATCGTTGCCATCATCGCCTTTTTCCTGTTCATCTTCTGATGACCAACCCAAGGGGGGCACATCCCCCCTTAGTTTGGTCGGATGCGTCAGAACCCCCGGAGGTTCTTAGCATGCCTAGAAATTCTGGGTTTCTAGAGCATGCCCAAACCCCCCTGCTGTGCTAGTCGGATGCGCTGACGAACATCCAACAAGTCGAGGCAAGAACTTCCGCTTATTTTACCCTTAATTAAGCATTTATCCCTCCAAACCTAAAATTAGCATCCGGATTTCCTCATTCCGATGTGTTTTTCACCAAGCATTTTCTTTTTTAACTGCGAGCATCCTAATTTCCTTTGCACATGGCATATTTATCCCAGGATTTGGCTGCAGAATTGAAGGAAGCGATCCGGCAATCCATACTGGAGACATTCCGGATATCATTGGAAGCTACGGAAATCGAGCTTACGCCCCCCAAAACCCAAGAGCAGGGCGATATCTCCTCGCCCGTGTGCTTTAGGCTTTCTACCAAGCTGGGAAAGCCCCCGAAGATATTAGCCGAGGGCCTCATGAAGGCCCTGGATGAAATATTGGCCCCAGCGAAATCAAAGCATCTGCATGTTTCCGAGCCGCTTAACGGCTTCCTCAATTTCAGGTATACGGATTTAGCTTATGGGCAGATGCTTCAAGAAATACCCTCGAAGGGAAGCGCGTTCGGAATGGGCCTGCATGGCAAGGGAAAGCTTGCGATCGTCGATTTCTCTTCCCCCAACATCGGCAAGCCCATGCACATAGGGCACATACGCTCCACAATCCTTGGGGATTCCCTATCGCGCATCCTTTCCGCCAGCGGGTACAAGGTCGTTTCCTCAAATTACCTTTGCGAATCCGGGCTCCAGACTGCAAAGCTCCTTTTGGCCCTTGATATGTTCAAGACGAAAAAGATCGCCTCTGAAAAGGATCTCCTGGAATTGTACGTATCCATCCACAAGGAAATGGAACTTAGGCCGGAGCTCGAGGAACGGGCACGGGATTTGGTCCTGAAGATGGAATCCGGCGATCCAACTATCCTAGGGCAGCTCTCCAAGGTAAGGGCTCTTAGCACCCAGCCATTCCGCGTCAATTATTCCCTCCTGAATATCCATTTCGATGAGGAGGTATATGATTCGGATTATGTTGCTGACGGGAAAAAGCTGGTTGATGAGGCAATTGAAAAAAAGGCCGCCTTCCGCGACGAGAACGGCGAGGTCGTTGCCGATATTGAGGGAAAATATGGCATCCCCAACCTGATCATCCTGCGCTCGAACGGCACGACCCTCTACAGCACAAGGGACCTTGGCCTTGCGGAGCGCCAATACTCCAAATACAAGTTCGATTTGCGCATCTACGTTACCGCTTCGGAGCAAAACCTCCATTTCAGGCAGGTTTTTGCAATCCTTGATGCACTGGGCCGAAGCTACGCCCACAATCTTATGCACATAGGCTTTGGCCTAATTTCGCTCGAGGAAGGCAAGCTCTCGACAAGGGAGGGCCGCGTGCTCCTCCTCGAAGACGTGATTAGGGATTCGATTTCCCTTGCGCTTGCGGAGGTGGGGAAGCGCCAATCCTATTCGGATGAGGCTGCAAGTGAAATTGCCCGGGCTGTTGGCATTGCCTCCCTCAAGTATTCCATTCTTAGGATTTCTTCCGAAAAGGATATCAGATTCTCCCTTCGCGAAGCGGTGAAATTCGATGGCAACACCGCCGCCTATCTGCAATACACGGCCGTGCGCGCCATGAACATCCAACGGAAGGCAATGGAAGGAATAAATGCATCCGGCGGGAATGAATGGAATCCGAACCATATGGGTGCGATAAAAAACATTGCAAAATCCGCAATCCCCCAAACCGCCCAAGATTATTCTTTCAATCCGGATGAAAAAAAGCTCATCTCACTCCTTTCGCAATACCCCCAAGCAATAAGCCATGCATCCCGGAACCTTGCACCCTATATCGTCTGCGAATACCTCTTCAAGCTCGCATTGCAGTTCTCGTCGTTCTACGATTCATCGCCCGTGCTCAAGGCGGAATCTTTGGAAGCAAGGCAGATGCGGCTAGAAATAGTGTCCGCAACCCGGATGGTCATGCAAAACGGCCTTGGACTTCTTGGGATTGATGTGCCTGAAAGGATGTAGCTTCATTAAAGCATCCGCTACCTTCAAAAATAATTCAAAAATAAGCCCACTACTTCGTCAGGATGATGTCCATGCTGGAAACGCGGCTGGTGCTGCCGTCTTCCGAAGGGAGCTCTTCCGTCGAGATCTCGATGCCCTTGATTTGCATCGTCGACATGAACCTGTGCTTTACTATCTGGGTGATGTCGACAGCCTTGTTGATGCTCCTCCCCCTTGCCTTTACATGAAGCTCCGTCACGCCCTGGTTGAATTGGGTTATAACAGCCAGCACGTACGCCATTGTGTCCTTCTTCCCCACGTAGATGATGTTCTTGTCGCCTTCCTGCATGTCTATCCCCCCTTTGCTGTATTGACTGAAATTCGGTGGAATACTATTGTGGTGATGTTGCTATTTATAATTAACCATTTTTTGACCATCAAGGATTCCCTGCAACATTGATCCTATTGGTATTGTAGCAAGTTAAAATTAGAAAATAAGCGCGCGTATGTCCGTACCGGAGATATGGCATCCCCAATAGTTAATTGCCCTTGCTGCTCCGGCGAGGGCATTTTCCAAAGGCCCTAATCGGATTTTATCACGGAATCGAACTTGCCCTCGTCGATTTCCTTGATGATTTCCCTTGGGTCCTTGCCTTCAACCGTGATTCCCATGCTCTTGCAGGTACCGGTAATTTCCTTTACCTGCGCCTTAAGTGAGCGTGAGAGCATCGCATCCTTCTTCATTCCGGCAACCGTTACGATTTGGGCGACCGTCACGTTCCCGATTATCCGCTTGCCCTTTGCACCCGCCTCCTCCTTGACGTTTTCGGTGATGCCAAGCTCCTTTTTCAGGAGAGCCGATACCGGCGGAGTTCCGACGGTTATCTCAAATCCCTTCGTATCCGTATCGATTATGACCTTTATTGGAACCTGCATTCCCTTGAATGCCGCAGTTTTCTCGTTGATCTGTGCAAGCACTTGCTGGATGTTCACTTTTGCCGCCCCAAGCGCCGGGCCCAATGGCGGGCCTGAGGATGCCTTGCCCCCTTCAACCATTGCTGGAACCGTCAGTTTTCCCATGATGATTTTCACCTAATTCCATTTCATATTAAAATTCCAAAATGCGTGTTTTTTTAATAGGTCCATTCCCGGATTGTTAATCCCGCTTCCCCTCCGGAGCTTTCCCCCATTCCTTTTACTCCGGCCCCCGTTATTGCTGGATTACCTTAACGGTGTTGATCTTGATGGTAACCGGAATTGGCACTGCGACCTCCACGAGCACCACAATGACCTCCTCTTTTTCCTTGAGTATTTTCACAACCTTTGCCTTCTCTCCCTTGAATGGCCCGGATGTGATCTCGACAAGCTGCCCGTCCTCCAGCAAGATTTCCTGCGGCTTGCTTTCGAGCATGTCCTTTAGGTCCTCGATTTGCATCGTTTTGTGGAGCATGCTCTTGACGTGCGGGACGTTGGTTATTAGCCTTTTTGCCTCGACCTCATTTTCCGCCTCCGCTATGAGGTAGCCCTTGAGGTACGGCGATACGACGATGGTCTTTACCGGCATCTTGTTCTTCTTGACCTTCTCATACAGGAGGTCCGCGACGATGTTTTCCTGCCCAGATGTTACCCGAAAAGCGTACAGCATAATTACACCTAGATTCCCTTAAGGAGGTTTGCGAGTGTGTGCATGAGGAAGCCGATGATCCCCACGACCGCGATTCCAAGGGCCGTGCTGGTCGCGATCTGCTTGTACTCTATCCCGGCAGGCTTGTGCGTGATGTTGAGGACGCGCTGGCTTTGCGATATGAAATCATCGATCGTTGCTTTCAATCCCATGGGTTCTCCCCCGTTTTCCATTGACTATTTTCCCGAAATATTGCGAATAAGGCATCCGCCTTATTCTGATGTGGTTTTTTCCTTAAAAACCCACATTCCAAAATAAAGGTCAAAAAAACCAAAGCGGCAATAACGGAAAATAAGTGTATTGTTTAGAGGATGGAAGCTTTTTAACAGTTATGGTAAATGCCGCGTTTTACGTTATAAACTCGAGGTTGATGCTCTCCTCCACATTTTCCGTTGTTGGCAACTGTATTGCCGCCTGCGTGCCGTCGTCCTTCATTCCCGCAAGCACAGCGAGAACGCGCACCTCTCCTCCCGAAAGCGACTTATCTATCGTTGCGCCCCAGATGATGTGCGCATCCTTGCTGATCTTGTTTGAGATCGCATTGACCGCAGCCTCAGCTTCACCTAAGGTCAAATCCTCGCCTCCCATGATGTTGATTAGCGCCTTGTTCGCCTGGGAAATATTCACGTCAATAAGTGGCGATTTCAATGATTTTTCAGCTGCAATCACAACTCGGTTCTTGTCCCTTACGTTGGCGGCTTCCCCAAGGCCGATCATTGCGATTCCGGACGATTCTATGATGGTCCTAACGTCAGCAAAATCCAAATTGACAAGCCCTGGCTTGGTTATGAGCTCGGTTATGCCCTTTACCGCATTGGTCAAAACCAAATCCGCCGCCTTGAATGCGGAATTGAGCGGAAGGTCTGGCACGTAGAACAAGAGCTTGTCATTTGGGACTGCAATTGTGGTGTCCGCAACGGCGCGAAGCTTCCGAAGGCCTTCCATTGCATTCTCCATGCGCTTGGTCCCTTCCGAAGTGAATGGCATCGTGCATATCCCAACGACCAGGGCGCCGTTGTCCTTTGCGGCCTTTGCAATGATGTGCGCGCTTCCGGTACCCGTGCCCCCTCCCATTCCGCAGGTCACGAATACCAGGTTGGCATCCTTTAGGAGCGTTTTAATTTCCTCTTCGCTTTCCATGGCGGCTGATTCGCCAATTTCCGGGTTGCTTCCAGCGCCAAGCCCCCTGGTTTTTTTCTTCCCCAAAAGCACTTTCTTGGATGAACGTATTTTCAGGAGATGCTGTGCATCCGTGTTCATTGCAATGATCCCTGCGCCGTAAATGCCTATTTCGAACATCCTATTTACGGTATTGCAGCCAGAGCCGCCCGTCCCGACGACGTAGATTTTTGGGACGCTTAGCTCGATGAATTTTTTAAGCTCTATGTCATCCTCGCTAAGGGGCGCTTCCTCCTCCTCAACAGCTTCGATGACCATTTCCTCCGGCTTTGGATCCGGCAATTCCTCCTCCTGCTTTTGCGGCTCTTCCGCCCCCCTTAAACGCTTCTCGTTCTCCTCGCGGATGATATCTGCATGCTCCGTGGAGCCGTTTTTCCCTTCCTTGTCGAATTCGCCCTTCAGGAATTCAATATTCTCGGATATCTTGTCTACAAGCCCCATAAGTAGATCACTGCGATTGCGATTTCTGGCCGGCCTCGAGTTTTTCCTCGTCAAGTACCAGCTTTGCAATAAATACTATAAGTACGGCTTCGATCGCCACGAACACCCATGCGAATGGCAAAAGCCCAATGCCTAGTAAGGCGCCCCCGTAGAAGCCCGATACTGCCAGGAGGGCCGTGATGATGAATGCCACGAGCGCATATGTAAGCTTGTTGAATAGCTTCCTGCGCAGCTGAAGGTGTTCCATAGGCTCAACTCGGATGGTTATTCCTAAGAAAAAGCAACTTTAAATAGGTGATTATTTTTGTATTAGATGAATCGTATGGAATTCCGCAAGGAGGGGCCCCATTTTGCAATAAGGCTCGAGAGGGGCGAAAAACTGATGGCCACGCTTAATGCATTCCTTGCAGAAAGGGGGATAATTGGCGGCTATTTCCAGGCTATTGGCGCTGTTAAAAACGCCAAAATAGGTTACTTCGAATCAGGTAAAAAGGATTATTCCTGGAAGACCTTCCAGGAGGAGATGGAGCTCGTTTCCCTTATCGGGACGGTATCCGAAACTGGGGCGCATGCGCATATCGTAATAGGTGATGCGGCGCATGCATGCCATGGCGGGCACCTTTTGGAAGCGGAGGTTTCCATCACAGTGGAGCTCTTCTTGACCGAGCTAAAAAAGATCAGGCGCAAGGGCGATTCCGCAACGGGCCTTAAGTTCATGGAGCTTTGAATGGAAAGAAATCGTAATATTGATCATCAGTTTGCAATCCTAACCG
>JBDRDM010000003.1:0-11680 GCA_043820675.1 Microcaldota archaeon
TCCCTAGGGATGCATGCAAGCGCGAACGAGGGGAATATTTTCCTGATTGCGGATATAACCGTGGAAAATGGTGGAAGGGAAGCAGCAACGGTTGGCGGCATGCAATTCAAGGTGAAGGATTCCGAAAGCTATTCGTATTCCTTGGATCTGGGTGCAAACATGATCTTCGGCCAGAGCATCGAGGGAAATTTGCCTTCTGGGGATAAAATCAGGGGAAAAATCCCATTCCAGGTCCCGAAAACGGCAAAAGGGTTGCAGCTTATTTTTGATACCGGCGCTCCGGGCTACGAGCCCCTGAAATTCGACATCGGCTAGTGTGGTAACCGGCAGCCGAGCTGATTTATTTGGAGATGTGCGCTAATGTTTCACGTACTGGTTATTGAGGATATTTTCACTGCCTACTCCGTCATGAAGGTGTAGCTGATTTCCTTTGTTTCGCCGGGCGCCAGGTTGAGGTTCCATTCCATGAGGTTCCCGGGCCTCTCCTCATAAGGGACCGTTGCTGCCATGTTCAAGGCTTCCGACGCGAATGTATCCAGCACTTTTACGGCTGTTTTCTCCTTCTTGAAGTTTTTCAGGGTAATGACTACCTTGTGATTGTAGTCATAATCTTGGTGCTTCTTATCCTCATTATAGAAGCGCTTGACCGTTTCCTTCCTTTTTGCCTCGATGTCCGCGGCAATCCCCACGGTGACCTTAGCCTCTTTTCCATTCGGCGTCCACTCGATCGAATCCTCGCCTATGAGCATGCCATCCTGGTACGCGCTGACAATGCCAACCGGCCAGGTCCTCCCCCCATTCTTGATCCTGTAGACGTTCTGCACCTTCCCCTCCGCTTCCTGTTCCCAGGAGTTGTAATTGTACCAGGACCTGCTGTTTTCCAAGCGTGCATCATAGATCAGGTCCTTTTGGAAGGTGACCGCATCTTCGAATATCGGGACCAGGTTGGTTTCCTGCGCCTTCAAAGAGAAGGGGCCGGGCAATGCGTACAGCTCGTATTCCTCCAATGCGGAGATGGATGGCTGGAGCATGCCGTTGTACTCCTCCCCCGGATAAGATCCACCTATTGCGCGTTGGGAAACGCTGTCGAGAAGGTACGAACTGTCACTGCCGTAAGTGGAAAGCTTAATGCTGCCCGCAACAAGCTTCATGCTCGCATTTGTTACATTCCAGCTAGCGGTATTTGCAATTTTCGCCCAAAACATGAATCGGGCCTGCTTGTCATTTTCAATATCGAGGAAATAAACGGGTTCCCAGGAGATGCCTTTGGTAAGATAGCTGAGCGTCGCCTTCCTTGGCGCCTTGCCCGTATCCTTCCAGGCCAATTCAAGGTTATTTGTATTTGACGGGTAATAATTTGGGGGCTGGATTATCCCTCCGGCATCCATTGCGGCCAATTCGGCATTGTTTTTTGTGCCGTCCGGCAAGTCCGGTTTTTCGGTAAGCATCACATTTTGTATGGCTCCCATCTGGATGCTCATGAAGGGGACGCTCTCGTTCAGGAGGGCGCCCGCGAAGGCGAATTTATAATTCACATTGGAAAGGACGGCGACCTCATCGCCAAGGTAGATGAGTTTTCCATTAATGAGCCCCTTGTCGGTAAACAGTTGCAGTTTTTTATTCTGGTTTTGTGCAAGCACAGCGCGGACATTCAGGGGAGCGATGATATTTTTGACGGCAGCAACCTTTTGCTCCTTGTTGATCCTTATGCCTGTCACCTTGGCATTCTCTTCGGTAATGCGCACGCTTTTTGGGAACACGTTCGGCTCCACTATTGTGGAGAATGCGTTGCCCCTGCCCAAATTGGCTTCCTTTGTTATCAGCGCAACCTGCTGGGGGTATACTACAATGTCCTTAATGGTGAAAACAACATCGGCGGCAGGAATGGCGGACATAAAAAAAAGCAGCATCAACAATGAAATTCCTAGCCTGCCCATCGCAATCACCGGGAATGGTAAGCGCATCCGGATATTAAAACTTATTTTTTTGGACTGGCTGGCCCCTACTTATCCCCTGACTCCCAAATAATAGTACTGATCATATCCGGAATCAATAACTAATAATCGCCGGTGTTTTTTCCTTTATATATAAAAGCACTCCCGCATCCAGGAGCGGGAATAAGAGGCCGAATGCGAAGTAGATGTCGTTTTCCGTAAAGGAGAGCGCAAGGAACGCGGATCCGATTATCAGGTACGCCGCAAAAAGCGCGGGCACGATGCAACTTATGGCAATGAATACGAGGCCCCAGACCGCCATCTTGCTTGAGAAGCTTTTTGCCCTTGTTCTCATGAAAACCGCAAGCTCCTTCCCAAGATTGGAGAGCCCATCGCCGCCATTCCCATTGCGGTATTCGAAAACAAGCTGCATTGCGGCCCTGCGGACAAATTCCGAATCAACCTCCCTTGAAAAAATCATGAGGGCTTCATCCGGGGGCATTCCACCGCAATTCATGCAATTTGCCATCCTCCGGAATTCCCCTCCCAATTCCCCGGGCGCGGAATTTGCCGCATTCCCTATAATTTCCTCGAAGGGTGAACCGAGCCGCATTTGAGCTGCAATCTGGGGTATGGCAAGGAGAAGCCCCGCCTCGATTTCTTCGGCGCGCTTCCTTTTCAGGTAGGCGGGGATCTTAAGCAGCAATAAGGCAAGCATTAGGAACAACGCCGGAGAAATTGCAAAAGCAATCGGCAGATCGTGCAAAAAAATAAATGCCAATGGGAAACAGCAAAGGGCAGCAAATCCCGCAGAAATGATTGAAAAGGAAATCCATTCCTCAGCTGCGATATGCAATCCCGATTGATCAAGCTCGTGCTGCAGCTTATGGGCATTGTGCTTGGGGATGATGCCGGACAAGTCCCGGGTTCCCCCGATTTCCCGTGCGACGTTAATAAGTTTCAAGCTTGCGTTCGTCTCTCCACGACGAAATTGCCCCTATTTCTTCTTTTTCTTCTTATCTGGCTTTTTCTCCTCCTTTGCCTTTTCCTTGGGGTTAAGCTTCAATCCGAGTTCTTCAAGGCTTTTTGGGCCGTATTCCACGACCTTGAGGTTGAGCTGGGTGATCGTTGGCGAAACCGTGTTTCCAACAACGGTTTTCATCTTCCTAAAGCCCTTCCTTAGGATCTTGATCCCCGGAGGATTCGAGAGCACAAGCCCGGTCCTGCGCTGCCCATCCACTTCGGGCCTCATGGGAAATCCGTCCTTGTCGCTTCCGCCGCGGATCTCGAGCTTGTAGCCCGGCAGCTCAGCTGACATTCCCCCGTCGAACTTATCTCCTATGTGCTTTCCGTAAAGGAGCATCTCGCGTTCGCGCGGCACTTCCTTTTGGTAGCTCTTCCCCGATTTCACGTCATTTACGACTAATTTCATGGTAACACCCGTTCAGTAGTATAGCAATTATAAACTTGCCCACTGAAAGAATAAACGCTAAGTTAATGCTGAAAATCATTTTTAAACATTGGCGTGAAGGGGTAAGCGCGCCAATGCTGGATATTGGCAGCCCCCTGGGTTTTACGCTTATGCTCCCTGGAAGGGAATTTTGCATTCAGGGGGAGTGCTTGTGCAATCCCCATCCGATTCCCCGCATAAATTGTGTGATTGATCGATGAAAAAGGATTTTACGGTAACTCCCTGGAAAGTGGAGGGCGAAATCGATTACGAGCGCCTCATCAAGGAGTTTGGCACCGAGCACATCACGGATCCTTTGCTTGAGCGCATCCGGAAACTTGCAGGCGATCTCCACCCGTTCCTTAGGCGAAAGATCTTCTTTTCCCACCGCGACCTCAACTGGCTCCTAGATGAATATGAAAAAGGCAACAAGTTCTTCCTCTACACCGGGCGCGGGCCTTCGGGCAGCACGCATATTGGCCATCTCATCCCGTGGATGTTCACCAAATGGCTGCAGGATAGGTTCGGAGCTGATTTGTGGTTCCAGCTAACAGACGATGAGAAATTCCTCTTCAAGGAAAACTTGAGCTTGGAAAAGGCCAATTCCCTCGCATATGAAAATGCCCTCGATGTAATTGCCGTTGGCTTCAAGCCCGGAAAAACGTTCATCTTCACTGATACCGACTATGCTAGGACGCTCTATCCGCAGGCACTCAAGGTTGCAAAGAAGCTCACGCTCTCAACAACAAAGGCGGTTTTCGGCTTCACGGATTCGAGCAATGTCGGAGAGGCATTCTTCACTTCGATGCAATCCGTGCCCGCGTTCCTGCCATCTATTTCAAAGGGCTGCAACATCCCCTGCCTCATCCCGCATGCTATTGATCAGGACGCGCATTTCCGCGTCAGCCGGGACATCCTCCCAAAACTTGGCTACTATAAGCCAGCTGCCATCCACTGCAGGTTCCTTCCGGGCCTTACATCCAACAAGAAAATGAGCGCCTCGGAAGCGGACACCGCAATTTACACGACAGATTCCCCCGAAATGATTGAAAAGAAAATCAAGAAATACGCGTTTTCCGGAGGTGCCGCATCAGTTGAGGAGCACAGGAAAAAGGGAGGCGATCCAAGCGTTGATGTGCCCTACCAGTGGCTCACTTTTTTCGAGGAGGATGATGCAAAATTAAATGCAATTCACGACGATTATAAATCCGGCAAGCTCCTTTCAGGCGAGATGAAGCTGATGCTGATAGAAAAGCTGCAAGCATTCCTGAAAGGGCATCAACGCAAGCGGGAGGATGCAAGGAAAGTGCTTGATAAATTCATACTGAAGGACTGATGCGGCTCCGTTGGATGATTGGGGTGCATTTAGGATCGGACGGATTAATCGGCCAATGGCGTCCATCATATTCGAGGCTTGGCTAATTGTTCATCCTTAACCTTATTTTTCCCAATTAGCCCCCGTTTGCTTTAAGTCTCCTCAACCGCATTTTTTGCGCATATCTCTATTGCAGGGCAGGAGGCTTCAATGCAAACCCCGCCTGTTGAGAATCCCTTCCGGAGTATTATCTCGTAAATCCTTGCCTCCCTTCCCAATGTCTGCCATCTGGAGGGCGAATTTAGGGGGTTGCTATCATCGAAAACATTCTTGGGCTTCCCGGACATGGATGCGGTGCATTCGTCCGCCCTTTCCGGGGGGCAGGGGTTGTTGCTAAGTTCGATGCAGCCGGTTACAGCGGGGTTGGCGAGCTTGCTCATGTCCTGAAGATCTATTTCCCCCGAAACATCAACGCAAACATCCGCCTGGGATATCTGGCCGCCGACGTATTTTTCAAGGTCCGGCTTGTACGAGGCAAGCTCGAGCTTCCAGCATGAATTGAGATGGCCCGAGCATAGCCTGCAGAACTCGGGCTTGGAATAGTAAACGAACCGAAGGGCGTCCACCCGTTCGCCGCCGCAGGAAGGCATCCTGAATATTACCGAGCGCGTTGATGGGGGTGATTGCAGTGCCAAATCCTGCATCGCGTTCTGCAGGTTGCGCACCTCCGATTTGAGCTCCGCGATGCATCTTTGCTCGTCGGTGCTGTTAAAGATCAAAAGGGCAATTGAAAGCGATGCCAGTAGGATGATGATTGCAATCACCAGCTCCATCGGAGCGTCTACCTGGGAGCGTTTTCCCTTATAATTAGGCATAAACAAGGAAAAAGAAAAGGGGGTTTAAATATGTGCTGAAAGCTACTTGATATCGCAGGCATCTGCAGCGATGCAATAGTCCGTCGCATCCTTTGGCGTGCGTGCAAAGCTAACGCAATACCTGGGTATATTGGCCCCTTGCTCATTCCCGCAAACAACCATGTTGATCTTGTAGTTGGCGTTGGCTGTTATGATATTATTATCGAGCGATAATGGTTCGCCGTTGCAAATGTTTTGGTCCTTGCATATGAATGCAACATCGTCTGCCTTCATGGGTAGATTATTAACTACCTCCTGCCGGAAAAGCTTTGTTCCCCTGACAAATTCGATTTCCCTTGGGGCGCTTACGCCGTATCCTGAAGTGTAGACGCTTTTCAGTTCCTGATTTATGACTGATTTGGGATCGTTCCCGATTGGTTTAGGTAGACTGTAGATTATGTACATTATAACTCCCAAAATTGCTAGTGCAACAATGACGCTTACAACAAGATTCATCGATTCGAAGGCCTGAGCGCGTTTCATTTGGATCACCATCAAATTCTATTGCTAATGAGAAAAGAAGCTGTATTAATTAGGTTTTTGCTCTCCTCCAGATTGCCGGATGCCACATCCGAAGCGCGGTTTAGGATGGGCTTGATTAAGGTGTATATCAGGACCGCCGCGATCACCATCACGATCAGCATGTAGATCGGCGTCCAGTCGCTTGCGCCCTTGAATTTCATGGCCTCATTCCTCTATCCCGCATTCTATCACGCAGGTTTTGGTTGCCTGGCCGGGCTTTGAGATTGAAGATATTGTAACGCAGTACCTGGGTTCCGTGTCCCTTTGCTCGTTTGCGCAGGTGACGACGATCACATCAATTTTCTTCTTCGAGCTAATCAGCGTGTCCGATAGGTCAAGCGGTGCATCATCGCCACTCCCGCAAATCTCATCCGCATCCGTTGCGCAGCTGAATTTGATGTCCCTTGATGTTATTGGGAGGTCCGTTACGAGTTCTCCCCTTCTTAGCTCCTCGCCCTTCTCAAAGGTTATCTTCTGGGGAGTGTTGGTGCCATATCCCCTGCTGTGAAGATCGCGTAGGCCGTCTTTAATGATCGATAGGGGCTTGCCGCCAATGACGCCGCCTCCGAAGACCCCCAGAATGTTGAGCAGAACTCCAAGGATCGCAAGTGCGACGATAACCGAAATGACCAGCATCATGGTCTCAAAAGCCTGTCCACGCGCCATATGCATCTACCTCTTGGAAATTTAAGTAATTCACTTATGTTTACCTGCTTAATAAAGCTTATTGGGAAGATTTTGTCGGGCCAGGCCGCATCTATATGTTTTTTAAGCGGTAATTCTGCAAATACTACCTCTGATTGGCGCCGCTGTAGCTCAGCCTGGGAGAGCGTCCGGCTGAAGACCGGTATGTCGGGTGTTCAAATCACCCCAGCGGCATCCTTTGATTTGAAGAAATATGGGTGGAAAAACCTGGGAATCTTTACGCTAGAATTTTAATTGCAAATTGATTTTTGGTCCGTATTTTCCGTATTCCATAACTAGAAATACCATTGCCGCAAAGCCGATGAATGCCCAGCCGTAAATTTTATCAATTGGCAAATTTTTCTGATCCTCAACTAGAATATAGATTCCGATAGGTAAACAAACAATTGCCATTATTATCGATTTTACGAACCTTACTTCGGATATATTGAACGGGCGCCTTTCTCCTGTTTTTGGGTTTTTTCCACCTTCGACCATGTTAACCTTGTATTATAGGTGCCTATTAATCATTTGTTCCACCCGTTTTTTCCGTTTTCGCGCAAATCGCCCCAGCGGCACTTCTTTCCTCCCTTTTTTACCGATTCCCCCATGGCACCGAAATGATTATATTCTTATCACTCAAAATACCTATTAATGGTATTATGGATACTCAAACTATCAGAAAAGGGCTGAGTGCTTCCGAAGCAAAAGCAATCTCGGATTTTGCTAGCGAAGGCAAGACGATATTTTCGATCGATGAATTATCAGAAAAAATTGGCTCCAGGCAAAAGGCACGAAGGCTAGTGTCCAATGCAGCGAGGAAAGGCTGGCTCAATAGGATATCGAAGGGCATATACCTCATAATGGAGCTTGGAGCCGGAAGCAAGCCTGTCTGGACTGCAGACAGTTTCTTTGTAGCATCGAGGTTGGTATCTGCGCCCTACTATATAGGCTACTATAATATGCTTAACGAATATGGGTGGACCGAACAAATGCCCCTGTCCGTATTCGTGGTTACGACGGGCAAAATGAAAGCCAGATCAATTGGCGGCGTGAAGTACCACTTCGTTTCACTTGCAAATAGGAAGTTTTTCGGAACTGTCACTAGGTTCATCCGTGGAAACCGCATTGCAGTATCTGACCAGGAAAAAACCATTGTTGATGCGCTCGACCACCCCGAATACTGTGGGGGCATTGTTGAAGTAGCAAAATGCCTTCTCGCAGCAAGTAAAGATGTCGACCTGAAAAAGCTAGTCAGTTACGCACAAAGGCTCGGAAACAGTGCAGTATTCAAGCGTCTAGGATATCTTGCCGAGGCATTGGATATTGCCCTGCCCGAAACCATCAAGAAAAAAATTAGAAGTGAAATAGGGCAGGGATACTCCTATCTCTCCCCACGCACGAAACGGAAAGGAAGGCATGTTGGCAAGTGGAACCTGATAATCAATGAGGAAGTGACCAAGGGAGCGGTGCTAGCATGATAAGCAAAGACGAACTGACTCGAATTGCTGCCAAGAAGGGCTTTCCCCCACATGTCATTGAGAAGGACTATGCCTTGACTTGGACGCTGAAAGCGCTTTATTCAAACCAAAAGTTGTCCAAATACCTAGTCTTTAAGGGAGGTACATGTCTCAGCAAGGTTTATGCAGACATATATCGGCTATCAGAAGACCTCGACTTCAGCGCTTACAAGGAAGGAAAGATGGATAGCAAGATGTTGTTTGACGAGATCGCAAAAGCGTTCGCAAGTGCAAATGCGGCCGGAGCGCCCAATTTGGCAATAATTTTGGACTCAATACATGAAAATCCGGGCATGGTGATGCTCAAAATACGCTATTCCGGCATTCTCGAGAAGAGCAGCAATCTGAAAATGGAAATATCCCTAAATGAATGGATTCAATTCGAATCGAAGCATGCAATAATCAAAGAACGGACATATCCCGACATTGAGCCTTTCGAACTTCACTGCTATGACCTAATTGAAATCCTTTCGGAGAAACTGAGGGCTATAATGCAACGGGGCAAGACGAGAGATTATTACGATGCTTGGCAAATTACCGCGAGAAGGGATCTATTGGGTGATGCGAAGGGGGACTTAGCAAACATACGATTAAGGCTGAAGGAAAAGTGCACCAGAAACAAGATAGCTTATGAGCCAGAAAAGATGTTCGAAGAAAAAAGGCTTGATGCCGCCCGTGGCGAATGGGAAAACGGTTTGGAGCGACTGGTAAAAGAACTTCCTAAGTTTGAGGATGTTGTGGGTGACCTCGCTGAAATTTTCCGGGCTGAAAAAGAGTTAGCCCAATTCAAAGCCAAACCGGACTTTGAAAACATCCGAAACCTGTGGAGGGATAACGCTGCCAACTTACTGCTAACGCGTGCCATTGACATTGCCGTAGACGAGCTCGTTTCAAAAAGAGCTGCTGAAATTGAAGCGGCTTTGAATTTATTGACAATGATTTGCATGGAAATACCAAAACTGAAGGATCTTATAGGGCGAAAAACAGTCGGCTTTCTTGCGATTTTGGAAAGCGACCAAGACCGAAAAATCAAGGACGCCGTTATGCGGTTAAAAAATGCCCTAACTCAAGTCTAGGGTAATCAGGGAGGTTGACTTCACGATATTGGCTTTATTCTCTGTGCCGACCTTTTTCTTAGGTTTCCGAAAAATCACCCGTTTTTTTGCATTTCGGCGTAATCTCCCCAGCGGCGTAATGCTAAATAAGAATAGACTCAAAGTTTCAGATATTGTGCCTATCACTAACTTTTTCAGAAGGTCAATTATGATAGGTCAGTTTCTGTGCGCTTTTTTGCGGTTCTTGGCTATTGGGTTATTCCGTTTTATCAGAAATCCCGAAAGGTAACCAAGCATCGAAAGGGCGATAACAATTATTATGAATAGTATTCCAACAATAGGTGTTAAAATTGCAAGGATGGCAATAAGCACTGCCCCATAGCATGGATAAGTGCAAGAAGAAGATAAAAAATTTTGTATAAGCCAAATCATATATCCCAAGGGAATTATTAACGCAGCAATGGCTCCAAGGAAAGGAACTAAAAAAACATTTGTTGAATTTTCTCCCTCCTTTGCCAAATTAAAACCAAGGAATAAAAAAAATATTATATATGGCACAGGTATAAGGTATCAGATATGCGAATTCCTATCAAATAGATCTGGAAATATGTTTATGGAAGATAAAAAAACTATAACTACCCAAAAAAAGGTTATTAAAAAACCTCCAGAAAACCATTTCCATTTACTTCGAATAATGTCTATCATAGTAACTGATAGAGGGGATAAGGAGTATTAATTTGTTTTGATTCGGTTTGTGCCACACCTTTTTGTCGTTTTTTTGAACTTCTCCCCAGCGGCCACTCAATAATATGCCCCTTCAAGGATGCATTTCCAAGTTTTATGCCCTTCAAAATACCTGGTGCCGAGCTCTAAGCGAAAAGCTTATAATAAACAAATTGTTTATTATTGCATGTTTCGAAAGAAGGTAACCGAACAGGTGCTGGGTGCGGTAGGGAAGTCGCCCTCTGGAATCGCGAGCTTGGAAATCCTAAAGAGCCTTAAGATATGCGGACAGGATACGTTGAAGACGACATTGAACCGATTGAGCAAGGCGAAGCGCATAATCCGCCTTAAGAGGGGCGTTTATTCCATCAATCCGGTCAAGGATGCATTCTCGTGCGCCCAAAGCACGTTCAACGGCTATTTGGGTTTCACCTCCGCGCTTTATTTGCATAAACTTATAGCGGAAATTCCATTTACCATAACAATAGTTACGACTTACCAGTCAAAAAGGAAGCAGGTGGGGGAATACCAATTCGGCGCTGTCTCGATGAAGGGGAAGGCGGTAGGGTTTGTGCAACTTGGGGACTATATTGTCTCGACCCGGGCAAAGACGTTATTTGACTGCCTGTATTTGCCGAAATACTCCGTTGAGCACAACAAATTGATTGCCTCTTACAGGGAGGCGAAGCTTGGGAAAGCCGAGTGGAAGGAATTCGATAATTATGTAAAGAAATTCGCCGGCGCAAAGAAAGAAAAAATGCTTCTGGTGAAACGGGAAATTCGGGGTGGTTGAATGGAAATAAATCTTGAGGTCTGTAAGACTATCGCCGTCCAATTTGGCCTACCGTTGCAATATGTGGTCAAGGAGCATTATGTTTTCGATGTGCTGGGGCAGGTCACTATTTCAACTGCCGGAGAGAAAAACTTTGTCTTCAAGGGAGGAACTGCCTTGAACAAGGTTTACTTGGGGAAAATGCAAAGGTTCTCGGAGGATTTGGATTTTGACTATGGAACTGAAAGTCTTGGCGAGGTTAAGGCTAAGTGCAAAATGATTGCGGAAAAAATTGATGGATATGAAATAGACGAATTTAGGAAAATAGGGAATACGGTTCAATTCTACTGCAAATACGAAAGCGTCCTGGGGTGGCAGGATCATGTGAGGGTAGATATTGCCGCAAAGGAAATAATTACGGCCAAACCGCCAATTATCAAACCTGCTGGATCGTCCTATGCCCAAAGGGCAGTCACCGGCTTTTATGTGTATTCCCTTGAGGATTTGGCGGCAAGAAAGATGCATGCCCTGCGGACTCGTACGGAAGGGAAGGATATCTACGATGTCTTTAATGCCCTGCCGTTATGCGGGAGTTTGGAACGCGCAATAGAGAAAATGCTCGAATCTGAAGGAAGTGAGGAAAATACGAAAGGGTTCATCGAAAATACTATCGCCAAGGTCAAGGCGCAGGATGCGAGGAAAATCAGGAACCTTACAAACCCATTCATACCGACAGGCAACCGGCCTAAGGATTGGAACCAGTTGAAAAATGAGCTTGTGATGAGGTTGGA
>JBDRDM010000004.1:0-11259 GCA_043820675.1 Microcaldota archaeon
GCATCCCCGTATTGGGAATCGAACGAGTAAGGCCAAAGATCTTTTGTCTTAATGCTGCCTGCAGTTCTAAGATTCCAGACATAGTCATTGCCAAAGTCGAATGTGGGGCCAACGTGAATTCTATAGGTATCAACTGACCATAGGCCTTCTTCATCAATTATTGCAACTGTAATATCCGAATCCCCATATCCGACTGCGGGATTACATACAACATAATGATCGCCAAATGGAACATTGCAATTAATAACGGAAGTATTGCTTTGTGCAACAACTTGGTAAATTAAATTTGAATCCGAAGTTTCGTCCTTAACATATCCATATAGGTTTAAATTCGGCGGTCTGGTGCCGGGCTGGATGGGAATGGGGTTTGGAATCAAATCGACTCTCGGAGGGAAATTAGTCGGTTCATTGTCTGCATCGCTAATGTAAAAGTATGCGTAATTTCCTAGAGTTGATTGACAATTTGGCCAGACGAGGAATTCGCCGGTTGTTCCATATGTTTCGTCGATTACACTGCTTAGGCTCATGTGCTTAATGTATTTGTCGGTTGGGAAATCAAAATATACAGTAAGTTCGTTTAATGCTGCAGTATCACATTGGACATTTCTAACTTGCATGATTTTTGAGCTGTCAGGCAAATCCTGCACGTATGTTTCAAATTCAAAATCGTTCCAATCATAATCTGTCAAGTCCTCTACTAAAGCGCATGAATTTTCGTTATTAACCGATCCGCGAACTCTGCAGGCGTTTTTGCAAGGTAAACCGCCATTATTGCACGAGTCTGCAGGATCGAAAATTCCAATTTGAGGTGGAGATGAGGCGTAATTGGGGCGATCGATAAAGCTGTAAAAGGTTGGTGCGAAAATATCGCACTTTCTTACATCGCAGGGTGAAACTAAAAATGATAAACTTTTTGTTGCGGTTAGTTGGGTTTGACAAGAGGTAGGATGAATTCCTCCAACTGAGGAAGTGGCGATATAGGTGGTATCTGAAGAAACAGAGGGATAATCACAATCCCTTGTTGCAGTATGTGACCATTCTTCTATTGGAATGCTGACGCCAGGGTCTGCGGGGTTGCATTTGATTATTGTATCTGTTACTCCGGGTTCGAGATTTGTGAATGTAGCAGTTAATCTGCTTCTGAATGGCCCTGGAAATTCGGATGGTGCAGCTGTTAGGGTGCAGGATTGGGGTTGATTGTAATCAGTAATAAAATGGGTGCACCATGTTACACCGGTTTCGTCATATGAATCAATTCCGTAGAATGTGGTAGTTGCTACTGCGGGATAATTGCAGACTTTTGAAGTGGAATTTAAGGCATCCAAAGTTTGAAGTTCGTGTGTCGGAAAGTTTGCATCGCATTCAATTCTGGCTTCATCAATGCCCGGAGGAAGGTTTTGGAATGTTGTTTTAATGGTGGAGCTGAACGGGCCTATTCCCCATTCGGGGGTTTCTGAAATAGTACAAGTAGGTTCAATAGGCCAGTCCCTAATTGTACCGGTGCAGCTTGCAGCTGCATTTGAACCTGAAATTTGGTATTGGGTTAGCGACCAGACTTGAGGGTAATAGCAATCATTTCTAATTGCGCGGTTTTGAGCATCGAAGGAGATGTCAATACCGGGGTCAGTAGCATTACATTTTACAATAGCACTTGTAATGCCCGGAGGTGTATTGAAATATCTCGCTCTTACAGTTGAAAAGAAGGGACCGATTGCGTTTGAGGGTTGGGCACTCATGGTGCAAGAAGGCACAAGCGCAATGCATGTTGCCGTGCAAGGCGGCGGCGTGCAGTTCGGGTTGCACGCTCCTGCAGTGCAGCCATTATTGCATGTACGGGTGCATGCGCCTCCTGGCGCAAGGGTTGTGCCCGCTCCACAAGTACTATTGACTATTACAACTTGGCCGCAATTAACACAACTTGGGGCATCGACTTCGCATGCGAATGAAGGAGAACAATACATGTTACAAGCAGCATTACCGACGCAAACCCGGGCCCCGCAGGGATCGCCAGGATTGCAGGGGACAAGAACCGTAGCCGAAATAGTTACGGGCAGTGTTGGGGAAGCCGCAAATGACGCTTTCGCACTCACAATCTGCCCTCCGTTCAACCCTACTTCTTCGCCAGTTGGAAATATGATATCGCGGGTTGCAAGTGTAACAATAATAGTAAACATTACTGCGGCTCCGATCAAAAGAAGATATTCTATGGCCGTCTGCGCTTGTTCCTTTCTCCTATTCATGGTAATGGGAATGGATGCGCAATATTTAACTCTTGTTATGAGGCGTTGGGCAATCTGTGATCCGAAGCTTGTTGAAAGAGGAAATAACTTATTAACGAATTAGTGCTCCTCTTCGCGCCATTTCTCCTTTTCGAAAACAACCCTTGGGATTGCATCAATTTCCCTTAGGAACTTACCGACATGAGGAATTTTTCGGGCATCGATCAGGTATTGGGTTCTTAGGGTGGGGCGGGAGTTTATCGGGATACGAGATAATCGCGTACGCCTGCCCTTCCGAACATACTGCCATGGCTCAACGAGCCGTTGTTTCAAAAGATTTCTGCTTAAACCGGGAACTATGCGAAGAGCAATCGCCTTGCTGAGTGCAGTCTCCCTTTCCGCTGGTTCCAAGGATCCCACTAATCCAAACTCACTCAAGAAGGGATCAAGCGCTATTGCTGATTTCGTCAACCTTTTTTTAGGAAGGAATTCAGCAATCTCCTCATCTGCTAGTTTTGCCCGCGCCTCATTAGCTTTCAATAAATACGGGTGCCTAAATCCCTTTTCGCGCCTTGCCTGCAATTCCATCATCAACCTCACATGCACATTAATGAGGGCGGGTTGATCGGCCGTATTAGTTATTTTATTGCGGGATTCTCCAAGCTCGTAGATGTGCCGAAGGAGGGAAATATCTATCTCCGAAAGCCTATTGCCGGCATAGAGGCGGCAAAGTTTTTCAAGTGTGGTTTCTGAGGGACGTTTCGCAACCATATTTATCAAACTGATTCAATATTGATGGCATTCGAATTTATTAAGAATATCGTCCGCATGGGGCAAAAATCCTTGGAATGATCATTGATAATATATTTTTCTGGCAAAATTTTTTCCGGAATAATTCGAAACCAATAAAAATTAAGACTGTTTAACAATTGCATTCTGGATTCTAATTAGTTGGGGAATGACATGGAGGAAAACGCAGGAAAGGATCGCAAAACCATCGGAGCCAACAAGTTGGGCACGGGTTTTTCGCATAATTTGAAACCGCTAGCTCCAATCGATCTTGGAAAGGTCGTCAGCGTAAATGACTTAGTAGTGCAAATGAAATCATCCAGTTTCGGTGCACGATCCGTAGGAGAGGCAGCGGATGTACTTGAGGCGATGGTCAAGGATGAGGAATGCTATAAGGTCCTCACACTTTCGGGCGCCATGACAATTGCAAAAATGGGACTTGTAGTATGCGATATGGTAGATAGGGGAATGGTTGATGCAATCGTATCAACCGGCGCTTTGATGGCTCACGGTTTTGTCGAATCGGTTGGAAAATTGCATTTCAAGCACGAATGGAACATGGATGATACTAAGCTCTATTTTTCTGGTTACGATAGGGTTTATGATACTTTGGAGCTTGAGCGGAACTTGGACGATATCTCCGAGATCATTCAAAAGGTACTTGACACGTGCTCTCGCGTGAAGCCCCTTTCCACCTGGGTATTGCACCGTGAAATCGGCAAGTATTTGAAGGAAAACGTGGAAGGTAGGGGAATCCTGAAATCCGCATACGAAAAAAACATACCGGTTTACGTGCCGGCGTTCACGGATTCGGAATTGGGTTTGGATGTCGCACTCTATAACATAAAGCAGGCAGCCGTGGGCAAGCCGGAAATTCATTTTGATCCATTCGCCGACCTGAATCATTATGCGGAAAATGTAAGGAACAGCAAGAAGCTGGGCATATTTACGATTGGCGGGGGGGTCCCAAGGAATTGGGCGCAGCAGGTGGGGCCATATCTCGATTTGATTAGATATAGAGTAATCGACAAGGGAAATCCCACCAACTATCTGGATACGGGCTCAAATATGTTCAAGAGATTCCATTATGCAGTAAGGGTTTGCCCCGAACCTGTCCACTGGGGCGGGCTTTCAGGATGCACTTATTCTGAGGGCGTCTCCTGGGGTAAATTTGTCCCCCGCGAAGAAGGAGGAATGTGGGCCGAAGTGATCGAGGATGCGACTATCGCATGGCCATTGATAGTAAAAGCGGTTATGGAACGGATGGATAAAAAATAAGGCAGGAAATTTTACATTAACAAAAGCATATTAACAAATCTCGTTTTTCAATCCCTGATTTTCGGTACCTGTTGAGTTATGCAATGGATTGCGCCGTATCCGAACACCAGCTCATTGCACCTGATCCGCAATATTTCCCTATTTGGAAAGAAGCCTTCAATCAAGTCGGTTGCCACCCTATCCTTCGGAGTTCCGAACGCGGGAACCAGCACCGAGGAATTGCAGATGTAAAAATTCGCATAGGTTGCGGGAAGCGTTCTTCCATCATGTGCGTCAATGATCCGGTCGGGCATGGGGAGTTTGCAGACCTCAAAATCCGATCGGTCCTTCAGCATCTCGTAATTTTTCCTCAGTGCGTATCCGTCCGCATCTGCTTTATTGCTGTAGGCGCATAAAACCGCTTTTTCAGATGCGAATCGCGCGATGTCGTCAATGTGCCCGTCGGTATCGTCACCCTCGATGCCCTTTCCCAGCCAAATAATATTGTCCACGGATAAATGGTCTTTTAGCACCACCTCAATATCAACACGTGCAAGATCCGGGTTGCGGTTCTTGTTCAGGAGGCATTGTTCCGTTGTGAGCAAAGCTCCACGACCGTTGACGTCGATGGAACCGCCTTCAAGGAAAATGCCGGGACGGAATATTTCACAATCGCTCATTTTGGCAATCTTTTCGCCGGCCTCATCATCATGCAAAAGGTCGTCGTATTTACCGCCCCATGCATTGAATTTCCATTTGACTGCTGCAACCCTGTTTGTTTTAGATTCAATGACAAACGTCGGGCCGTAGTCCCGCACCCAGACATCAGAAGTACGGATGCAGCGGAATTCGACATTGGATATGTTGGCGCCTTTTTCAGTTAGCATCTTTTCGATTTGTGAGAGCAAGCCCATATCATCAATGAGCAATTTGGCCTTCTCCCCTCGGCTGATGGCGGCAACTATTTCGCAGAATGAATCCTCGACTCGGGGAAGGATTCCAGCAGGAAATGTTTCGGGATTCTTGGGCCATGCAAGCCATGTTGCCTCGTGCGGTTCCCATTCGGCAGGCATGCAAAGGCCCAAACTTCCGGGAGGGTTCATAATTCGATCACTTCGAAAGAAGGCCGTATTCCGATGGCCGCCTGTTCATGAAAAATTGCCATCCATCACGGATATTCTTGCCATGGTCCAGATCCACAGTGGAGATCAAGATCTCTTCCCTGGCACCTGCGCGCTTAAGGGTTTTCCCAAAAGCATTGCAAACAAAAGATCCCCCCCAAAATCGGGTTTTCCCTTCCCGGCCCACCCGGTTTGCAGCAGCAACTACGACATTGTTTGCAATCGCATGCCCTCTCATCACGTTTTCCCATGCATCGTGCCAATTGCCTTCAACCTGCTTGATGCCTGAAACGGCCCCGATAGCGGTCGGATAAAATATAAGCTGCGCGCCCTTAAGTGCGCATATCCTGGCAGCTTCCGGAAACCATTGGTCGAAACATATTAGGACGGCGACTTTTGCTTTTCCAAGTGTGAAAACACGGAAACCCAGGTCCCCCTTTTCGAAATAATCCTTTTCGTAAAAAAAATCATCGTGGGGAATGTGCATCTTGCGGTAAATCCCCGCAAGTTTACCGTTTTTCTCAAATACGGCCGAAGTATTGTAGAGTTTATTTCCCGATTTTTCGAAGACGGAGCCGGCAACAAGGGCAATATCATTTTCTGCGGCAGCGCCTGAGAGCATTTGCATCGTTTTCCCGCGCATATTCTCCATGAATGATTGCGGAAGCCCTTCCAAATTGCCCGCCTTGGCCGGAAAATAGGGAGTAAGGAAGAGCTCGGGAAGGCAAGCGATGTCGGCCCCCTTCCTTGCAGCCCGGGCAATTAGCCCAACTGCCCTTTCCAAATTTTCATTGGGTGATTGGGCCATCCCCATTTGGATAAGGCCGATCGTTACATTCTTCATTAAACCACTTCGCCCTCTAAAAATTGACTCGCGCGGATTTAATAATCCCATCATAATTAAAATTAACGATTATGAATCAATAATAATTAATGAAATATTTCTTTCAGAACAAGCATATTTTCTCCAAAAAATTGGTCAACTATGCAAAAAAGGCAAGAAAAATGGCAAAAAAAATGTGCGGAAAAGATTTTCAGGAAATTGGCGGCGAATATTACGAGGGAAAAAATTTTCCGGAAATAAATTGGAAATCCAAACGATATATTTAAATATGAGATTAATGCATTGTTTAATGTTCAATGCGCTGATGCGCAAATATAAAAATAAAAAAATTGGGTGATCGGCTGACAAATGCACGGACCACATTTGATGTTGGATTGTTATGGTTGCGACAAAAAGGCGCTTGCGGACATGAATACGGTCTTCAAATGCCTCGACGAGCTTCCTGACAAGATAAAAATGCATAAGATGACTCTGCCATATTGCGTTTATTGGCCAGGTGGCACTCCCAACGATGACGGAGGAATCAGCGGATTTGTGCTGATCGCGGAATCGCACATAAGCATCCACACCTTCCCGCAGATCGGATACCTTACATTCGACATATATTCGTGCAAGGAATTCGACAAGAAGAAGGCGATGTCCTTCCTGAACGAATTGTTCAAGCCGACAAAAATCGAAGAGCAGTTCGCCCATAGGGGATCGATGCATATGCAGAACGTGATCACGCACTCTCGTCAGAAAGCCTGATTTTCGTTTTTTTAAGTTTATTTTTTTCATAACCCCTAGATTAAACCCTGACGCAAGAAAAAAGTCCTTGCTTGTGTGCATCGAATAGTTTTTTATATTGACCATTCTAATGTAATTCATGTTAAAGAGGGGGGGAAAGTCAAGGAATGCCCATAAGCGGAAGCCAGCGGGAAGCATCCTGGATGATTCGGAGATGCAGCTCATGAGGAATATAGTGCTAAAGCGTCACCGAGAATGGAAACGCCCCCGCCTGCTTTCGCATTGGTTTTATTTGGTGCATCTTTTGCTAATTTTCATGGGGCTTTACATGATCGCAAACCCGGCGGTCTTCGGCTTATCCGCAGGGGGAATCCAAATCGCCGCCCTAATCACATCCATACTAATCATAGCTTTCCTTCTGCTGCTCCAGCACAATATTCACCATAATTCGCATGAAAGGCTCGAGGAAGTCGTGGAGCGCGAAATCCACACGTTCAACTCGGAGAGGATTTAACGCAAATGAAAACCTTTTCAGGAAGGGCGGCGGCGGTTTTTTTGCTTCTTCTTATTGCAAAATTTGGAGCCGTTGCACCGTTGATAACCAACCCCCAGGCATTGAATATAGGCACAGGCAGCGCACGGATCCATTGGAGCACGGATCCGCAATCGGATAGCAAAGTAAATTACGGAACTTCAGAACCCCTGGATTTAAGCAATTCCAGTAACGACAACGCCACAGAACATTCAATCCACATAAGCGGCCTTTCTTCCGGCACCACTTATTATTTCAACGTGAGCTCTTGCATTGGCGGGGACTGCGGTTCAGCAGGACCATTTAATTTCACAACTGCATCATTGCCGCCAGCAAACCCCGCACCCGCGATCATCGATTCAAGCATAATCGCAAATGCAACATGCGATTCGGTAAGGATTTCCTGGACAACGGATATTCCCTCGGATTCGAATGTATTCCTGGGTGTGTCTTTGCCATATGATAAGACCAACCATACCGATCTGAACACTACGAGCCATAGCATATGGTTCTATGGGCTTGTTCCCTCATCCAACTACCACTTCTTGGTCCAAAGCTGCAATATGGGAAATTGCACCAATTCAACGGACAAGGCCTTTTCCACTCAATCTTCAGTTCAACCCTCGCCTAGCCCAACGCAAACTCCTTCCCCATCACCTTCACCTTCGGAAAACGGAGGAGTGCAACCTCCTTCAACAATATGCATTGATAGCGATGAAGGGAAGGACTACTACATTAAAGGGTTCATCATTGCAGGAAATGAGGGAGGGGATGATGCGTGCGAAAGTGATACGGTTTTGAAGGAATACTTGTGCAATGACGAAAGAACACTTGGAGGCGCGATTAGGTATGCATGCCCAAACGGCTGCAACGATGGAAGGTGCCTATTGCCAGAGGAGATTGCACTAAATGCTTCACCCTCGCCCGGATCGCAAAACGAACCGGGGGAAATTGAGCTGAAGGTGGGCTTCACCACGAAGCTGCACGTAAAATACGAAGGAAGCTCTACGCTCATCACATATGAGCAGGAATTAGATGGCAAATTCTCAGGGGAAATCCATGTGATATTGCCCTTCGAAATTACGGAATACAATAGGGGGGGAATCGTTCTTTTCCCAAAACCCATTCTCGTGAAGAATGATGGGAATGGAAGGACAGAAGCGATTTGGGAAGAGGATATTGATGGCCCAAAATTTACCCTGCAAATCACAGCTACCAGGAAGGTGGATAGGGAAACGCTGGAATCGTTTTCGGCTGCGATGCTATTAAGCAGCATCATTGCCCCGGACCCAGATTTGATTGAAACGATTTCAGAGCGAAATGAAAGGAATGCGATTACTGCTAACGATACCATAGGGGGGATGACGGGGCTGGCAACTGCATCGCAAAGCTCCGGATCGGATTTTGGTTGGCTTACGCCGTTAACACAATTGGTCCTGCTGATCATAGGCATTGGCGCAATTCATTATTTCGAGAAAGATATCGAGCCTTCCGCAGGGGAGACATCGGGCTTACTGGAGGAAATGGAAAATGAGTGGAAATGATGTTTGCCGTAAGAGGAAATTATATGGAATTGAAATCAACTGACGGGCTCAAATTAGCAGCAACCTACTATAAATCAGCAAGCGGCGGAAGGGAAGCGCTGATCCTATTGCACATGCTTGGCAGGAACCGCAATGATTGGGCGGAATTTGCAAAGAGGGCGCAGGCAACATACGATGTCATTGCAGTGGATTTCCGGGGGCATGGGGATAGTGAGGGCGAAATAGCCTCGTTCACGGAAAAGGATTATTTGAATTTCAAATTGGATGCTTTGGCTGCTGCGGATTACCTGGATAAGCAAGGGAAGAAAGTGCATGCAATCATTGGGGCTAGCATTGGCGCCAATATTGCATTGATGCTTGCAGCTGAAAAAAAAAGCGAAAGGGCCGTGCTGCTATCCCCGGGGCTGGATTACCGGGGGGTGAAAACCGAGGAACACGCCCGTATATTCATGGGAAAGCTGCTACTTGTTGCAAGCGATGATGATGCATATTCCGCGAATTCAACAAGAAAGCTATATAGTATGAGCCTTGCCAAAAAGCAGCTTAAAATTTACCAGACTGCTGGCCATGGTACGCACATGTTTGCCAGCACTGACCTGGAGGAACTGATTCTGGATTGGCTTCGGCACTGAGGGAGGGAATAAGATGTGGGGAGTGCATTTGCGATTTAGGAGGAGGCATTACCTGCTAATAGCGGCCCTGATTTTGGCCGTCCTTGCAATCATGCAGCTTTCATACAAGCCGGAGCAATATTTCATCGATAAAGAGGGAAGGGCGCATTACCCCGCAAACAGGGGAGCTATTGGATCAAAGGAAAGCCCATTTTCGGAAGATTCCAATTATTCCATTCAAATTATTACCTTCAATAGCAATGGAACCACGGTGTACTCCAAATTATGGATTCCTAACGGACCACAAATCCATCCCGCCATAATATTTTTGCCGGGAGCCGGCGGTACGAAGGATGCGGGCAAGGATTATGCGGAAATCTTCAAAGGATCCGGAATAGCCATTATGGCGATTGATCAAAGGGGCTTTGGTGAAACAAAAGCGCAGGTGACGGAGAGCCTTGAAGACGAATATGCAAGTTTCTTGGATGGGAGGGAGCCATTTGGGGTGTTGATGGCATACGATGCCATCCGAGCATTCGATTACCTTGCTAGCAGGGAGGATATTGACGCTTCAAAAATCGCGGCAATAGGAGAGAGCTTGGGTGGAAGGAATGCCATAATAGCAACTGCAATGGAACCTCGAATTAAAATGGTAATTGGCATTTCAACCGGGGGGTATGGACTACCTTCAGCAAATAATCCAAATGCAACGCGCTTCTTGCGATCATTTGATCCGGATAACTATATTACGTCCATATCGCCCAGGAGGGCAGTGATATTCCATTCGGAAAACGACAATCTGCAGCCCTTTGAAATCGGCCTTAGGACATATAATTTTGCAAAGGAGCCAAAAGCGTTCTATCGGGCAACATGTGCATCCCACGGATTATGCGAGGAGATGAAGCCGCTTGTGTTAAAGGAGATCACTGAAGCCTTGAAATAAAGAGTAGAAGGGGAAGCCCGATGAATAATTGAGATGGAAAATCCTTCCGTCAATTCCAATAATGGCAAATCCAATGGCCAAATACCCCAAAAAGCAAGCTGCGATGCCTTGCATCATTCCATAAGGTGGGCCCCCTTATTCTTGGCTACGGCTAGTGCGAGAACAAATGAAGCCCCGTTTGCGGCCATTGCATCGGCGATCATTTTTGCCTGCCCGCCAGGTATTTCCCTTAAGATTAGGGCATCGACCAGGCTTCCCTTTATCGCATCTATGCTGCCTTTGGGTATTGCACTCAATTTTATCCTGACGGCTTGAGGCGTGGTTGGCATTCTTTTTCCAATGGAATCCAGTACGGGCCCTTGCCGGCGATCAGTCATGATCGTTTTTAGCGCCTGTCTGATAGAGGCACCATGCTTTTCAAAAAGCGGGTTTATTATCCCAGGTTGGGGCAATAACCTGCTCCTACTCAATGTATGGTATTGGCGATAATCCTTCCGCCCCTCTGCCATCAAACCCGGAACAAAATGCCCCAACACAAGGAATGTCGAAGCGGATTGCGCAAGTGCGGGATTCGACCTTTCAGATGTTGTTTTCCTAACAACTTCCCCGAAATTTTCCATTAAATTCCACCAAATATCATTTGCCCGGGAATGTTAATAAGGGATTTGCATAC
>JBDRDM010000005.1:0-18524 GCA_043820675.1 Microcaldota archaeon
TCCATATTCCATAAAAGTAGTTCAAGTTGTCAGGTGTTGCATAAGGGCTTGAAGGAATTGAGAGCGATTCGTGAAGAAAAGTATCTGATTCTTTGAGGGTTACCCTTGCAGCGATAAGCTTTGACAACTATTGCAAAGAACAGGTGAAATAAGGTATGGGTTTTAGAGATAGGGACGACAGAAGGGGGGGAGGAGGAGGAGGCGGCTATCGCGGCGGAGGCGGCGGAGGCGGCGGCTATCGTGACCGCGGCGGAGGCGGCGGCTTTGGCGGCGGAGGCGGCGGAGGCTTTTCACAGCGCGAAGCTCCAGTCAAGTCCGGTGAGGAATACGATGTCGAGATTACCGACATTGCAGCAAAGGGAGATGGGATCTGCAAGATTCAAGGATTCATAATCTTCGTGCCCGGCGCAAGCAAGGGCGAGAGATGCAGGATCAGGATCAATGAGGTCCGAAACCGCTTTGCGCTTGCCCAGAAGGTGGGCGAGGCTTCGGGAGATGGCGCAGCTGCAGTGGCAGAGGCCCCGGCCGAAACCGTCGAGGAGGAAGCGGATGAGAAATCAGGCGATGAACAGAGTGCCTGATTTTTTCCTTTTTTTTTTATTTTTTTCCACTAATTTAGGGGTCAAAATCAATAAGACTAGCCACTACCGCAAGAACAGTTTTTTCGTCAATTACCAAACATACCTTCGCAAATCTGCGTTTATTAATCTTGCCCATCTAAATCATAAAATTTTTTTCAGGTGATTTTTCACATGACGTTGACGCTGGCAGGAAGGGTGGAAGAGGCGAAATATGCAATCCGGGATCCCCGGATAGCCCAAATCGTGAAGGAAGTACGGGCGACAGGGAAAAAAATCTACGAATTCAATATCGGAGATCCGGGAGCATTGCGGGGGGAGTACGGCTTTTCGATGCCAGAGTACATAAGGAGCGATTTGATCCGCGTAATATCAACCGGCAAATTCGATGGTTATGCAAATGAGCAGGGCGATCCGGAAGTAAGGGACGCGATAGCTGCCGATGCAAAAAGGCGAAAAATCTCGGATGCAAAGCCGGAAAACGTGGTTGTAGGCAACGGGCTTAGCGAACTTATAGGATACCTGTTTGGGGTGACGCTGGATAAGGGGAAGAACATTGTCGTGCCAAGGCCGGATTACCCGCTTTACACGGCCATGGCAAAATGGTATGGCGCGCAGGTTAGGCATTATGATCTGCTTCCTGAAAAAAAATGGTCGCCGGACCTTAAGCAATTGGAAGCTGCAATAGATCCGAACACCGCATGGGTGGTTGCGATCCATCCAAACAACCCAACCGGATCCGTTATCAATTCGGAAAGCATGGCTGAAATGGTAAGAATAGTTGGGAAGGCAGGGAAAAACCAGGTCCCGTTAATGTCCGATGAAATATACCACAGGCTAAGGTTCGACGGCAAGCCCCACCCTGCAATGGCCTCCTTTTCGGAGGATGTGCCAATAATCACCATGGACGGCTTTTCTAAGGGATTTTACTCCCCGGGCTGGAGGCTTGGCCATGTGCTTTTCTCCAATTTCCCCGATACGCGGATCATGGATGCGCTGGTCAAGGTTTGCGCTTTTCGGCTCTCTGGCAACCAGGCGCTCCAGATGTCATATGCGCACGCGCTTGATAACCTCCACGAATATGCCGAAGAGCAAAAATCATATTTGAACAAGATGAAGGAACGCGTCGCATTCGGGGCTAAAAGAGTGAATTCCATTCCCGGCCTGGAAGTCATCCCGCCGGAGGGCGCATTCTATATGTTTCCAAGGGTGCTTAAAGGGCCCTGGAAAACTGATTCGGAATTCGTGGAGCAGCTTTTAAGGCAGGAAGGGATCAGGGTTGTGCCGGGATCGGGCTTTAGCATGAAGCCGGAGGATAGGTATTTCAGGATGGTTCCGCTTGGCTCGAAGGAATTCCAGGCGGAAGCATTCGCGAAAATGGCCTCATTCATGGAACGTAGCATTGGCAAATAGCCCAACGGAATGAGAATTTAGCCGGAAAAAAATAACTTAGGAGCAGCACCGGAATCCGACTTTAATATCCCCCTTAAAGGGAACGCCAACAGCAAATGCAAAGCAGCCGCCGCCCTCATGCGAGCCATAGTAGCCACCCCTCACCATGCCTTCGCCTATGAATGCAAACCGATTTGCCTCCCAATTGTAATAATAATCATTGCCATGAACTTCGGTTTGCGCATTTGACTGCCTGGGGAAGGCGTAATCTTTCCCCGCCAAAAGAGGATTGTCGCTATCAACAAGCCCTTCATAGAAGGGGGTTTGCTCCGTAACGGTATCGGAAACCCATTCCCAGAAATTCCCGATCAAATCATGGACTCCCTTGTCTGATGTGCAATTCGAAGCATGGCCTGCGGGCACATAAGAGGTGTTCCCGATGTTGCAGGCGATATTGGCACCTATTTTGCCATAAGACTGCCCTCGGATATTGCAAGCTGCAGTGAATTCCTCGGAGGTGCAAAGCCGCTTGCCGGCCATTTCGCATGCGCTTTGCGCATCCTCCCTTGAAATGAAGGATGTGGGCACACGCCCGCCCTGGGATATTGCCTTGCCGTTTAGAACATATGCCTCAAAGCCGTCAATGCAGAAATCGCCATTTTCAATGTAGCTGCTGCCACCAAGGCATTGCTTATGGCCGGTTGTGAACATGAAATCATCAGACCTATTGCAGCTCTCGCCGATGCACGATATGACCCGGTAATGGTACTCCGTGAGGAATCGTAGACCGGAAATGTTGAATGAATGGTAGGTGGAATTATCATCCTTTTTATCGATCGAGCCATACCTATTGGTCTTGCCCCATTCGATTATCGAACTGGATTTTTGTTTTGTGTTCCAACTGATTGCCGAGGTAAGGTTGGTGAGGTTGAGCATTGGCATGCCAACAAACGTTATGGGATCGGGTATTGGGGTTGGTGAAAGTATGATCGGGGAAGGCGTTAGGTCGGGAACGTCTATTAGAGGTGTTTTTGAGGGGGAGGGAATAGCGGTTTGGGTTGGCGCAGCAGCCGTTGAGGGCATACTGGATGCATTCAGGGAAGGCGTTGGCGCTGCGGGCGGTTGGCTGCAGCCAAATAGCAGAATGGCAATTGCCAAGGCGGCGAAAAGAAGGGGCCTGTGCATATGCAAGCATAACGTGCAATGCCAATAAAAACCCTCCAGAATAAGCAGCGAAAAACCCTTACGCGAACAATCCGGTCTAAGTTGGGTATTAAATGAATTACCCACACCTAAAGGTGTGGGTTTCTACAGTTATATCTGAAAATGGTTCCCCCTTAGCAACCCCCAACAATTCATCCCACAGCTGAAGCAGTGGGATTTCTTGCCCAAGAGGGGGGTTTGGGCATGCTTCCAGAAACACCGGTGTTTCTGGGCACGCTAAGAACCTCCGGGGGTTCTGACGCGTCCGCCAAAACTAAGGGGGGATGTGCCCCCCTTGGGTTGGTCATTAAAAAAAGCAAATAAACCCTCGCAACTAAGCCCGGTAATCCATCCTTGATAATTCAGGCCGCAAATCCAAAATAGGCCTATTTTTCAGGAATCCAGGAACATTTCGCAATAAGGAAATGCTGTTACTGCGCCTTCATCACAACCTTGACAAGCCCGGTGCCGCAAGGTATTGTCTGACCGATAATGATGTTCTCGGTAATGCCGCGCAGTTCGTCCTTTTCTCCTGCAATGCATGCGTTAATGAGGTGCTTTGCAGTTTCCTCGAAGGCGGCCCGCGCAAGTACGGAGGCTTTTTCACCGGCAAGCCCATGCCTGCCAATGCTCTTTACCTCTCCTTTGTAGGTCATGACGTCGGCTATCAGGGATATGTGCCTGTGGTCGACCTTCAATTCCTGCGCTTTAAGAACTTTTTGGATTTCTGCGATGATCGAGCTTCTTGCCGCTTCTATCCCAAGCACGCGCTGCACCTCCATGATGTCATTGGATGTGGTCTTGCTGGCATCCACTTCGGCAATCTTCAGAACCTGTTCCATGTTCGTGCCTTCGGTCGCAATGGAATGCGTGCCGTCGGGCTGCTCGATGATAATAGCACGGTTGATGCCCGATATGCCCTTGAGGATGATTTCCGAAAGCTTTGTGGTGGTTTTGCGGATGATTTTGAGGGTTTCTTGCTTGGGGATTACCATCACGGTCTCCCCACGCCGTTCATAGTCGGCAACGGATTTGATGGCTTTTAGCACATCCTCCTCGCTAAGGGAGATCTGCTTGAGCTTTTCCTTGTTTAGCATGATCTTGATGCGCTTGTTATCGAAATCCTCCTTTATCGAAGCGATCTTTTTGAAGGAGATCTGCTCGATGCTGGCGGCGATTTGGGCGACCTTCTTATAATCCTTTGCGAACTGCGCCTTCAAAACTATGTCCATGACGGGGTTCTTGGGGGATTTGCGTGCATCGACTATTTCCACCAAGCGCGTAAAGCCCAGCTGAGCTAGGGAAGCAACTCCGGCGTAATGGAAAGTCCTAAGCGTCATCTGCGTGCCCGGCTCACCGATGCTTTGCGCGGCAACAACACCGACGGGTTCGCCGTACGTGATTGGCCGGTTGCTTGCATCAAGGCCATCTGCTCCGTAGATGAATTGCGCCACATTGCCCTCGGCATCGCGGACGGAAAGATCCTCCCTGACGATCAAATCCTGAAGCGCATTGATGAGCCTGCGCTGCATGTATCCGGTTTTTGCCGGGTTGACGCCCTTGTCCACGACGGAATCACGGCCTCCGGCCGCATGGAAGAAATATTCGATCGGGTCCATTCCGAGCTTGTAATTGTTGGCAACAAACCCTTTCGCATATGCGCTCAGATCGCCCCTCCTGAAATGTGGGAGGATGCGTCCGTAATAGCCGGCGGTCATGCGCTTGCCGCGGATCGCCTGCTGGCCCACTAGAGCTGCCATTTGCACGACGTTTAGGAGCTTGCCCTTTGCGCCCGCCTTGCTCATCATGATCGCAGGATTTTGGTGGATTTCAACTCCGCCGAATAACACCTTGTCCTTCCGGATGTAATGCAATATCACCTTTCCGCACCTTTCACGGGTGTTCTCGAGGATGTTCATCATCTTCTCCTCGAAGGTGTCCTTAAGGCTTTTGCCAGGCTGCCTTTGCAGCTTGCCTTCCCGGAGGTGGTTGATCACCGTTTTTTGCTGGTTTCGGCTGTCTTTGAGAATGGTGCGGATGTCCTTTTTCGCCTCAATTGGAAGCTCGTAATCAGCAAGGGATAGGGAAAGCCCATATATCGCAAGGACCTTGAGGGACATTTTGGTGGATCCGTCGATGAATTTCTGCGCCTCCTGCGGGCCGTATTTGGCGAAGATTTCCTTGGTGATTGCATCATTGGTCTTGCTGTCGATATGCCCCGAGATGAGCTTGCCCTTCTTCATTTCAACAAGCTCTTTTACCTTGTTCATGAACTTGAAGTTGAAATCCGCCGGGAGGAGCATCGAGAAAAGCTCATGGCCGGTCGTCACATCCCGCACATCGGCAACAATGTTCCCAGCCTCCAGAAGTTCGCATGCCTCCGACTTGGGGAAGCGCACGCCCGGAAGCGTCAATAGGTAAAGGCCGGAAATCTGGTCCAGATCCGCTGAGATTATGGGTTCGCCGTTCCTTGGGGAAAGTACCTGGTCGTGCACCTTCATTAGGATTTCGGCTTCAGCCTGCGCCTCCTCATTTTGGGGGACGTGGAGGTTCATTTCGTCGCCGTCAAAATCGGCGTTGTAGGGCCTGCAGTCCGCGACATTGAACCTGAAGGTTTTTCCCGGAAGCACCTTTGCGGAATGGCACATCATGCTTATGCGGTGGAGCGAGGGTTGCCTGTTGAATATTACGGTGTCCCCGTCCATTAGTTGCCGTTCAAGCGTATAGCCAACAGCAATCTCGCCCAACACCTCTTCAATGTTGGCCTTTGTGACGCGCTTTCGCCTGCCGTCGGGCCTTATGACATAGTTGATTTTCTCCGTATGGTTTGTTATGAGATCCTTGACATAATCAAGGTTCCACTCGTTTACCGTAAGGGGAAGGGTTAGCTCTGCTGCGATGCTCTCCGGAACGCCAAGCTCGTTGATGCCAAGGGTAGGGTCGGGCGATATGACGGTCCTTGCGGAAAAGTTGACACGCTTGCCCGAAAGGTTGTACCGGAAGCGGCCCTCCTTGCCTTTTAGCCTTTGGAAGAGCGTTTTGAGCTGCCTGCCGGAGCGGTGCCTTGCTGGAGGTATGCCGGCGGTCTCGTTATCATAATAGGTTACGACGTGGTACTGCAAAAGCTCCCATAAATCCTCGATGATGAGCTGGGGCGCGCCCGCATCGATGTTTTCCGCGAGGCGCTGGTTGATCCTGATGATGTCCACCAGCTTGTGCGTGAGGTCATCTTCGCTTCGTTCGCCGGTTTCAAGCGTGATTGAGGGCCTTACGGATACCGGAGGAACGAGAAGGACCGTAAGCACGATCCATTCGGGCCTGAAGGCAACGCCGATCTGCGAGAGATCCTCATCGGGGATCCTCTCTAGGCGTTCCCGGATTTCGGAGGGAAGGAGCTTGCGTTCCTCCTCGTAATATGAGATGGGCCGGATGAACTTCACCTGCTTTTGCTTTTCATTGCAATGAGGGCATTCGGCTACTTTCTTGGCCTTATCCAGGGAATCTATGTCCAAAAGCAGTTTCCCGCAACGGTTGCAGGTGGCCTTCAAAAGCTGGTAGACCATTTTCGCGAACCCCGCATGGATGACGGGCCGAACGAGCTCGATGTTGCCGAAATGGCCGCTGCAGGATTTCATCCTGCCCCCGCAGCTCTTGCATTTCAAGCCGGGATCAATGACTCCAAGATGCTGGTCCGCAAGCCCTCCGGATATCGGATAGCCGTCCTCGTCGTAGGTGTCGGGCACGGTAATCTTTACCGAGGATAGCTTCCTCACCTGGTCGGGAGAGAAAACGGAAAATTCTATGCTGCTTATGACTTTCATAATCGTTTACCCCGGGCCTTATTTTCTTCAATCATTGAGTCCTGCGCCCAACTTCCCAATATCAACCCTTGTCCTTCAAGTTTATCTTCGGGAAAATCCCGATGGATTTCATCTCATCGAGCAAAAGCTTGAATGCATAGCTCATCTCCACTTCCGAGACGGTAGTGCTCTCGCATAGAGGGCAGAAGGTCTTGTTCTTGAGCTTATCGAACACTGCTGAGGCCCCGCACTTGTTGCATATAAGCTCCGATGTCTTGTCGGAGCTTTCGATCATCCTCTCTCTGAGTAGGGACGAAGCGCCAAAGCCAATGAAACAGTCCCGCTCCATCTCCCCAAGCCTAAGTCCGCCCTCGCGGGCCCTTCCTTCAGTTGGTTGATGAGTAAGCATCTGCACAGGTCCCCTGCTCCTTGCATGGATCTTAAGGCTTACCAAATGATGCAGCCTTTGGTAATAGATTACTCCCGTGAAAATCTTTGCAGCGATCATCTGGCCGGTATTGCCATCGAAGAGCACCTCGTGGCCGGAGGGCTCAAAGCCATACTTCTGCAAAATCCCCTCATAATCGTCCTGCGAATCGCCCGTAAAGCTGGTGCCGTCCCGCAAGCTTCCCTCGAGGCATGCGGCCTTTCCGCCAAGCATCTCAAGCAGATGGCCAGCAGTCATCCTTCCCGGAATTGCATGCGGATTTATGATAAGGTCTGGAACTATTCCCTGTTTCGTAAACGGCATGTCCTCCTGGTTGACAAGCAGTGCAACTATTCCCTTCTGCCCGTACCTGGAGGCAAATTTGTCCCCGATCTCTGGGACGTTGGTTTTGCGGACGCGCACTTTTACGAACCGGTTCCCCGCAATGCTTTCGGAAACCATAACCGAATCGACAATGCCATCCTCATTGCTCCTGACCGTGACCGAGCTTTCCCTGCGTTTTTCAACCTCCACATCAAGAGCTGAAATTTCCTTAAGGAACCTTGGAGGCGAAGTCTTCCCTATGAGCACGGAATCTCCCGGAACGTAAACTTCGGGTGAGATAAGCCCGTCGCCCTCGATGCTCTTGTAGGTTTCCTCGCCCAAATAGCCCTGGACGTATTCTGGAGGAACCTCGAATTTATCCTTCTGGCCGCCGGGGTACCTTCGCTCCTCTGCGGAGTATGTCCTGAAGAACGCGCTCCTTCCAAGCGAGCGCTCGACGGCGTTCTTGTTGAGGACGACCGCATCGTTCATGTTGAAGCCATAGTAGCTAAGGACCGCAACGACAAAATTCTGGCCCGCGCATCTATTGTAATTCTTCATGTTCTCATAGACCCGCGTCTGGACAAGCGGGCGCTGGGGATAGAAAAGGACGTAGCCGCGGGTTTCGCCGCGCAGGTTGAAATTCGCAGCGTAAAGCCCAAGTGCCTGTTTTGCGTGCTGCGATGCCATGAGCACCCTTGGCGCCATGTTGTGCTCAAGGAATGGGATTTGGTTGGAGACATACCCCAGCATGGCGACCGAATCAATCTCAAGATGGGAGTGCTGCGGGGTCAAATCGTCTTCCAGGAGAGCAATGTGCGCATTTTCCTCCTCTTCGGCATCCAGGTATTCTATTAGGCCCTTGGAAACCAGGTCCCTGAAATGCAATTGGCCGCTTCGGAGTTTTTCTATGTGCTCTTGCAAAACCGCGCTCTTGCCGACCTTAACGACTATAAGGGGGCGCCGCGCCCTGCCCTCATCGGTGTTGATGAAGACTTCGTTGGTTTTCTCATAAAAGCTTACGTTCGCATAACCGTCAAGTTCGCCCTTGCGCCTCTTGTCGCGTATCTCAGCAGCAAGCTTATCGCCGCTTTCATGGAAGCCAACGAACCGGCCGTTCAGGAACACCGCACTCTTCATAATGACCACGAATTTTTTTATTCAGCTTTTGTGCAAATTCCAATATTGAGAAAAACCAAAAAGCCATGGGAAGCGAAAAAAAACTTCCGGCATCTCCGGAATATCCCATTCCGATTAATGGTAAGATGAAAAAACCTACATTGCCTGCATCGTGACGTTCATTCCCCTAAGCACCTTCTCGACTCCCTTCTCCTCGGTGCCGGGGGTTATTTCACAGAAAAGTGAAAGCGATTTTATAAGGCCGCAATTTGGGCCTTCGGGGGTTTCATTGGGATCAAGCCTTCCGAAATGCGTGCCGTGCAAATCACGCGCCTTGTGGTGCGGGTGCTTTTTGGCAAGGGGAGAAATGACCCTGCGCATGAATGCGATCGATGAAACGAAATTATAACGGTCAAGGGGCTGGCAAACGCCGGTGTGGCCGCCCATCCAGTTGCCAGTTGCCATGGAATACTTGATGCGCTCGGTTAGGGCATCGGGCCTAACTATCGTAAAGAGGGTCATTTTGCGCCTGCGGATATTTGCGCGCTCCAGCTGGTAGGCAACATCTTTCACGAAAAACTGGAAGGCGTACCTGAAGAGCTCTTCCATCAGCTTGCCCGCTATTTTGATGCGCTTGTTGGCGTAATGGTCCTTATCTTCGGGCTTGCGCTTCCTGTAGGCAGTAAGTATCGCGCGCTCGCCCATCCTGCAAAGGTAATAGCCTTTTGCGAGCCGATCCTTTTCCTCGACGCCGATATGGGGAAGCAAGTAGCGGTCGATTAGGAGCTCTGCCCTCTTTAGCTGATAGTCTACAGGCTGGCCGGGGGCTGCACGCTTACCGATTGCCTCTAATGCGTCCTTGCGGGTCTTGATTTCGGAATCCGACTCCCAATTAAGGTCCAGGTCGTTGTGGATTTCAATCATGTCGGGAAATGCGGCAATGACCTTTTCCTCCTTGTCAAGGCCTAGCGCCTTTAGCAAAACGAGCAGCTCGATTGATTTGTTGAATGAGGGCAAAGTGACGGAAAGCTTGCCTTCGCGCGTGCGGTCGACGGTGATGCGGCCGCGGAATCCCAGCCTTGTGGAGAAAACCTTCGCTTGTATCAGCTCCTTTTCCTTTTCCCTTGAAACAAAGATGCGATTTGGCGCCAGATCCTCGATGCTGATAAGTGCTTTTTCCGTGCCATTGATGATGAAATACCCGCCGGGATCCTGCGGATCCTCCCCTGCGGCAATGAGCTCGTCGCGGTTCATCTGCGAAAGATAGCACACCTTCGATTTTAGCATGACCGGCACTTCGCCAATGAAGACGGTCTCGGTGCGGCCCTCGCTGCCGGAAAATAAGGGAGTGATCTCAAGGAATAGAGGCGCAGTATAGCTCAAATCCCTAAGGCGCGCCTCCTGAGGGTAAAGAACGCGGCGCGTGCCGTCGGCTTCGGTCACTGAGGGCTGGCCAACTGTGACCTTGCCCAGCTTTAATACGAGGTTTTCTACCTGCGGCTCTATGATAGATTGCGAGGAAACGACCTGCTGCAGGCCCTCTTCAATGAATTTGTCGTATGAGTCAATGAACTGGCGCATTATAGTGCTCTCTTGGATATACTGCTTTGTAAGTTCGGCACTATCCATTAATCGACCACCAGCCTGAAATACAACTCCTCCTTCCCGCCATCAAGTATCCTTACGATCTTGACGACATCGCCAGCCTTTGCCTGCAGGGATTTTGCAACGGCATCATCCGCCTTGATTATGGGCAAATTTTCCTTGGTAATCTTGAATTTTAAGAGCAGCTCCTGTACTTCTTCCTCGGTGGCTATGGTATGCTTAGGGAGAAAGATATGGGTAAAATTAGGATCCATCATATCAACCGACAGTTCGAGATATCCCTAGCCCTTCGAGAGAGACATTATTTCGCATCTCATATTTATAAAGCTTTCGACAAATGCCCCGCCGGATAAATAAACCCCACAAATGAGGATGCATTAATGGGGGAAAGAAGGATGCTTTTTGTGGTTAACTTTCCAATTAATGCCATTTCCCTAAAAAAATAATGCCGCCTACGCTCAGCAAGCTGGATTGATCCCAATTACCCCTAATCCCGGGGCATAAAAGGGCATTGCCATCAGCCGCCCCCTAGCTTCAACAATTAATTTAAAAGCATTCCGTGCTATTGATTATTGGAGGGGGCAAACATGGGCAACACTAGGGAAATAACAGTCATTGCAAAGGACCGAATCGGCCTGCTTGCGGATGTAACGGAAACGCTATCCAGGCAAAGGATCAACATCGATTCCGTATCGGTTGAAAGCTCCTCAAGAAATGCGATCATCAGGCTGCTTGTCAAGGATCCGGAAAACGCCGTGAAGGCACTCGAGGCTGCAAAATTCAAGGTCATCAACAGCGATGCGCTTGTTGTCGGGATACCGGATAAGCCGGGAGAACTTGCCAAGCTCTCCCGCGTCCTTGCCGACCACAAGATAAACATCGAATCCATGTTCGTCATGAACAAGGAGGAAACGAGTAACGTTCTTGCGGCAATTAAGGTCGACGATTACCCGGCCGCACGCAAAATCCTAAGGGAATTGAAGTATATCTGATTGGTTTTCCTTAAATTCCGCAGGTATGAACGGGGATTAATTCGCAAACTAGCCTAACGGATTGCGAACTAAACTATTTTTATTTCGCTATTCTTCACAACGCGTGAGCCCTCGCAATGCACTCCATAGGGGTTATTTGTATCCTCCCCAAGTTTCTTGCCATTCGAATCCTGCAATTCGATCCGGATGTCGCACTTGTCGACGTCGCCGCGTTCCCATGTTTGAAGACCGTATTCATATTTAGTATCATCAAAAAACCAAGGCATCATTCCGATAATAGGCACAATTGCAGTAAAATAATCCGATGAGCTATATTCCCATTCATTAAACTGCTCGTGATTCCTAATTTGGGTTAAATACGAATCAATGGAGAAATACGACCGCAGGAAGGGCTTGCCATAACGCTCAATGCAATAAGTTGCGACCTTGTATTTTTCAAGGTTTGATTCGGTCATTTCGATTTTGTGTTCGCCGGGATCCGCCAAAGTAACTTTGAATGTAACACCGGCACCCAGAACCGCCCCCTTTTCAACAGTGCACTTTTCGACGTGCCAGAAAGGAAGTGGGGGCTTCACCGGCGGAGTCGTCGGAATCCCTCCGGTTTGGCCGCCTGTTGAAGTTCCCGTACCGGAAGAGCCGGTATTTTCACAGGTGACACCTTTCTCCGAACCACTGCCGGTTTTGCTGCAGATGCTTCCATCCCCTCCAGTACAAACAACGCCTGCTGGGTTCTTGGGGCAAATTTCTAAAAATGCGCAGGGATTCTGGCAAACATCAAGTGAAGCGCCGCCAGCCTTGAGTACCGTGCATGCCTCAAAATGAAGATGGAAGCCAATTGTTTCGCCGCAAAAGTCACCGGATGATTCGCCCATCTTCCCTATAATTTGGTTTGCCTCAACCTTTAGGTCTTTCTTTATTTTCGAATCGATTTGCGATAGATGGCCATAAAGAGTATAATACGGCCCCTTTTCCCCGGCATGTTCAATTATGACGTAATTCCCAATGCAATTGGATTCGCTTCCCCTGCCTGCAAAAACAACCGTTCCGGCAGCCACAGCATGAATTGGAACGGGATCCTTTGCAGCGTAATTGTTGTCGCCTAAATCTATTCCCTGATGCTTCCATGCTGGGCGATAGGCACCAAAACAAACGCTCGACTTATCATTCCCAAGAGAATATACATTGCTCTCCGTAGGAGTGAATATTCCGGGCCGCACCTCGCCGGGCTTTAGCGTATCCTCGGGCTTGTCCTCCGGCTTAACGGGCGGGCTTACCGTTTCTTTTGGCGGAACGATTTTTACGGATATTTCCACAAGCTTTCGGAAAATCTCCTTTTCAACGCTCTTCGAGCTTTCCGCTGCGGTTGTCGAGTAAAGCGTGAGCTTTAGCGTATCTTCCAGTTTCGAATAATCATCCCCAAGTTTTTTCAGCTTCGTATAATCTGCCGTAAATGTGATTGAATTCTCGGAAATTTTGCATGAAAGTAGGTTATCCCGATCAACCTCACCCTTGCCTGCCATCGCATCCTTGAATTCTGAAGCAAAGCTGCTCGATTCGATTAAACAGTTGAAATCCTTTTTGGGATCCTGCTTTTGAATTTCTCCAATGAATGGAATCAGTCTCGAGGGGAATGTTGGTTTTTCGCCCGCCTTCATTACAATCGTTATTTCATTCGGTACCGCCGCAAAATGCAGCTTCGATGAGACGCTCCCCTTCACGGTGTCGCACTTAAGGCTTGCCGATGTTGGCAGTTTGGGAAGGATAACATAGGTTTTCTTGGTATCGTCCGTCCCCTCGGCCGGGGCCTCGCCATCCTTGGCTTCCTCCAATTTTGCATCCGCAGCTTCCCCAATTACAGTATACTTCAGAGTTTGCTTAAACTCCGCAGTTAGCGAGACCCTGCTTCTAAAGCCGCCATCATTGCTTCCAAGCGGGGAGGTTTCAGCTTCTGCGCCCTCTATGCCGGTAACTTTGCAGTTTTCCTCGCTGAAAATATCATCCGTCTTCTTGAATACATCCATTACACCGGGATGGTCGGGAGCTATGATGAATTGGAGGTTTTGGGAAAGCGGCTCGATGCCATAATCCTCCACATCACCAATGGAAAGCCGGATTGGGGCAAGCACGATCCTTGCGGGTGAAAGCGAGCCCATCTTCAAATACAGCTCCTCTTCCTTGTTGAGATAATCGCTTGAGCTCCGGGGAATGGAAATCTTGTTTACATCCGCCTGAAGCTTAATTTGGAGGTCGTTTTGCAAGGAATCGCAATCCAAATTTGCCAGTGCGTCTTTGAATTTGCCGCTTTGGGAGGGCTGGGTTGTGAAAGGATTGAACGATTGCGTCTGGTAGGTCGGGTTGTAATTGAGGTTGGAGCGGATCTTCTCGAAGTACTTCGGATCCGTTTCGGAAGTGCAAAGTGGGGAGCCAAGGCCGCCTGATCCTCCCGAAATCTCATATTGCGCATATCTTTTGAGGGAAAACGGATCCAGCTCAATTGCCTGCGATTGCAAAATCTCGTTCTGGTAAACGTTGTTTTGAGGCAAGGGATTATTGCATCCGTAACAGGGTATTTGCTGAGCACCCGGCATTATGGGAAGGTAGGATGACCCGCCCTTTGCAATTATCCTAACAGGAATTGTCTCGCGCCTGCCTGATTTTAGTATGAATACGATCGATCCTTCCAGTGAGCCAGCGCCGCAATTGATTGCCGAAAATTGCGGATCATATGAGCCGCTTCCGATGCCATAGGAGATGGAATACGGGGATTGGAGGTTGTTGTAATTGTTGGGAGGTGCCGGATATTGGTAGGGCTGCTGGAGCGAATTCATGTAGGGATAATTCCCATAATCAACGTAGCCATTTTGGTATTGAGGGACCGGATAATTGCCGTTGGAGAATTGATTGTAGGGCTGGCTTCCGTAATTGTAATTGCCATAAACGCCACCGCCCAAGTAGTTCTGGGAATTGGAGCCATAGCTTCCGTAGAGGTTGCCCTGCAAAGTGTTCGGGTAATTATTGCCATATTGGCCATAAGAACCAAAATTCTGAACGCTCTGGCCGGCATAGCTGTTTCCGTAGCCGAGTTGCCCATAATAATTCATGCAAGCGGGGTTGTTGCCATAAATCCTCGAAAGAAGCCGCTCATAAATATCATACGAGGAGAAATCCGCAACCAGCCTCACCTTCTGCTCAACAGGGCCGCAATATTCGGTCGTGAGGCCATAGTCCAATTCCTGCACGGAGCAGGAAGTGACGGGTTCGCCAAATGCGCCAAGCGAATAGACGAGATCGTACCTTCGCGTATACGGATCAAGCTCGATTACTATTGGATTTGGGATCGAAGGAAGGTCGGGATAGTTGTTGATGGAATCGCGCGTCTGGGAATCCGCAGGCGCATGGGGCGCTGTGACAAGGATGTTGAAATATGCAGGTTCGCCTGCGAGGGTAATTTTCAGCTGGCCTTTTTGCCTGTAGGATCGCGTGATCGCTTCACCGATGTAATTTGCGGTAAGTGAGACATATTCCGGGGAGCATTCCACGGAAACGCGAAGGTCCTGAGGCCCGATTATTTCGCAATTGAGGGGATCGCCGATCCCGACGGTATTGAAAAAGCGGTTCCTAAATCCGATTTCATCAAGGCGAAGTTCAATGGTTGGAGGAAGGCCAAGTTCTCCTGGCGCTTGGGGAGAAGGATCCCCATCCGGTTCCGGCGAGGGAAGACCAGGAAGGTCGGGATCCGTACCATCAATAATGCTCGGCCCCTGCACATCTATCCTGATGGGCACCGTCCGGGAAATGGAGGAACTTTTCGTGAAGCGCTGCTGCACTATCAGGTTGCAGGTTTTCCTAATCGTGAGATTGGGAAGAATGCCAACAAGGAAGGTTGCATAATCCCTGAAATTGCTGACCTCGTTTGGATCCGCATAAATAACGGGGGATGTGGAGGTTGCGCAGTCATGGAGAAGGGAAAGCGAGCTTTTTGCATCTATTGCTGTTGAAACCATCAATTCCTCTTCTATTGTTTTCGTTGAATCGCCCTTAAGCTGGAGGCCTGTTGGGGAGACAGTGAGCGAATCCTCATCAATATTGATGACAACAAGGCATTCATCGTAGGTTTTGTATTCAGGATGCGTGATCCTAACGCCGATCTTTCCAAATGCCATCGGGTTTACCGATGCAACATACCTGCCATCCGCACCTTCATTGCGATCGTTGCTCCCAAAAACCTGCGGCTCCTCTGCCGCAAGGGGCGAACCTTCGCAATCATAAAGTGTGACGAGCGCATCGGTGATAGGGGAATCGTCCGCGGTTAGGGCCCTTATTGTGATTTTCTTTTCCTCGGCGGTAATGAGCGTTAGCGGGGAAACTGAAACACGCATCAGGTTTTCGCCGGTTACCCGAAGATTTTGATGGTAAGTATATGTTCCCTTTTCGGAGAGGAATTTCAGCTGGAGGTCAGTTTGGCCTGCCTTGGCAGCGTAAAATTTCAGGACGCCCGGCGTCTTGATGTTTGCAGGGATCGTGACAGCCGCGATCTGATCTTCGGGGATGCCAGCAAACCCCGTGCCAACGCTGCTTCCCGTGAGCTTTAGGTTTCCGCTTCCAACAGATATCGTATCTATCTGCTCTTGAGAGAGGACTTCAAAATTAAGCGTGAAGTCGGTTCCGAGAGGAATGTCGCCGCGCTTGTCAAAACCAATCTTCCTGCAGAATTTGCCATTGTCGGTGCAAATGAGGGGTGAGGAGGTCACCTTGAATTGCTGGTTTGCATTTTTCGTTGCGCACAGCAGTTTCACCGCATCGGCAGGCGTTGTGCTTTCCGGAATTTCCATTTGATCTTCTCCGGCCGGATATGCGAGCACAATCCCCTTCCGTATGGAATAAGCCCTGAAATTGAAGGCGAAAGAGGAGGACGCGGGCGCATCGGCCCTAACAAAGAAACGGACGGATACTTCCCTTGAGCCGGTTGCACCTTTTGGGAAAAGGATATCAAATGAACCAATGCTCCCATTGTCAGATGAGCCGGAATAGCAATTGTCGGACGCATAACTGCTAGCGGTGAAGAGGGACTGGTAGGCCGCATCAACGCTTTTGATTTCAACGAAATTTCCAGGTGATGAAAGGTGCAAATGGAAGCCGGCAATATCGGATGCCGACGGGAACGTAACAAGGAACTTTGCAATGTATGATTCCGCATTCCCAAGCTCCTTTGCTTCCCCCTTGGCGCCATAGACGCCAATGAATGAAGTTTTAACACCAGTTGCATCCGCTTGGGAAACCAATTGGAGCCCCAAAGGACGGATTTCCGATGGCGAAAGCTCCATTGGATCGCTAGTCGTCTGCAGGTACCCTCCGGAAATTGCAACAAGAGTAAATTCGGTGTTGGAAGGAACGCCAAGTTCGCATTTCCTCTCAACGATATCGCAGCTGGTAAGGATTGCACCGCCCTCATCAATTGCAGAAACCTTCCCGGCCTCAAGCACCCGCTTTGTTAGAGCATCTCTTAATTCCAGCAGCACAATTGCCGGCGCGCCTACAAGGTTAATTTGGAGGGCCTGCGCAAAATCCGATGAGATTGTTGCGCTTCTTCCCGCATACGAATCCTTTTGTGCGACTGCAAAAAGCTTGTAGGGGCTGCCGTCAATCTCGCGGGGTATGGTGAATTCTGCAACCCCTTCCATATCAGTATATTCCGTCGGCAGCCCAAGGAAACGCCCATCGGAATTGAAAAGCGCAATTTCGGCCCTCTCAACACGCTCGGAATCCTGCACAACGGAAATGGAAAGCGACCCAGAATTATCCTCGGTTTCGGGCTTTAGCGTTATTCTCACGGGCGTCGGGGAAGAGCTTGCATAAAAAGAGACCGGAAGGTAGCCGTACAAATAGACGGTAATGTAATATTCGGCATCCCTGGAAACAAGCAGGCTCAGTTTCCCATCGCTATCGGTTTCGTCGGTTTTGAGCTTTGCGCCGTTGGAATCAAAAACATTCACCCACGCATACTCGGCGGGCCCATCCGGCGTTGCAACTTCCAGGTCAATGAAATCGCCATTTTTCTTCTCCTCCAAATCAAGGCTGACCTCGAGAACCGAGGAAAATGATGAAAGCCGGAATGCCTCGGATGATTTCCCCAAATAACCGGCGGATTCCGCCACCTCGATTGCATATTCCTTCCCGATCCTCAAATCCTCAAAAAGTATCGATCCGACCGAATCCGTTTTTCCTGTTTGCACCCGCCTGTAGGTCAGCGCATCGATAACTGAAACTTGTATGTTTTCAAGCTGCTCGTTGCTTATTGAGCCCAAAATCACCTGAACCTTCCCGTAAATGGGATCTTCCTGGTTCGGGTCGGTTTTCTGGTCGTTGCTTGAATCGGAATCGGATACGAGTTCAACATAGAAGATGCCGGATTCAATCTGCTGTTTTGCTACGCTTTTTTCCGCATCTTTGTAATTGCGCGCACTTGCCTTGATTGTAAGGTGGGTGGGGCTGCCCTCTAAATCGAACTCCGCCGAACCCCGATAGTCTGTGGAGCGCTCGAGCCTTGAGCCGTCGTCATAAACAACCGCAACCAAAGCGCCTTGCAGGTAATCGTCCGTGGAGCTGTCGGTGACCCAGATCGTGAACGGAAGGGGCGATCCGGAATCCTTAAGGCTCGAGAGCTTGATGCTTCCGGTAGGAAGGGAAACCGCGCCCTTGTAATCGGCAAACATCCCGTTGGGATCACTTATCTCAACAGTGAGCTTCGCATTTTCGGGGACTTTTTGGAATTTCACATACCCGTCGGCATCAGTTATGCCCGTTGCGAACTCCTCGGAATCGGCAAGAAGCACAACATCCATTTTTGCAAGGGGCGTGCCATCGCTAGTTGCAACAATCAAGCTTAGATCCTGCGTCTTCTTCACGACGGCTGAAGGGATGAGGAAATAGCCGGCCGCTAAAAGCAGTATAAGGAAAACCGCCGGAATCAGGACGCGCGGGGATGGGATGCCCTTTTCCTCAAGAGAATACATCAGCTCCTCGTATTTTTCCTTCAGGTTGTCGAAAAACGAGGGCTGCCCTTCGTCCGGAGCAGGCATGACAA
>JBDRDM010000006.1:0-38378 GCA_043820675.1 Microcaldota archaeon
GCTTCCCCGGAAGAAGGGGGGGATAAACCGTGAAAAACTCAAAGATGCCCCCGTCCTTGAAATAAAAGCGGCCCCAGTTCCATGGAATGAAGGGAGATGTGAGGATGACCTTTTGCACATAGCATTTTCCGGAAATCGGCCGCCCCAGCAAGGTGCCCTCAAAATCGAAATACAGGTTGGCAAGGCCCATCCCGATAGTCGGGGAAAAGGAATTTAGTATTTCAAAGGGTTTGCCCTTGGGCGATTTGGTGAGTTTAAGATGGATTTGATGTTTGCCCCTCCTATAATCCAGCTCGTATTTGGGGTATTTGCCATGGAAATCAAATTCCGCTTCTTTCGAGGAAAAGCCAAGCGAATTCTGCACGCTGCCTTTTTCCAGCCGGATGTGCTGCCTTGAATTTAGCAGCACCTTTTTTTTGCTATCAAAAACCCAGATCACGGCAGCGCATTCCATCCCAAGCTCATCCACCCTGCCCTTTATCCGGAGCCGGTTGATATCCATCTCTGATTGCGCCCTGCCAAATGTCGCAACCATTTGCGTTTTTGTCTTGGGGTCGGTGAAATGCAAAAACCAGTATTCCTTCCCGAGGGGAGGAAGAGCTGCGAAATCGAAGAAGAACTCATCTGCCGCAAAATATTTCTCAAAGCCCATATATTCTGAAAGGCGGGAAAAATTGCGCTCCAGAAGGTAGATGGCACGCTTGGATGTGCTTTTCTGGAAGGAATCGATCCTCATCAGCTGCCTTTTTGAATAGGCAACGGACCTATCCATTTTCTTTTTTATTTCTTTGAAAGAGACCGGAAGGAAGCGCATATTAAGATCCCGCCCCAAAAATAACCTTGTTTAATTTATTGGAAGGAATAACTGATTTATAATATTGGATGTTTTCAATAGGATTGAAATAGCCCGATCGGGGCCGCTTAATTAAAGGGGGAATGAAGATTATGACGAGCATAACATTGGGGGTTTTCGGGGAAGATATTGAAAAACGCAGGCAAATAGCATCCGGCCTTGCAAAAAAGGGAAGCGAAGAGGACATTACGCAATACCAAACGGTCTATTCGGGGAAAATTATCACCGTCATCGAGCCATCGAAATACCCGGAAAAGGTATTGACTTTAGCTTATTGCGCATATCTTAGCGATTATTGCATTATCGCGGGGGAAGAGCTCACACCCCGTCTTGGCGAAATAATTGTGACGCTCGATCTGCTTGGGAAAACCCGGGGGTGCTTTATCACCAACCTGGACCTTGCTGCGCTTGTAAAAGGAACTTCCCTGGAAAAATTCGAGGTGTTCAGCTCGTTCGATGAGGCGAAGGGAAAAATCCTGGCCGCAGGCAGGGAAGGGGCAGAATCAACAGATATATTCGCATCGGTGGACCATTCCTTCGAGGTGAAGGGCGTGGGTTCCATACTCCTTGGCTTTTTGCATTCCGGCAAAATCCTTGTTCACGACAAATTGGTCGTGCACCCATCGGGGAAGGAACTGGAGGTGCGCAGCATCCAGATGCACGACCAGGACGTGAAGGAGACAAGTGCGGGCGACAGGTTCGGGCTTGCCATAAAACTGCTGGCAAGCAAGGACGTTGATCGGGGGGATATGCTGGCTGGCAAGGAGACCACAATAAAAAATGCAAAGGAGCATTCGGTAAAAGCCACAATAAGCAAATTCGCCAGAGAACCGCTGCGGGATAATGAGCAAGTCCATGCAATACATTTCCTGGAGGATGCGCCATGCAGGTGGGATGGGAAGGATGTTTCGGGAGGCAACGAAATTACCGGCAAGCTTATTTTCGACAAACCATTTTCCATAAGGCCGGATTTCCCGGTACTGATCGTTAGGTTGGACGCAAAGGGGCTTAGGGTCATCGGGAAAGCGGTTATTCTTTGAATTTTAAAAAAGGCCTAAAGGAATTTCAGAAGCAGCACGCCCACCAAGCGCCAATCCATAGTACAAAATAAGACCCCCATTGTACCAAATGAACCCTGCTTTTTGAAGGCCAATCCGGCTTAACCATTACCCAATGTTTATATTTTTGAATGGGCGGAATTAGAGAGATGGTAAAAATGAAGCAAAGCAGACCCGACTGCCTCTTCATTTCAGGCATCTTCATTTTGGGCCTTTTGATAGGCCTTTTGCTCTACCAGAATGTATTCCCGCCGACAATAGTAGAAAGGGTATACTCGGAAGGTGACAACGGCACAATAACCGTGACCAACAGGCCGCTTTCATTCACCGAAATATATAATTCCAGAATTCCCGTCTTAGCGGTAAAGAGCGATGACAATACCGGAATTGTCAGCTATGCAAATATCGAAATTCGCAGCGGAAAGGGGCGCGTTTTAATAAACACGAATCCTTTCGTGGAACCGGATACGCAATATTCCGCCGAAACAGCCGTAAAGGTCGCCCAAAGGCTTCTCGGGGTTGACCTTTCAGATAGGGACATCATATTGACATTTGAAGCGAACACCACGCTCGTGGGAGGTCCGTCTGCCGGAGGGGCAATCACACTTGCAGCCCTTGCCGCAATCCAGAATAAGAAGCCGGATGAAAGCGTGGCAATGACCGGGACCATCGAGGAGGATGGCAGCATCGGGCAGGTGGGGGGCGTTTTGGAGAAGGCGCAAGCGGCTGCGGATAACGGAATAAAAACTTTTTTGGTGCCAAAGGGCTCGGCTATTCTCGTGTATTATGAAAGGCAGGTTAGGGAGAGGCGGTTTGGGGGCTTTGTCATACAGGAAGTTAATTATGTGCGCAAAACGCTTGATTTGGCCAACTATTCGATGGACAAGTGGGGGATGGAAATCCGCGAGGTATCCGATATAAGCGAAGCCCGGGAATATTTTGGAATCTGATATTCAAATGATTTTCTCGCCGGTGTCCTTGTTGGTGATGTGGATCACCTTGACCGGGCAGCCATCCGCGGCCATCTTCATGCTCTCATAATCCGGCTCATCAATTTCCTTGGAATAGAATTCGCCCTTATCGCTCTTTACGGAATCAGCCAGATCCACTTTCCCGTCATCGGCCATCTTCCAATGCTTGGGGCATACTGCTTCGCATACGGCAGCGCCTATGCAGCCGTCACGGTCAAGCTCTATTGCATATTTTGGCATCGTAATTCACCTGCAAAGTGATTGGGTGTTCCATTTATGCAATCACGTTTATTAAGTCTTTCCCCGGGTAGCGGATTATTTTTATACCTGAACGCATTCATTCAAGAAGGTAATTATCATGGGGCGGATGTTTTTCATATTGGTCTTTTGCACATTGATCCTATTCGGCTGCTTAAAAATCGAATCGAAGGGCGATGCGCCTTCCCCTAGCCCCGAAATAATCTACGTCAATGTCACATCCAGCCCGCAGGTGATCGTGACGGTTCAGGTAACCTATGTGCCAACCGTAACGGAAAAGATTGTGCGGCCTTCGGTGACAACGGTCCCCATTCTCAAGCCAATGGGCGGAATTGAGGAACTGGGCATAAGGAAGGAATATGTGGCCTTCGACATTTCCAAGGCGGCCAATGCGGACTACGGCCACAATCCATTCCAATTGATGAATTCCATCGGCGATAACCTTTACCCGGATTTGTTGGGAGGGGAATTGATGCTTGATGAGATTCCATACAAGATACTGCCCCCGTATTCATCCAGCGGGAAATGGAACGTCATAACAACTGCAAGCGGGGAATTCTTTTCCGCCAATTTCCTTGCGGGAAGGGAGCGGTTATCTGAAATCAGGCTTCTGTCCATGGGAAGCTTCAATCAGGGGGAGCGGAAGACGCTTGCGGAAATCTGGGTAAATTATGCCAACGGCGAAATCCAAAAGGAGAGGGCAATTTCCAACGAGAATGTCTGGAATTACGGCGGCGATCCGAATTTCCCAATCCCAGCTAGCGTTCCGAAATGGCAATCCGATCCTAAAAGCACCCAGGAACTTACCGCAATTAAAATACCCATCCTGCGGCCTCTTGACCCTCTTGGGGGGATAACCATAAAGAAAATCGGGGCCAACGATGAAGGATTCACGGTCTTTGCGGCAACCGGAATCAAGAAATTCCAATCTAAGCTCATCACGCAAACGCAAACAGAGTTCCAGGAAAGCGAATATGACCGGGAATTTTCAACAACGCTGCCGGAGGGCGCCATGATCAATTATGCCGTTGAATTGGGAAAGCGGGCTTACAGGCCCAAAGGCACATTTACCTCCCCGATGTTCGATGGCGAAACGGAACTTGCCGATTGGAAGAGGATCGAATGGGATGCGGATATTCCAGCCGGTACGGGCACAAAGTTATTTGTCAGGACGGGAGCAGAAAGCAACGGCCTTTTCTCTGAGTGGATGGAAATTGCAAACGGCGATGACATACCGCAGGATGCAAGGTTCCTCCAATGGAAGGCCGAATTCGAAACCTCCGATTCCTCAATAACCCCTCTCCTTAGGGAGATGCGCATCCTTTACGAGAATCCCGCCTGATTTTTAGGGCCGCCTAACATAAACCAAACCTATTTATACCGCGAATAGTTATACTGTTTAAGAAATTATTTAATATGGGGGATGCAATATGAAAACAATTATGGTTGCGATAGTCGGCGAGGATGGGGATGCACCTGATGTGCTCTACCGGGGCCTTAGGGAATTCAGCTCCGAAAAGGTGGTGCTGCTTTCGGAGAAGGGGCATTCGGGGAAGGCCGAAGCCATAAGGCGCGAACTTGAGAGGATGAAAATACCCGTAGTGATCGAATCCCTCCTAAACCGGACTTCAATGGAGGAGGTCTTCGGGAGGCTTGCCCGAATCAACGAAAGGGAAAACGGAAACAAGGTCATCGTGAATGTGGATACGGATTACATGTCATCATGCATTGCACTATCATCTGCTTTTGTAAATGGCGTCCAAGCAATAGGGGTGCTTCATGACAAAATAATTGCCTATCCGATAATGAAATTTTCCTACTACAACGCCCTCTCAGACAAGAAGATGGAGGTGATCAAGACCATTTCCAGGAAGGGGGAGTTCGAATCCCTAGAGGCAATTAGTAGGGAGCTAAAGATGAGTTTGCCTCTAGTAACCTACCATATTAGGGGATCGCGCGACAAGCCCGGGCTTGAAGAGCTGGGGCTTGTCAATACGCGAAGAAACAGGGGGAAAATAATAACGACGCTATCCCCGCTCGGAAAACTTATCGTGAACGGCCTCGTCGAGGTAAAGAAGGACGAACGGAAAAGGAAGTAATGGATCTGAGGGGGTGGGTCCGCTCCAATTGCGCGAGCTCATCGGGGCCCAATTTTTGGGCAAGGATTTTTTTCATGCGGCCGAACCTATCCAATAAATCGCCCTCTATTGCCGACCTTAGCACTGCAGATATCCTAGCCGATCGCCCGATACGCCCCCGGCTGTCCATATTTTTTGAGAGCGCGCTAGTAAGCAGGTCAACCCTCCCTATGCATTTTTGGTAGTATCTGGGTAATTTTTTTTGATCCATTCCCCCAACAGTAAACATATTGTCCGATTGGTCACAAATTTTTGGCAGGAGGGCATCTACACCGTGATTTAGAACTCGGCTCATGATATCGGATTCCCTTTTCCAATAATTCGGCAAGGTATCCCGATGCTCCACATTATGATAATCCGGATCGGTGGGGGGAATAATTTTTCCAGAGTGGGTGATTTTGCCTACCGACATTGCGGCTACTGCATTGGCAACCCTTTTCCCGAATTTCGCTTGCAGGAGGGAATGGCTAACATGCCCCCCCTCATATACCCCCTGTTCTATCGAATCATGAAGCAGGCCCGCGATCACCTGATTCAGATTGCCCCCATACCTGGCGACCCTGACGCCCACCCTCAGGACATGATCGACATACCTCGCGCCGTTCTCCCTTTTTTGGCCCCGATGAACAGTATGTGCAAAATCATATGCATCGTTTAGCTTTACAAGCTCTTTTTTCGTAAGTCCCCCCGGATATTTGGCATATTGCATGTTTGAGACGATTGTACGCAAAGGTGGGGGAAAAAACTCCGATCTCATCACGTGGTGTTCAAGAAAGGTCCGGCCAGTGCTTTCCGGCTTGCGATCGCGGTTTTCCGGGCCCATGGTAAGATTCCGATTGGCAGGGTATTTAATTGTTGGTAAATGCTCCCTGCGGATGGCCTGCCGGGCTTAAGCAGAATGAATCCTGTAGAAATTTATTGAAGCCGATGCGCTCCCGAAGGGCACCTTGCCAACAACAAATACCTCATTCCTGTTTGGGATAGAATACGCGGAATTCCAAAAGATATCATTGGGCGGATTAGAGGACGATAACAATCCGGCATAAAAGAAAACCTTTTTCAAAGTTGCTCCCGTAAAACGGATAGTCTAATTTTAGAAAAGAGGGTGAATCTGATGCAAATCGCCGACAGAATGAAAAACCTTGGGACCGAAACCGCATTCGAAGTCCTCGCAAAGGCAAAGGCGCTTGAAGCGCAGGGGAAGAGCATCGTCCACCTGGAGATAGGCGAACCCGATTTCGATACTCCTATGAACATCAAGGAAGCGGGAATTTCCGCGATTAGGAAAAATTTCACACACTATGGGCCCTCCGCAGGGCTCATGGATGCGCGCAAGGCAGTTGCGGACTACTCGGGAAAAATCCGCGGAATGCAGTTTTCACCAGAGGAGGTCGTGATCGTCCCGGGGGGAAAGCCGATAATGTTTTTTGCCATCATGGCAATTACCAACCCGGGGGATGAAATCATCTACCCAAATCCGGGATTCCCGATTTACGAAAGCATGATAAATTTCATGGGTGGGAAGGCCGTGCCGGTGCCGATCAGGGAGGAGAGGGAATTTTCACTTGATGTCAAGGAACTCGAGAGCCTCATAACCCCCAGGACAAAAATGATCATCATTAATTCGCCCGCCAACCCCACGGGCGGAATACTGGAGCGCAAGGACCTTGAGGGAATTGCAAAACTTGCCAAGGAGCATGATTTATGGGTGCTTAGCGATGAGATATATCAGCAGATCCTTTACGACAAGGAGCACTTCAGCATCGCCTCACTCCCGGAAATGAAAGAGCGGACGATCATCCTCGATGGATTCAGCAAGGCGTATGCAATGACCGGCTGGAGGCTTGGATATGGAATAATGAACAAGAATCTCGCCCCCCACATCACACGCCTCATGACCAATTCCAATTCCTGCACTGCAAGTTTCACCCAGGTTGCAGGCATCGAAGGGCTAAATGGCCCGCAGGATTCGGTTAAGGCGATGGTAAGCGAATTTAGGGCGCGAAGGGACCTGATCGTGGAGGGCCTCAATAAAATCCCCGGCTTTTCCTGCAGGAAGCCCCACGGCGCGTTTTATGTCTTCCCAAATATCAGGAAAACAGGCATCACATCCCAGCAGATGTCGGATTACCTCCTAAATGATGCGGGCGTCGCATGCCTTCCCGGCACATCCTTTGGCAAGTTCGGTGAAGGATATTTGCGTTTTTCCTATGCGAATTCCCAGGAAAATATCAAGGAGGCATTGAAGCGCATTGATGCTGCGGTTAGGAAAATGGTAGCCAAATAATGAAGAAAGGTTAAAGGAATAATTCGACTAAGGTAACGTAGGGAATTGCATTGGGGGCCGATATTTAACGCATATTTTCCCGACTCCTTCCAGGGGACAAGTGCAATATGCCCACCATCAGCATTTTTATACCGGCAAACCGTAACCGCATCAGGTAGGCATGAAGATAATTTCCAATATTGCAGCGGCTTTCCGGGCACTTTCACTGGGAGGAAAAGCAGAAGGCACCACCTATTACTTCGACAGGAAGAAGGGGATCGTGGAATTTCGGACGGATCCTACCGTAGTTGTCAGGATGGAGCTGTTCAAGCGCTTCATCAATTCAAAGAGCTGGGGAATCGAGCTTACGGTCAGGAACAACGGCGAGAAGGACATTGACGAGCTTTTGATCGTGTTCAACAAGAAATTCTCGATAATACTGAACCGCATGAAGCCCGATTCCATGAAGATAAAATCCCTCGAGTTCAGTGGCGATGAATTCGATACAGACGGTTTCCTGGTGGAGCTTAGCATAGTGAAATCCCAGGCGAAAAAGCAAATGTCGGAGGCTTATTCGATAACAGTTCCCATGTCGAGCATAATGAAGGAGCTCAAGGAATTGGGGAAAGTGACACCCATCGATGACGAGAAAACGCCCTCGCACACGGAAGTTGGGAAGTCCATATTCACGGGATTCGAAGCTGAGTTCATTAAGCAGGCAAGCATCAAGCCCAGGATTACGGTGCCGGAAGGGAAACAGTCGCAGACAAGGGAATCTCTCTTAAGGAAGCTTGAGGAGCTCGAGAACCAGAAAACGGAAATCACGAAAAGTTTCATGAAAAGGGAAATCGATTATACGACATTCTCGCAACTCATGAACCCAATTGTCCAGGAAACCATCCTGATAAAATCACAGATGAGCAAGCAGGATAGAAAATAAAGGGGGGAGCGCACCAACTCTTTGATAAAAAAGCCCGGATTAATTAGGAGCGCAAATAGTTGAATTACGGACGGTAAGGGCTGATTGACGAAATTGAAAACCTGCCGATCCGGAGTAGCAGAACACCTTCAATTCTTCCAATTCCTAAGAAGGTCAACGATGAGCCTTACCCCGTAGCCCGTTGCGCCCTTGATGCCATAGGGCTTTTCATAATCATTCCAGGCCGTTCCGGCGATATCGAGGTGGACCCAGGGGTAGCTCACAAATTTTTTCAGGAAGGCCGCGGCGGTTATGGCGCCCGCATCGCCGGGTAAGTTCCCGATGTTCTTGACATCCGCGATGTCGCTTTTTATCTTGTCATCGTACTCGCGCCAGAGGGGAAGCGGCCAGCATTTCTCGCCCGTTCGCTCTCCGGAAAGCCGCACCTTTTCAATCATCTTCTCGTCATTTCCAAAAATGCCAGCGCAAACATCCCCAAGCGCTACAACGCAAGCTCCAGTGAGGGTTGCAAAATCTATAACGGCCTTGGGCTTGAACCTTGCCGCATAAACAAGAGCATCTGCAAGAACCAGCCTGCCTTCAGCATCGGTATTTGCAATCTCGATTGTCTTGCCGTTCATTGCGGATACCACATCGCCCGGCTTTGAAGCGCTGCCGGAGGGCATGTTTTCCGTGAAGGGGGCAATGGCGATTAGATGGTAGGGCAGCTTGAGGGCAGCTGCGGCGGCAATAGCCCCGATCACGGTGCAGCCCCCGCTTTTATCCCATTTCATTTTCTCCATGTCCCTTGAAGGCTTGATGGATATTCCGCCGGAATCGAAGGTAATGCCCTTGCCCACAAGGACCAAAGTCTCCTTTCCCTTGGGATTGTAATCCATTACGACGAGTTTGGGTTCCTGGACGCTGCCTTTTGCTACGCTCAGGAAAGCATTCATTTTCAAGGCCCCTATTTCCTTAAGGCCGAGCACTTTGCATTTGATGCCGTATTTTGCCCCGACCTCCTGGGCCCTGCGTGCCATGTAGGCAGGGGTTGCAATGTTGCCCGGCTCGTTATTCATGTCCCTTACCAGATTTGCGGCGTCGCACACTGTCTGGGTGGCATCAATTATTTTTTGGATCTCCTTAAGCCGATTGATTTCGGTGTAAATATTTGCATTTTCCAGCGCCTTTGGTTCCTTGGCGTCCTCCGTGCGGTATTTTTGGAATCGGTAACTGCCAAGAACTATTCCCTCGACAATAGCTGCCGCGCTAGCATCGGGGGTGCCGGGCGCATCAATAGCATGTGAAACGCCAAGGCTCGAAAGCCCAATGTTCCGTGCATATGTTGCGCCCTTTGCCGCTGCGCCGCGCATCCGCTCCTGGGTAAATTGGCTCCTTGGGCCCAATCCGGAGAGGATAATGCGCTTGGATTGCATTTTTTCCAGGTTATGGTTGAGCAGGTATATTTGCCCGGGTTTTGCGGTAAATTCACCTCCCTTAATCAAAGAGGAAATTGCGCCTTTTAGCTTTTCATCCACATGCCTTGCTGGTTTGGGCAGCGGCTCATCCTTGAACAGTAAAAGCAAGAGCGCATCTTCATTGCCATCTTCTATCCTGCCCGCCTTGGCTTGCAATTTCATGGAGCTCACCTATAACCACTAGAGAGTTGCAACGCTCTCAATTTCCCCTCTCAAAATAGTGAGAGGAATATCAGGCGGAGGTATATAAATGAGTCGGATGGAGGTTTTTTATTCATATTTTTTCCACACAAATGGATTTATTGCATGGTTGAATTTCCAAGCAATCGAATATTTCTTATTGCGGACTATTGCAAACCCATTAATCACCTTTAAAAGGTTTTAGTCAGTAAATTTTACCTCGCGCTGATTTTTTCCTATTATCAGTTAGAGTGGGAAATAAAACCATCAAAATGAATTGTGTATTTTAAGGGGAATCCACATGGCAAGAAGGATAAAGAGCAAGATGAGGAAACACTACGCCAACCGCACATTTGGCAGTGGGAATACCAAGAACCGGCGGGGGAAGGGAAGCCGGGGGGGCGTTGGCAGGGCCGGTTTCCACAAGCATAAGAGGTTCCAGTACCTGAAATCTGAAGGTCCCTCGACCACAGTTGCAGGATTTGTCAACGTTTCAAGGAAAAAAATCGAGGTTGTCGGGCTCAATGAATTGTCCCTCCAAATTGAAAGGGGCGCTTACAAGAAGGCTGGGGACGCATACGAAATCGACCTGAGGCGCAAAGGCAGGTTCGTGAAGCTGCTTGGGAATGGGGAATTTGGCATCAAGGCGAACATCAAGGCAGATGCGCATTCCGATTCGGCAAAGGAAAAGGTTGAAAAGGCGGGCGGCCAGATAATTATTTTAAAGGCCAAGGAACCATCAGAAAAGCAGCCTGTTTCAAAATGACGGGCGTAAATCAGGGAAGGGAATAAGGTTTTTCAATGGCAAAATCTTTATTCGTCCGATCCGATCTTAATGATTGAAGGATTTTTGCAATACTTTGAATTCATGGCAATTACCGGTTCGCGATTATGGGGAAGGAAAAATGGGACTGATAGACGCATTAAAGCCGCTTATAAGCAACCTTCCCGAGGTTAAGGCACCTGCAAGGAAGCCGGGGCTGCGCGACAAGCTCATCTGGACTGCTGCCGTGCTGGTGCTGTTTTTCATCATGGGGCAGGTCTACCCATACGGCGCCGAGCAAACGATCATCCAGCAATTCGAAAGATTTGAAATCCTTCTCGGAAGCCGCACGGGAACCCTCATAACAACGGGAATTGGCCCGATCGTGCTCGCATCCATCTTCCTACAGCTGGCGGTTGGGGCCAAGCTAATAAACCTGGATTTGTCTGATCCCGAAAACAAGAAGACGTTCCAGGGGATCCAGAAACTTCTCGCAATTTTCCTCTCGCTTGTCGAAGGATTCATATATTCCAAGGCGATAGTTGTCGCATCCGATGCGGCAACCGCCCAGCTATTCGCGGCAAATGCAATATTTGGGATAATAACCCCGCTTCAGCTGGCCGTCATGCTCCAGCTTACCATGGGATCGATCTTCCTCCTTTACCTGGATGAAGTCTGCCAAAAATACGGCATCGGCTCGGGGGTTTCCCTATTTATCGCGGCAGGGGTCGCCCAGGCAATTTTTGTTGGCACATTCGGGTTCTTCGGACTGGATTGGCTAGGGATCCTGGGCGCAACAACTACCGAACCAGCGGGCATCATCCCAAATGCGATTTTCCAGTTTACCAGGGGCGATTTTGCAACCGCGATTTGGACACTGTTTCCGCTTATATTTACAATCATAGTGTTCCTGGTCGTAGTGTTTGCAGAAGGCATGAAAATCGAGCTGCCGCTCGCATACGGAGGCGCTAGGGGTCTTGGCGCGCGCTACCCGATAAAATTCCTCTACGTGAGCAACATCCCGGTGATTTTGGCTTCGGCATTGCTGCTAAACGTGCAGGTGATTGGGCTATTCATGTTCAATGCAGGGATCCCTCTTTTAGGCGGATTCGATGCCACGACCAACAGGCCCATACAAGGCCTTGATGGCGGTTTAGCCTACCTCACAAGCGCCCTGCCCTCCCCGATTTTCCTTGTTGGAGGATATGCAACTTATGTCAGCCAATACCTGCTAAACCCAACCGAGTTGCTGCATATACTAGTATATGGAATAGTCCTGGTGGTACTTTGCGTCATCTTCGGCTGGTTTTGGATTGAAAGCACCGGAATGGGGCCCGACAAAGTGGCTGCGCAGCTCAACAAAACGGGCCTGCAGATCCCGGGGTATAGGCAGGATCCGCGGATCACAGAAAAAATCCTGCAAAAATACATACCCATCATCACCATTCTCGGCTCCATATTCGTTGGTGTGCTCGCATGGTTTGCCGACATCACCGGCGCATTGGGTACGGGAACGGGAATCCTTCTTACGGTAGGCATCCTTTACCGCTTCTATGAGGACCTTGCCCAGCAGCAAATTTTTGAGATGTATCCGATCCTGAAGCGTATCGCAAGATGATTTATATGGAAATATTTGGTTTGCCGGAATGGGTCTTGATCTTCCTATCGGCGGTGTTTTTTTCCGCCTTGACCTCGTTCATCAGCCGCAAGACCGGCATTAGGCAGAAAACTGACCATATCCAAAAAACGATGAAGGAATATCAAAAGGAGATGGCGGATGCGGTCAAGCGCGACGACAAAAAGAAGCTCGATGAGCTCAAGGTGCGCGAGCCCGAAGTCATGAAGATGATGAACGAGATGATGTTCCTCCCGTTCAAGAACATGATTTTCGTCATTCCCCTGTTCCTGGGATTCATGTTCGTTTTGCAATCGAATTTCCAAACATTCCTGGTCGAGCTTCCAATCGCATTGCATATGAACGGAAACGAGCTTTTTGGGCTCAACATTTTCCATAATTCGCATTACGGCCCCCGGGGCTTTTTCATCCTCTCGTCGGTCGTTACGGGCCTTGTGATCGAGCAGATTTGGAGCAAGGTATTGAAGAAGAAGTGATTGGAGGAAAGGGATGGACGCAATTATTATGGTGGGGAATACCGGAATTGGGGAAAAAGGGGATATTGGAATTTACGATCAAATGGTGAAAAAAACATGGTAAGGCCGGCATTGAGGAGCAGAAGTGCTAAGAAAAGGACAGTCAAGACACCGGGCGGCAGGGTTGCCCGGATATACAAGGCCAAGAAAACATCCAAGGCCCCATGCGCCATATGCAGGGGCCTGCTTAGGGGCGTGCCTAATCTTGGCCGTTCTGGGATGCGCAAGCTTGCCAAGACGGAAAAAAGGCCAGAGCGGATGTTCGGGGGCGTGCTGTGCGGAAACTGCCTAAGGGCCCTCATAAGGGAAAAGATAAGGCTCGAATCAGGAATCCTTTCAAGGGAGGACGTTGGCATTAGCCATCTCAAATACATAGACATGATGAAAAAATAAGGATTCGACGCAATTCGTTTTATTAAAGGCCCCCGTAAATTACGGGCCCATGGGATGATGGCCTCTTTTATTTATGCGGTGGGGATTTTCGGATATAAACGGTGGCGCATGTGAAGATTGCCGTGTCGGGCCTTTCGGGATCAGGGAATTCCACGGTCTGCAGGCTTGTTGGCAAGAAAATGGGGCTTAGGGTAATCAACTATACGTTCCGCGACATGGCAAAGGACCTTGGAATGGAATTCGAAAGATTGCACGATATCAGGAAGGAAGATTGGAGTTACGATTATTTGCTGGACAGGAAGCTCCTTGAAATGTTTGGTGTGCAGGAAAACGCGATAATGGGCAGCCGGCTTGCCATCTGGATTGCGCCCGCGAATTTGCGGATCTGGCTTGATGCGGATCTTGGAACAAGAGCCAAAAGGATTGCAAAAAGGGAAGGAATAATGCCGGCAAGGGCGCTTGCATTGACAAGAAAGCGCGATGCGGAAAATGCCCGGCAGTACATGCTGCTCTATGGCCTCGACATCCGCAAGCATGCATTCGCAGACCTTGCAATCGACACAAATAAAATGCCGGCTGAAAAAGTAGCGCAAAGGATCGTTGCCCTTGCCCGGGGTAAAAATTTCGGGAAAACCAGGGAAAGCTCCCGCGCCCTGGGGATAAAAAGCAGAATTGCGGCGGGATTGAAAAAAATCAGATGCTAAAAAAAAGCTTGAAAACGGTGGTTAAAAATGGCGGCAATCGAAGTCGGAAGGAAATATGTCAAGGTATCGGGCAGGACGGCGGGAAGCGAGGTTGAGGTCACGAAAATCATCGACCAGAACTTTTGCGAAGTTAAGGATGCGAAGGGGAAGGTGCGCAGGTGCAACATCGGCCATCTCGAGCCACTGCCCTAGGCTGCGACCGGATTATCCAAATAAATTTAAAGGAAGCAATTTCGAGCACTTATGCTAATCATCAACGAAGCTGAAGGCAAAATAGGGAAAAGGCCTTCGGAACGTCCCATCGGAGAACTTTTAGAATATGGCATAGCTGTGATCGATAAACCCCCGGGCCCAAGCTCGCATGAGGTATCCGCATTCGCTAGGAAAATCCTCTCCTTGAAAGCTACGGGACACACCGGAACGCTCGACCAGAACGTATCGGGGGTGCTGGTTGTCCTGCTTGGGAGTTCGCGCAAAATGGCAGGCTACCTCTCTAAGGCCGATAAGAAGTACGTTTGCGTAATGCGGCTTTCGAAACCAACCAGCAATGCCCAACTCGAATGCGCCCTTGATAATTTCCGCGGTGAAATATACCAAAAGCCCCCACTGCAAAGCGCGGTTGCAAAAAAATTGAGGATTAGGAAAATTCATTCACTGAACGTGCTTGAAATAAGGGAAAACCTGGCATTGTTCGAATGTGCATGCGAGGCTGGAACCTATATCCGGAAGCTTGTTTTCGATATCGGCGAAATATTGGGGATAAAGGCGGAAATGGCGGAGCTTCGAAGGGTACGCGCCGGCCAATTTGATGAAAAGCAGGCCGTGAGCCTTCAGGAACTTGCAGACCATTATTGGGCCTGGAAGGAAAAGGGCGACGATAGTTACATCAGGAGGACTATTTTCCCTATCGAAACCCTCAAAATGAAAAAAATCGTCCTCACGGACGCCTCGGCACAAAAGATCAGGAACGGCATCAGGCCAAAAATATCCGATGTGATGGCCTTGGATGAGAATATTGACTCTTTGGATGTTGTTGGACTTTTCACGCTCAACGGCGAGCTGATAGCTGCTGCTAGATCGCTAATGCCCTCGCATGAGGTAAAGCTCAAGCATGCCTCCGATGAGGACGCGCTGCCGGTTGCGGCCATCGAAAGGGTCATACACGAATTTTAGGAGGCGGCGGGCCATAAATGGGGGCTCCTTTAATAAAAGCATCAGTCTTAAATCTTCTCTGCTTAACGAGTGGTTAGTTTATGCCTCAAGCCGAATTGAACATTGGAACGGTTGGCCATGTCGACCACGGAAAAACGACGCTGGTCGCGGCGCTAACGCGCAAATGGACGGATACCCATTCCGAGGAGATCAAAAGGGGCATCACAATCAAGCTGGGGTACGCGGACATCGGGATTAGCAGGTGCGAAAAATGCACGGGCCCTGAAGGGTATACGACGGACAAGAAATGCGACAATTGCGGAGGCCCGGTAAAATTTTTAAGGAAAATTTCATTTGTGGATTCTCCTGGTCACGAAACCCTGATGGCAACAGTGATTGCCGCGAGCAGCATAATGGACGGGGCGCTATTTGTCATAGCCGCAAATGAGAAATGCCCCATGCCCCAAACCGCAGAGCACCTCATGGTTTTGGAGGCTGCGGGAATAAAGAACATTGTAATCGCTCAAAATAAGGTAGATCTCGTAACAAGACAGCAGGCAATCGAGAATTATCGGGAGATCAAGGAATTCCTGAAGGGCACGATGTTTGAAAACGCGCCGATCATCCCTACTGCTGCGCATTCATTAAAATCGCTATCCGCGCTCATTGCCGCAATCCAGGAGACCATCCCAACACCCAAGCGCAATCCCGAGGCCGACCCTTCACTTTACGTTGCAAGGAGCTTTGATGTTAATAAGCCTGGGGCAAAGATCGAAAGGCTCATTGGCGCGGTTTTCGGGGGCTCTATGGTCAGGGGAAGGCTCGCAATCGGAGACGAAGTGGAGCTTTCGCCCGGTATATTAAAGAAGAAGAAGGATCGCGAAACATACGAGATACTCAAGACCAAAATCACGGGGCTCTTTGCAGAAAAAGAAAAGCTCGAGGAGGCATTCCCGGGGGGGCTCATTGGAATTTCCACCACGCTGGATCCTGCCCTTAGCAAATCCGACGGGCTTGTTGGCAACCTTGTCGGGAGGGCGGGCACGCTCCCGGAAACGAAACTGGAAATAAAGGTCGAAATCGAGCCGCTTAAAAGGGCGATCGAGAGCTTCAATACTACTCCGGGAATAAACGAACCCCTGGTGCTAGGAATCGGGACCAACACCACCATCGGATTCATCATTGAGAGGAAAAAGAAGGCGTTTTTCCTTAAATTGAAAAAGCCGGTTTGCGCAAGCATCGGGAATAAGCTTGCGATAATGCGCAGGGCAAATAACCGCTGGCATCTTTATGGAGTGGCAACAATTGTAGCATAATTCAGCTAGGATAAACACAGTGCTGCCATTTCCATTACCACCGCCTCCCCCACAGCCCATAATAAATTCTTGATGTTCAACGCAAGCTATATAAACTTAATAAAGAATTAACCACTTTCCAGGGATAAACGATGCCGATATTGAGCACCAACGTCGATAAGCTGATGGATTTCATCAATCTCAGGCATGGCTGCACCATCGAGGATGCAAGCCGGGCCCTTAGCCAGCCGTATAAAAAGGTCGAGCAAATTGCCGAGACACTTTCGAAAAGCGGGCTAATAGAAATAAAGTACGGATTCACGGGGACCAGGCTTATCCCTAAGTCAAACGGATTTGCTTCACTTGCACATAACGGCAACGGCATCAAGAAAGAACTGGTAGCGCCTACGATCGAAAGGATAGAAGCGATCGATAAGGAGCTTGCGCAGGCAAAGAAGATCATGGAATTTTCAGAGCGCGAAATAAAGGCGAAAATTTCCCGAGCGAAAAACCATTTTGAATTGCTAAGGGAGGAGGATATTTCATACGAGGTTGCAAGGATCGGCATGGGCCGGATGCGCAACCTCGAATTTTCCATACGGGTACTTGAGGAGAAGGCGGATTCCCTTGGAAAAACGGCTTTTGAAATACGCCAGCACATGGGCGGCCTTGAAGGGATGCTCGAGATAAAAACCTCAAACGGCGAGAGGGGAAGCCCAAGCCCCAAGGTGCTCTCGAGGATCTTTGGGATGCGCTGAATGTTCTAATTGCAGTTGAAAATGATAACGCCCGTACCCTATTTTGAATTTGGTTTTTTTTAAAAAAAATCAACTATCAAATTGCCATTATACCAATTCTAATTAACAAAAAAAATATACGGGCCCGCCGGGATTTGAACCCGGATCAAAAGCTCCGCAAGCTTCCGTTCTGTCCAGATTATACTACGGGCCCAACCCCTATAGGGGGCTAAGCCCCCTACTCGGGTCACGCAGACTTTATGTCTGCTGAACCGCGATGCTTCGCATCACGGTCGCCCCTACCCCCTTATTTTGAAATCAATCAAACCATCGGGCAGCGGCTAAGTATTATCCAAGCGAGTGATTAAAAAGCTAAAGCCGGATAATAAAACCTTCGAAATTCCAATTTAAGGTGAGAACTGATGAGATCATGCTCAAGCTGCGGCCGAAACGCCGATGATGCAACCGTATTCTCCTGCCCCAACTGCGACAAGGGGAAGATCATAAGGTGCAAGAGCTGCCGGGAAAACGCCAATAAGTATGCGTGCAAGGATTGCGGATTCGAGGGCCCTTGAAGTGGAGTACCTATTTTCTCAATTTCGAATATCACATAATCCCCCTAATTACAAAATACATGCATTTTTGAAGATGGAACGGGTTTTAGTTTTTAGATGCACACCTAGTTTCAACAGCGGGTTGTTATAATGCACAAAAAGGTCATGACATTTGGGGCATTTGATGTAATTCACGAGGGCCACCGCTCGCTTTTCAGGCAGGCGAAAAAGCTTGGGGGCAAGGATTCGAAGCTTTACGTAGTTGTGGCAAGCGATGAAAGGTACCTTTTAGTGAAGGGTAAAAAACCCTGGTTCTCGCAGCGCGTCAGGATGGATCATGTCTCAAAGGAGCTGCTTGTAGATGTGGTTGTTAGGGGGGATAGGCTAAATACTCTGGTGCCGATTCTGAAATACCGGCCGGAGCTGATCGTCTTCGGATATGACCAGCCCCTCAAAACTTCAGAACTTCGAAGGATGCTAAAAATGGAGGGGTTTGAACATGCCAGGATCGTGCGCGCAAAGCCTTTTGGGCCCGGAAAATTCAAGAGCTCGAAAATAAAGGAGAGGGCAAAATTATTGGGAAAAAATAGGCATCGGAAAAGGGGGAAATATCAACTTAGCGGGATTAATGGGCCAAATTAAGGAAAGGATCGGTTACCCGACCAAATTAGGGAAGGGGGTTCGAGACCTCCAATAATACATCGAAAAGTGCTAATAATGATGCTGGGCGGTGCCGATTATTATGAAACCAACGAAAGCTATCGCGCCCCAGACCGGCAAGGAGAAATTAGCGCCCCCGGATAGCATGAAGTACAAAAGCAGCAATGCGATAAGCGTCCAGGAGGCCTCATCGTTTGGCAATAAGCTAGCCATATATGCGTCACCAAAATACGGTTTTTTAAGGAGAGATTTCTGGGAAATCAAGTATATATATTTGTTGATGGGAATTCCTCCTCGAAGCCATTAATGGCGCATTGAAACAGATACCTTTTTAAAGATTAATTGCTACTTTAATGCGATATTTCAGCTTATTGGCTCAACATGGCTGATTCTACGGGAAACTAACGGTTACAGGTAGCTCCCGGATTTGAAAAAAAGGATCATGGGGGAAGGGGCGGCCGGGATAATTAACGGTGCCGATTCTACCCGATAAAAAAACATAGGTGAAGCGATATGGCGGAAAAACCTCATTTAAACCTCATCTTCACGGGCCACGTGGACCACGGGAAGAGCACCCTGGTTGGAAGGGTTCTTTACGATACCGGCGCCCTGTCGGAAAACGACCTTAGGAAACTAAAGGAGGAAGCCGCAAAGGTCGGAAAGGCAACATTTGAGTTTGCATTCGCAATGGATCAGCTAAAGGAGGAGCGGGAAAGGGGGGTTACGATCGACATCGCCCACCGCGATTTCCACACTCAAAAATATTATTTCACAATCATCGACGCGCCCGGCCACAAGGACTTCGTGAAAAACATGATCACGGGAGCGTCCCAAGCGGATGCGGCGGTGCTGGTATGCTCCGCAAAGGAGGGCGTCCAGGCACAGACCATTGAGCATGCATTCCTTTTGAAGGTGCTTGGAGTATCGCAGTTCATAATTGCGATCAACAAGATGGATGCCATAAACTACGACCATGTGAAGTTTGAGGAAACCAAATCGGCGCTCATAGCAAAAATCAAGCCCATGGGCTACAAGATGGACCAGATTGCGGTAATTCCGGTTTCCGCGTACATGGGAGACAATGTCGGGCAAAAGGAAGGGGGTCCCGACAAGGAACACAAAAAAATCAACATGCCCTGGTATTCGGGGCCCACATTCCTCGAAGCGCTCGATAAGCTGCTCGAACCCAAGAAGGCAACAGACAAGCCGCTTAGGCTGCCCATCCAGGAGGTCATGACGATCACCGGCCAGGGCACCGTGCCCGTCGGCAGGGTCGAAAGCGGAGTGCTAAAGCCAAATACAACCATAATCATCATGCCTGAGAACGTCACTGCGGAAGTCAAGAGCATTGAGATGCACCACCAGCCCCTTCAGCAGGCGATCCCTGGCGACAATATCGGCTTTGCCCTTAAGGGAGTCGATAAGAAGGCGATCAGGAGGGGATCCGTTGTGGGCGATGTCAAGGCGCCTCCGATGGTCGCGGAGGAATTTACTGCGCAGATCGTGGTGCTCAACCATCCAACTGCCATCGGAAAGAATTACACGCCGGTATTCCACCTGCACACCTCGCAGGTTGCATGCACGATAACCGAGATCATGGAGAAAAAGGACCCCAAGACCGGGCAGACGGTCCAGAAGAACCCGGATTTCATCAAGACCGGCGATGTGGCAATCGTTAGGATCAAGCCGACAAAGCCAACAGTCGTTGAAAAGTACAGCGAATACCCCGCCCTTGGGAGGTTCGCCATAAGGGACATGGGACAGACCGTCGCGGCTGGAATCGTGCTGGAAGTGGTACCGAAGAAAACATGATTTCTCATCGGAATTTTTTTTTATTTTTTCATAATTGTGTTCATGAGTTGAGAGGCCAAAAGAGGGGTAGGTCCGTATGAAGAGTACGCACCTGCTCGTCAAGTAGGCCCTCGCTTATGATTTATCGTATTTGGCCTGGAAGAAAAAGATGGTTTTGAAAAAATTAAGCGTGTGTTCGTTATGAAGGCGCGGATAAAACTCGAAAGCCGGTCGTATACCGACCTTGATGGCGTTTGCACGCAAATCAAGGACATAGCCAAGCGTGCGGGCGTCGAGATCCGCGGGCCGATACCGCTGCCGACGAAAAAGCTTCGGATAACAACCCGGAAAACGCCGTGCGGCGATGGTTCCGACACCTATGAGAAATGGGAATGCCGCATCCACAAGCGCCTAATGGAAATCAAGGCCGACGACCGAGTGCTTCGGGACGTGATGCGGATGGAAATCCCAAAATCAGTCTCGCTTGAGATGAATTTGAGTTGAGAAAACAGTTTTTTAAATGAATATTTACCTCGTCTTCTTTTATGTTAATCTGTTAGCCCTAATTTCAAAAATTCGCTAATTAAATTTCTGTGTTAGCGATTGCATATTTGAAAAATATTTCGAATTCATGCCGGTTGCGCTGTTTTTGATATATTTATATTCGCCCCCAGTTTAAACCTTATTCGAGAGATATGGTAAATTTCATACTGCTTGCCGGAGGCCTTGTTCTTGCGGGCTTCGGGATCATGGTAATTAAGGGGCAAAAGAAGGAGGATGAGGAGCTCTACAAAATCCAAAGGCAGCCTCCCTTGCAGTTGGAGGATGCGGTCGCGGACGTGCCCGCAAAAATTGCCGGGAAGGTCGTTCCGATAAAGCTTCTAAAATCCAACTACCAGAAAGTGGATTGCGTGTACTACGTCAGCATGGAAGAGGAATTGCAAAAGTCCGGGAAAAGCCATAAGTGGGTTACCGTCTTTTATGATTACGGATTTGAGCCGTTTAATGTGGATGATGGCACCGGCAAGGTCAGGATGGATTTGCTGGGGGAGGAGAAGAGGAGGCTTTACGATGAGCTGCGGGGCCTTTACAGGGGGGGAACCATCAATCCCATGGAAGCCGTGGGAAGGGTATTGGAAGCCGCAAGCAAATTCCCGATAATCGGGGCGGTCCCAAAGGAAAGCGACCTTGCAGATTTCGAGAGGGTCCTGGAATGGGAGGGAATGAAGGGAGGAATGGAAGTATTTGGAGGTCTTAAGCTTGGCTCCGTTCGGGCGCGCAGATATGAGTGGGTGCTTCGGCCGGATTCGAAGATTTTCGCGTATGGAATGATAAGGAAGAAGGCGGGGGGGCTCATAATGCAGCCGGATAGTGCTTTGAAACTGATTGCCAGCACCAAAAGCGAGGAGGAATACTTGAAGGGAAAACGGAGCGATGACAAGTTACAGATTTTATTGGGATATGGGCTTGGGATTTTGGGAACGGCCATGTTCCTTGTGAATTTCCTAATCGATTGAGAAAAAGAGGAGTGCACCATGGCATACGAAATCATCATTATTGCGGGAATTACAATGCTCGCGCTCGTGCTGGCAGTTGTTTACAACCGCCTCATCCAGCTGCGCGAGAGATGCAATGATTCATGGAGCCAAATCGATATACAGCTAAAGAGGAGAAACGACCTGATCCCAAATCTCGTCGAGGTTGTTAAGGGTTATGCAAAATTTGAGAAATCGGTATTCGAGAAGGTGGCGCTTGCGAGAAGCGGTTTCATGAACGCCAAATCGATCGGCGAAATATCAAAGGCCAACGATAATATTGAAATCGCCGTCAAATCCGTTTTTGCCGTAGCGGAGAATTATCCGGAATTGAAGGCGGACAAGAATTTCCTGCATTTGCAAGATGAGATCGGCGATGCTGAGGAGCGGATCGCGTATTCGCGGGGCTTTTACAACGATACGGTATTGAACTACAACAATTCGATCCAGATATTCCCGTGGAACATGGTTGCCCGAATCGCCGGGATGGGCAAGAGGGAGTATTTCGGCGCGTCAGAAAATGAAAGAAAGAATGTGGTTGTTAAGGATATGAATAAATAACAGGGATTTAAGGCGAATATTATGGATTGGAAATATTTCATTGCCCCCGCGATTGGGATCGCATTCGTGATTGGCGGTATCATCAAGCTTAAGAAAGTGGGGGATGAAAAGCGATTATTTAGGATGATGAGTGCACTGCCGGTAACTAAAATTTCAGATGTACGGCAGGGACAGGTAAAATTAGAGGGCAAGGTGCAAGCTTCGCAGCAGATCAAATCCAAATACGGCCTTGCCAATTGCGTTTATTTCCGAAGTGTCACCGAGCAATACCGGCGGACAGGAAAAAGAGGATCTACTTGGATAGTGGTTTCTTCGGATAGCGGAAGCGTGCCATTCTGGGTGGGCGACGGCTCCGGAAAAATAGAGATCGATTTGCAAGGCGTTGGAAAAGACTCAATTGTTTTAAATGAAACTTATATTGAGGGCGGCAAACCTAAAGCCGCGGGCATTGGCCCCTTCAAGTATGAGGGCTTTGGCCTGGGCGATAAGCGGAAGCGGGAGTCGGTTCTGAAGGCCGGCGATGAATTGCTTGTTTACGGAAGGATGGAAAAGGGGAAAATCACATACGATAAGGACGCACCGATTCTGATCAGCACCCTTCCGGAAGCCGAAGTGATTGCAAAATTCGGATCAGATGACTGGCAAGCCCATCTCGGCGGCATTTATGCGATTGTGATCGGAACAATGCTAATTGTGGTCGGATGCGTCTTTGCTAGCGGATCGCTTGGGATTTAGGCGCGATAATGGGAAAAGGATCAGACAAGGGCAATGCTTTACGATATGTCCACTATGCGATTCCTTGCCGGGATGGGCAAGAGGGAGTATTTCGGCGCGGCTGAAGGCGAGAGAAAAAACGTGGAAGTGAAGGATTTGGAAGGATAGGAACTAGCTTTTTTTATCGGGCTGGCGGGGCTTATATCTTGGTTTAGCCCGGTTTACGCCCCATCCAAATCTTTTGTGCGAACCCCTAAGCCTAACTCCGGCATTGTAGGCATTTGCAAGCGCCTCCCGGTACGCGGTTTCAATACCGTCTGGCCCATGCTGCTTAAGCCTAGATGCCAGGAAATCCGTATTGGCTGCAATCCCGTGAAGATCCGCCATCAGCTTTGTAGGATCCGGATGGATCGAAGGCAGCATTAGGGGTTTTGGCATCCGCGAGCTAAAATGGGAGCGCAACCGGCTGCTGAAATTCTCGCTAAAAGGATTCATTAGGTCGATATTCCGATCCTGGCTTCTTCGCCGATCCTTCCTCCTGCGCTCTTTTTCGATTTGAAGGAAGCTGCTTCGTCTTTCAGATTGCCTTCTTTCAGGACCCCTTCGCTCGATCCCTATCCGAGCAAATCCGGCAAATGCGGCGGCAAGCAAGCCATTTTGGATTTTAGGCATCTCCATACTCCGAATGATCAAACCTTGGTTTTTTTCCCCGAGAATAGCCCTAACTTTGGGCAAATGCGCTTCCGCCATGACATCTGTTATTTTACGACTAGCTTCCGGCATAAACAAACAATCCGAAACACCTTAAGGGCAGAAAATTATTAAATGTGGGCAGATTGGGGAAGCGTCAGGCAAGGCGGCAGAGAATAGGCAAAGCGCATGGGCACAACTGTTGGCACAATTTTATTGAAGGAATCGGCCTAATCCAAAAAGTCCTTCGCCGTCGGAGGGACCTCAGGATCGCCCTTGCGCTTGCGGATCTGTATCTGGATCTTTGCCTGCAGGTCCGGATTTAGGCGCTCGTAGCCCGCATACTCGTAGTACCATACGGCCCTGCCCTGCGTTGCCCCTCGGATCTCGTTTGCAAACCCGAACATCTCCGCAACAGGGACCTTTGCGGTCACAGTGACGACTTCGCCTTCCTGCTCGATGTTTTCTATCTGGCCGCGCCTTCCTTGAACTTTTATCGTGATGTTTCCCAGGTAATCTGAGGGCGAATTGACAACGAGCTTTTGCTTGGGTTCCATGAGTGTGCATTTGGCCATTAGCATGCCAGCGTAAATCGGCCGCTTGAATGCAGGGAAGAGCTGCGCGGGGCCCCTGTGGGCCGGATCAACGTGGATGGAAGCATCAGTAAGGATGACCTTGACGCCTACGCACTTCTCCTTTGCAAGGGGCCCTTGCTCCATCGCCTCCTCAAAGGCGCTGATTAGCGATTCCTTGATGTCCGTAAGGTATTGCACACCCTTAGTCATGTCCAAAAGGAAATTGCTGTTGTGGATTTTCATGACGGACTTTGCCTCATCGCGAGGAAGGCCCGCCTTAATCAGGAGCTCTATTAGCTCCTTGCCCTTCTTGTGCTCGTCTATAGTGCCGTCGTTGATGGCATCCACTACGCTCTTTTCAACAGGTTGCACGTAAATCTTGAACTTGTTGTGCTTGTTTGGTGATTTTCCCTCGAGCTCGGGGGATTCCCCAAAGACGGTTTCCTGGTAGACGACTATCGGAGGGGATGTGATGATATCTACGCCATGCTCGTTTTTAATCTTGTACTCGATGATTTCAAGGTGGAGTTCGCCCATGCCGGAGATCAGGCTCTCGCCGGTTTCCGGGTTGATCTCAAGCTTCATGGTCGGGTCTTCCTTGCCCAGCTTTTTCATGACTTCAACGAGCTTGACCAGGTCGCGGGGGTTCTTTGCTTCGATGCTTTTCGTGACTACGGGAACGGAATGATGCTTTATCTGCTCGAAGGGCGTAATGTGGTCTTCGGAAACCGTTTCCCCGGAGAATACCTCTTTTAGCCCAACAAGTGCAACGATATTGCCTGCGGGGACCTCGTCGATTGTTATGCGGTCGGGGCCCATGTAGAGCGCAACCCCTTGCAGCTTCTCCTTCTTGAATTGCGAAGCAAGGTAAACATCGGTGCCCTTTTTGAGGGTTCCCGAATAAAGCCTCCCGACGGCCACTTCGCCGGCGTGCGGATCCATTTGGATGGCAGTAACCATGAAGCAGGCCTTCCCGGCGGCATCAACGGATAGCATGCTCTTTCCCAAATCGCTATCTAGATCGCCGTGCCAAATAACGGGAACGCGGTATTTTTGGGCCGTTAATGGGTTTGGGAGATGGTTGATTATCATGTCCATCATGACCGGCCCAAGCGGGATCTTTTCCTGCAGTTCAGCATGCCTGCCATCAACGCACGCCTGGTAGATGTCCTTGAATGTCATGCCCGATTTCTTCATTTGCTTGCCCGAAATTGCCCACTTGTTGAAAGCGGTCCCGAAGGCAACATTTCCCTTTGCAACATCGATTTGCCATTCACTCTTGAATTCCTCGGAACCGAAGGTCGTGATCAGCTTATTTATTCCCGTGATGATCTTGAGGAAGCGCTGCTGCATCTGCACGGCATCCAGCTTCAATTCGTTTATCAGCCTATCGATCTTGTTGATGAAAAGAACCGGTTTTACTTTTTCCTTGAGGGCCTGGCGGAGAACTGTTTCGGTCTGGGGCATGATGCCCTCAACGCAATCGATGACAATCACGGCGCCGTCAACTGCCCTCATGGCCCTTGTGACATGGCCGCCGAAATCAACATGGCCCGGGGTATCTATCAGGTTGATGAGGTATGGCTCGCCCTCATAAGTGTAAGGGATTGAAATGTTCGCTGCTTTGATGGTGATTCCCCTTGCCTGCTCCTGCTCATCGTAATCAAGGACCCGCTGCTCGCCAGCGAGTTCCTGGGAGATGAGGCCAGCTAGCGCAACTAAGCTATCACTCAGTGTGGTTTTTCCATGGTCGACATGGGCAACGATACCTATGTTCCGGATGTTCTTCCTATTTGACATGAGCTTCCCGGCTTCCTCGGCGATGTTTTCCTTTCGTGCCATAAATGGTTCCCACTGTTTATTCTGACTTGGAAAATCAGATAATGCAAGGTTATTATTCAGCAGTCAAACGTTTAAAAAGGTTGTTTTATGAGGGCGGAATTGCAATGCGCGGCCATGCAATCTTGGGGGTGCTTGCATGCGAAACTATAAGGGGATTAGGGAACCGATAAGGATAGCTATTAGAATGCTTCCGGGAAGTTCTAAAACAAGAAAAATAGTTTAGGGGGGCCGCCCCAAGAGTTCATGCTTTGCAAGTGCGACGGAAGCCGGAATGCCTCATTCCAAGAGGGCATGAATTGCCTCCCCTCCGGAGGAAAGTTCCCTGCCGACGTTCAACCCGAAACTAACGAAAACAGTCAATGCTGCTTGTTTTTTCAGAGATGAATACCGGCGTGGAATTTTGTCGCTTTTGCATTTGCACCTCTCAAGGGCGGCCATGATTTTTTTTGATCTGATTTCTTCTAATTTAAATGGATTATTTCAATTCGCTGGTCACTCCATTCAACCAAGCGCATTAAGCTCTTCATCCGTAATTCCCGGATCGGATTCGCCCAGTTCCTGCGTTAGTTTGTCGATATCTGCAATCTGGTCGGCGCTTTCCTGAAGGGCGCCATCAATGCTTGGATCAATAGTCACGGCAATGGCAGTAATTGTCGGCTCCATTGTGGGCTGGGCAGTAGGTTCAACGCCGCCTCCAAGGCAGCCATATGTCAGCATGCCAACGATTGCCAATGCCAGGATCAGGGTTTTCATTCATATCACCATTATGAGGAGTTCGCCGGTATCGAAGGGGAAGGTTCCGGAGTGGGTGTTGGGGAAGCTTCAATGCTAGGGGTTGGTTGGGGAGTTGCGGAAGGTGAGGGTTCAACGCTTGCCGACGGAAAGGGTTCGGGAGTGGGCGAGGGAGTGATTGACGCGTTTACAGAGGGAGTTGGAGTTGCCGTTGCGTTTATGCTGGGGGATGGGGTAATTGTGGCATTTACACTCGGAGTCGGTGAAATTGTTGCATTAACGGAAGGAGAGGGGGTAATTGTGGCATTTACACTCGGAGTCGGCGTAACGGTTGCATTAATGGTGGGTGAGGGGGTAATTGTGGCGTTCACACTTGGGGTTGGCGTAACCGAAGGTTCAACAGTGGGCCTTGGCCTTATGGTCGGCTCAGGGATATCGACCTCCTTGCCTTCGCGCATCTGCACGAGGATGCGCTTAATGTGCGCAAGCCACAAAGTGATGCTATTTAGGCGCCATTGAGCTTCCTTGAATGTCTGCGAATCCTTCACGCCATCCAACTGCCCCTTCAATTTTACGATCGCATTGTCGAGTTTTTCGGTGTCCCTTCCGGACTCCTTGAGCTTTCCGCTCAATTCCTCCAGTTTGTTAATATGCCTATAAATTACTTCAATCCTTTTCAGAATTGTTTTCAGGTGCTGTTGGAAGATCTGCTTATTCCGGAATTCATTCCATCTCGCCAGGACTTCCTTAATGATCGCACGCTTCTCCTCAGGCATGTTTGCAGCCTCGAATTCGGACTGTTTCCTTAGCACATAGGCCTTTATGCTTTCCATTTCCCCGGGAGTCAGGTAACCCTGCGCTTGGAGTTTTTCGATAGTGTTCCGTATGCTCCTGAATTCGTATTTGACGTAATTGATGGCCCTGCCTTTAAGTTCGGATTGGCATTTCGTTTTTTCGTACCCTTTTTTGGTATCGCACGCCTTAATGCCCTCGAGCCCAAATTCCTTCTTGAGGCAAGCATCCTTCAAAACAGGGTCTTGGGCATTCTTGCAGCGGTTCTCGCGCCCATCATCGTCTTTTAGCTCGGTGATGCACGCACGGATGGTTTCGTTGGAGGTGCTGTTGTCATCGCCGTATTCGACGCGGCATTCCTTGAGGCGGAACATGCAGCTGGCTTTCCCAACCGGATTGTCGCCAAGGTTTGCGCACACCCTGCACCTGTTTTGCAGATCCGGGTTTTCAAAAACGTTGCAGTCGACCTTGATTTCGTTGAACTCCTGCCTTAATTTTGCAAGGCAGGCAGCATTTCCGGCCTCATCATTTGCGAATTTTTCAGCGCATAAATATGCGGCATCGGAAACATCGAATGCGTCCTCGGTGCCCTCCTTGAGGGCGGTCTTGCATCTCCTCTGGTCCTCCTTATCTGTGAATTGGCCGCAAGTTTCCAACGGATCCTCGTTTTTTTGGCCATTTTCAATTTCCGCCTTGCACTTTGCACGTGCGTCATCGTTAATAATGAGGGCGCAGGCACGCAGTTTAATGGCCGGAAGAGAGTCGCGAACGTTTTCCTTAAGGCCCGCAAAGCACTTCTCAATTGACTCGTCATCATCAAGCGTTTTGCACTTCTGGAAAGGAAGTGCAATGTCCTTGGCATTTGCGCCGATCTTCTTAAGGCAAGCGGCAACATCGGAAGCACTTGCAAGGCCGCGGCACCTAACAAGCTCGGTTGCAACGCCACTGCAGGCGCCCTGGTAGGAAACTTCGGTGCCCGCCGACATTGCACGGCACGCATTATCATAAGTATTGCCATCAACACCGCAAACCGGGCGGTAGTCCTTGGTGCAAAGGCCGCCATCATCTATCTTCTGGGCAACCCTCAGACTCGCAGGGCTGTTGCTTTCAGCATGGACCGGAAAAGCGAAGAAGGAAAACAGGAGGGAAAGTAAAAGAATTAAGCCAAATGTTCTCATTAGGCAGCACCTATTTTTTTCTATCGAGTGGGTAAGTAATAGAATCTTATGCGATATATAACCTTTTCGGTGAGTTAGTGGTTTTTTCCGAGGTAAAACACAATAAGCTGTAAGATCGGAAAAATTACCGGGCTTTGATAAATTGCAAGGAATCGGGGATTGGGGGCTTTATTCGCATAAGAGCTGCGCCGAGTAATAATATGATAACATATTTAAAAATTATAATGGAAAGATTGGTGGGAAATAAAGTTTCCACTCGCAATGAAAAAAATGAAAAAAGGCGGTTTGGATATATAGCCGCTTTAGTGTTTGCCGGTCTTTTCGCCCATCCTCATCGAATACAGGTAGGCACCTACGATGAGCAATGCGATTACGAGGATTATCCAGCCAATGTAGCTCCAGATTCCCTCGGAGGCCGATGGATTGTAGGCGGCACCGACAACGGATTTGCCGGTTGGCTTCACGGTCGAGGCCCCTGACGTTTTGGTTGGTTGCGGTTTTAGTTTTGTCTTCGGGGGCTGTATTTGTTGGAGTATGGACTCTTCGACGTGTTTATACACTATCACATCTCCTACGAATTCCTCGCCCGGGCCAAGCTTGTTCCCTCCGGATAAGTCATATCTGACTCTCACGCTTCCTGGCCCCACGAATGCGGGCTGTGGATCGAAGGCGATATAGCCTGCAAGGAAGTCCGCATAATCCAGGGGCAGCGTGAATTCCACGGTGCCATCAAAGCCGCTGGAGCCAGCGGTGAAGCCAAGGTTTATCGTTGCCTTGCTTTCCTCAAAAGTTCCGCTCACGAAGGAATTGGAATCGAGCTCGGTTGCAACCGGCTTTGTGCCATCCGATGGGCCGGTGGTGGGTGTCGCCTCGGATTTAATCGCATCCGGGATTTTTTCAACATCGCAGCCGGTCTTTCCGCATGGATTGCCGCTCCCGCCTCCTGGCGAAGTTGTCGGTGTTGCCGTCGGGGTAGGTGCCGCTGAAATGGTGACATTGGTCGAGTTTGTGGTGCCCGTATAGTTCACGAGAAGGTTCACGATTCCTGCTGAAAGCGATGTGAAGAACCCTGACGAATTTACTGAACCATTGCCGGTGATATTTGTTGCGGAAAATACCACCAATGTGAAGTTGTTGTTGATTGATGAATTGATGTTGCCATATGCATCAACTGCGGTTGCAGTGAACAATTGGGTGCCACCGACCGTCAATGATGGTGCAAGCGGGCTGAGGAGGATTTTAGATACAGGACCGACTGTAACTGATGCATTGGTGAGATTATAGGCGGAGGAATTAAGAATGGAAACGACGAGAAATGTCGTATTGCCGGATTGCTCGCCGCGGAAAAGCGCCGTTGTCGAGGTGTTGGAGATCAGCACCAATATCGACTCGTTGCCTTGCGTGAAGATGAAACCGCCGGTGTTGTTTTGATTGCCGTTTGCATCCCTTCCAGTTACGCTGAAGGAGAAGTTCCTTCCGGATTGGTTGACGGGGAAAAGGGGTGAAATTTCAACCTTCACGATCATACCTGCCGATACGGTGGCATTTGTGGTGTTCGTTGCTGAAAGGTTTGAAAGGGAATAGAAGATAAGGGTTGCAGTACCGGGAGCGCCCGCAAGGAACGTATAAGTGTCGCTTGTGTTGGAGGAGAGCGAAAGCACGGTGGAATTGCTGATTGAGACGTTGTTTCCAGCGGAAACTGCAGCATTCCCGGCATTGTCAAAGCTCGAAACCGTGATTACGAACGTGCTGCCTGATGGGGCTTTGGGGCTTAAGAGGCTGATGCTTATTTTCTGAACATTTCCTGCGCTTACGGTAAGGGAGGTCATGTTCGAAGCCGAAAGGTTAGCAAGCGACCAGAAGGTGATGTTTGCAAGGCCGGCGACCCCTCCAATGAACGTGAACGTGTTGGAGGTGTTCGAATCGTATACAGCAATGGTTCCGTCATCGACGCTGTAATTGAATTGGTCGTTGCCTGAAGTGTTTTGGATATTACCATACACATCATATCCGATAAGAGTATAGGTAGTTGATGCCGAGGAAGCGATTGCATTGTCGAATGGGCTTATGGAGAATGAAATGAGCGCTTCAGCGGCAACGGTAAAGACCGACGCATTAGATGCCGAGGAGTTGGAACCGGAGGAAACTGTTATTGTTTTGGAACCGGAGCCCCTGAGGGTAAAATCAGCGCTGGTATCGTTTGAGGTTCCGTTTGCAGGCATCGTGCCAATCGTATCTGAGGTGCTGTAATTATAGGTGTCGGCGACGAGATTGCCGTATTTGTCCTTGCTGGTAAAGGAGCCATTGAATGCGGTTCCTGCTGTCGGAGTGGCTGTTGAGAAAGCATATTGGACATATGCAACAGTGCTCGGGGATACCACTACCGTTGTGCTATTCGTCGCGGAGGAATTTGTTGCAACGGTAATTGTAACCGTCTGGCTTCCGGAAGTACTGAAAGTAATGTTGAAGGTGTTGGTTCCGTTTGTGGCCGCACCATCAGCTTGAGTGACTGCGCTCGAATCGCTAGTGGAAGTATTGAACGTTTCAGAGGTGGGATTTCCGAATACATCGGTAGTCGTAATGTTGCCGTAAATGGCCGTTCCGGCGGTCGCGGTTGTTGCAAGCTGGAACATGGAAATATAGGCGGTAGTTGCGGCAGAAACAATAAAAGTCGAAGTGTTAGCGGCAGATTCGTTAGTTCCGGACGTAATGGTAATCGTTTTGCTGCCGGATGTGCGCAGAGTCAAGCTTGCATTGGTGTTGTTGGCGGTGCCGTTTGCGGGCATCGTGCCGATGGTATCGGAAGTGCTGTAATTATAGGTGTCGGCTACAGGGTTGCCGTACATATCATACGATGTGAATGAGCCGTTGAAGGCGGTGCCGGCTGTTGGGGCAGCTGTCTCATATGAATACCTAACTTCAGTTACGCCAGCAGGAACGATACCAAAAGTATTCGAAGTACCCGAATCAATTGTTGCATCGGTTGCACTGCTGTTGAAAGTATATGCTGTAAGGGAATAAGTTCCAGTTGCCGTTGGATTCACGACATTTGAAACAAGAATCGTTACATTCTCGCCTCCAAGGATGAACCATGGATCATAACCCCCGAAGGTAATATTCTGGCCAGCAATGGTTCTGCTTCCGGTAGTCATGTTTACCGTATCCGAGCTAGCATTTGCGCCTGAAATGTCAAAACCCGCTGGGAAGGTGAATGTAACATTGGTAAAATTATCGTGAATTGTGGTGACATTGATGGTGATATTATAATTGGTGGTCGCACCGGCAGTGATGCTGGCGGGAGTGACATCAACTGCTGCGAGGGCAGCTGCGGAAACGCCTGCGCTCACGAAAAACAACGCTACGACTAAAGCCAGATATTTGTTCATTCAATCACCGATGGATAACATAAAATCCGATTACAAAAAGAAATCATCGGGGATATTTAAACTTTATTATTTAAGCCGGGATGTTGGAAATTGTTGGAAAAAAAGGAATTAGAAATAAAAATGCCGCAAATAGGTGTAATTGAATCGCCCACCGTAATACTAAATAATATAGGAGAATAACTGGAAACAGAAAAAAGAAAAGAAAAAATAAAAAAAGGGGATCAGACGAAATTGATGTTTTCGAGGCCGATCCCTTCCTTCACCGCCGCCTTTTTGGGCTCCGCATGCCTGATCACGTTTGGAGAAGTGACGCCCGTAACCACCGCCGTAACGATGATCTTATCGCCCAGGTCGGGAGATATGCGCGCGCCCCACTTGACATACGCCTTCGAGTCGAATGCGTCCGTGATGCCCTCGCCGATCTTCACTGCCTCGCCCAGTGTCATCTGGGGTCCGCCGTTGATCAGGATAAGGGCGCCTTTGGAGCCGACATAATCGACCTCAAGGAGCGGGTGCTCAAGAGTGCTCTGGATGACCTGGTTGACGCGGTCCGTGCCGGAAGCTTCGCCAATTGAGATCATCGCAGTGCCTGCATTGCCCATGATCATGCGAAGGTCCGCAAAATCGATGTTCATGAGGGATGGCAGCATCACCGTATCGGCAATGCCCTTGACGGCCTTGGCAACCAAGGTATCTGCAACTGCAAATGCCTGGTTCATCGGAAGGTTCGGAACGAACTTCACGAGCCGGTTGTTGTCGATGATGACGACGGTGTCGCAAACAGCAGAGAGCTGCTCGAGCCCCCAGTCGGCCTTGTCAAGCCTTGCGCGCTCAAGTGCGAATGGGAATGTTACCATTCCAACGGTTATCGCGCCTTGCTGCTTGGCTACCTGCGCAACTATGGGTGCGGCTCCGGTTCCCGTGCCTCCGCCCATGCCGGCGGTTATGAAAACCAATTCGGAATCCTTCAAAAGTTCCGCTAGCTTATCCCGCGCACTTTCAGCAGCTTTTGCTCCGACTTCCGGAAAGCCGCCAGCTCCAAGTCCCTTAGTCATCGAAGCGCCGATGAGTATTCGCTTGTTTGCTTCCACCAGCCTGAGGTGGTTCGCGTCCGTATTTATCGCGATTGTCTCCGCGCTCGTGATGCCCATCTTGGTGAGCCTCGAGACGCAGTTGGTGCCTGCTCCGCCCACCCCCACGACTGTTATCTTCAGTTTCGCGGGAGCGAAATCCTTTCCAGCTTCCTCGGGAAGCTTATCGTATGCACTGTATTTCAGCGCATCTGCAATCAAACTGTCCATTTCACATCTCCTCCGGTGGGTTACCGTCGAACCTTTCAGTTCATCAAAACATATTGGTATGAGCATAGCGTATGCCAGCGCCCCGAACGGGGAGAAACGTGAAGTGATTGAGGCATGGCAGCGGATTTGCGCAACTTCTGGCCCGACTATCCAAAGGAGGCGATGGGTAAAAACCTCCCGGGATCTAACCTATTACTTCAATGTCGTAGCCGATCTCTTTTTCAGGCTGCTTTTGCTTCATGAATTCCCTCCCAACAATATGGGGGGATGTTACACCGGTAACTATTGCCACGATTTCAAGCTTGCCGTCATAGTCAGGCAAAAGCCGCGCGCCCCACTTAACAGACGCCTTGGGATCCATCTGCTCGGTAATCCTCTCACCGGCACGGATCGCATCCCCAAGGGTGAGGTCGGATCCGCCTGCGATATGGATGAGGGCGCCCCTTGCACCCGCAAAATCTACATCAAGAAGGCGGTTCTTTAGTACCCCTTCAACGGCATCATCCACCTTGTTTGGGCCCTTGCCAGATCCAACTGCGATCATGCCAACATCTCCCTGGCCCATGATTGATCTCACATCCGCAAAATCGATGTTAACTAGAGAGGGCTGGGTTATTGTAAATACGAGGCCGCCAATTGCCTTTGCTAGGATTTCATCGGCAACCAGGAACGCTTGGTTCATCGGCAGGTTGGGAACGATCTGCACAAGGCGGTTGTTATCGAGAATAATGACGGAATCAGCAACCCCCCTAAGCCTTGCGATGCCTTCCTCGGCTTTTGTAACGCGCGCCCTTTCCAATGCGAAAGGGTATGTGACCATTGCAACGACAATTGCACCCATCTCCTTTGCTACTTCCGCAATGATTGGGGCTGCGCCGGTGCCGGTGCCTCCGCCCATGCCCGCGCAAATGAATACAAGATGGGAACCTTCCATTTCCTTGCGAATTGCCTCCCTATCCATTTCCGCGCATTTTGCACCCACTTCAGGGTAGCCTCCTGCGCCAAGGCCCTTGGTAATGGATTTGCCGATGAGGAATTTCCTAACGCCCTCTTCAACGATGTTGAGGTGCTGGCGGTCGGTATTGCATGCGATCAGATCCGCACCCTTGACGCCAAGTTTCTTGAGTCGGTTTACAGTGTTGTTTCCGCCGCCGCCGACACCGAATACAGTTATTCGGATGTGCTCGAATTCATCGTTCCGGACGCCGGTTCCGCTGTTTTGCATGGCGGATTTGATAATGCTCTCCATTCTCATCGCCTCATCAATAAACCTTTGGGTTTGAAACAATTTTGGATATCAACAAATTACCAGACTATATTTAAATACTTTTGCATCGGGATTCCCGCGTTTGGCAGGCCAATCACTTGGGCATCTGATCCGGGAAAACCACAAGGGGTTGAGAGAGGAAATTGCACGTTTTCATCCATGATATGATGCCAATTAGGCCCCATGCCTTAAAATCCGCAATCGGGAGCATTTTATTGGAAAAAAATTCAGAAATTTAAAATGCACATTTTTAGGCAAACCAAAAGGCTTAAATTAGGGATCTTGCAGCAAATATCAAACACAAGCATGGAAGCCGGGAAAATATGTACAAGCAAGACTACCTGATGTTCATGGCTTTCATAAGCGCCATCCTCGCCCTTAGCGTGCACTGGTTCCTTGGCGCAGCAAATTTCATAATCGCGTATGCGTACATCGCGGAGGCATGAATTTTCTTTATTTTAGGATGAAATAGGATTTTTTTATTGGTGTTTATGCAACAATTACCCTCATCCTCAACTAAAAGTCCCGCTCAATGCCATTAATTTTTTTTCCTAACTCATTCGCGCAGCAAGTCCGGCTTAGCATTTATTAATTTGTGAGCTTTCATCCCTACCTGATGCTCATGGCCCAAAGAAAAACCGCCCTCCTGCTGGATGTTGGATACGTAATGAAGAACAATGCATCCATGCTCCGGCTGATCTTGAAGGATCCGGAAACGAAAAGGACCTTCCGGCTATATGATGAGGAATTCGAGCCGTATTTTTATTTGAAAACGGAGGGGAGCGAAGAGGAAGCAGGGAAGGTGACGGCGGACCTCCTGAAAATTACGGCTTTTGACAGGGGAAAGGAAATCCGGATCAAGCGTGTTGGAAATATCACAAGGAAACTCCTGCATGAGGATGCAAAATTCCTGAAAATCACCTGCTTCCACCCTTCGGATGTGACGAAAATAAGGGAGGAGGCAAAGAGGTTTGGAGAAACCTTCGAGCACGGAATATCCTACACGAAAAGGTATGTCATCGACAAGGCACTGGTGCCCTGCAGCCTCATTGAATTCCAGGAGGGTGAGCAGCACAGGGCAACTGGAATCAAGCAGGCAAAGGCCACGGGAATTGCCGAGATGCCCTTGAACATTATTGCGCTGGACATAGAAACATACAATCCAAGGACAATCCCAAACCCCGCTTCGGACCCTGCAATAATGGTCGGCTGGGCGGATGAAAAGGAAAAGGGCATATTCTCTTTCAAAAAAAAAGTGCGGGATTCTAATGCCGAGATATTGCAAACGGAAAAGGAAATGCTCGAGCGGCTGGGGGATTTCCTGAAGGAAAAGAAGGTGGATTTGATTGCGACATACAACGGCGACCAGTTTGATTTGCCATACCTTCGCGATAGGGCAAAGGCATTGAGGGCGCATATGCATTTGGGCCGGGACAAGATGCCCCCGAAGAGCAAATCACTGGGAATCAGGTCGCAAACCTCGCTCAACGGCCGGATACATTTCGATGTTTTCCCGGTTGTTTCGTTCCTGAATTACATCGGCGCCTACAAACTGCAAAGGCTTACGCTCGAGGTCGCATACAGGGAAATCCTGGGCGGCGCCAAAATGGATGTCAAAAAGGAGCAGATCTGGCAGATTTGGGACTCTGATGATACGGATAAGCTTAGGCACCTTGCGGAATACTGCGAAAACGATGCGGTTGCAGCGTTCCGGCTTGCAAACCACGTGCTGCCGCTTGAAATCGAGCTTAGCAGATTGACGGGGATGACGCTATTTGATGCCAGCAGGAGCACGCCGGGCCAGCTCGTGGAAATGCTCCTTATGCGGGAGGCGCATGTCAGCGGGGAGATGATCCTCTCAAAGCCAAAATATGACGAGGTGCAGAAACGGTCCGCGAATCCAGTGGAGGGCGCGTTCGTGAAATTGCCAAGCCCTGGTGTTTACGAGAACATCGCGGTATTGGATTTCCGCTCGCTTTACCCCTCAATAATTATTTCCCACAACATCGATGTTTCAACGCTTAATTGCAAATGCTGCACAAAGGAAGAATCATTCGTTTCGCCGCAGGGCCACAGGTTCTGTAAGAAGAAAAAGGGGCTCATGCCAAGGGTTTTGCAAAACGTCCTGAATTCGAGATTTGAAATCAAGAGGAAAATGTCATTGCTAAAAAAAGATGGGAACGCCGGAACACCCGAATATAAGGAAATGGACGCCCGCCAATGGGCGCTAAAAATCGTTGCCAACTCGATGTACGGGTATTTGCTTTATGCAAGATCCAGGTATTATTCGAGGGAGGCGGGTGAATCCGTTACTGCATATGCTCGAGGATACATACAAAAGACCATGGAAAAGGCCTCGGAGTTTGGGATGGATGTCCTTTATGGGGATACGGACAGCATATTCATGCTCTATGGGAAGCCCGAAAACGAGGGAAGAGTGATTGAATTCCAGAAAAAGATCAACTCTGAGCTTCCGGAAACAATGGAGCTCGAGCTCGAGGATATTTATCCGCGCGGAATTTTCGTTAGCAAAAAGCAGGAGGAGAAGGGCGCGAAGAAGAAGTACGCGCTCATCAACAAGGAAGGCAAAATCAAGATCAGGGGATTCGAATTGGTGAGGCGCGATTGGAGCAAGATTGCAAAGGATACGCAGCGCCAGGTATTGGAAATAATCCTAAAGGAGGGCGATGTGAAGAAGGCAACTGATCTTGCGCGCGCAAAAATCGATGAATTGAAATCTGGGAAGGTGCCGTTGGATGAGCTTTCCATATTTACGCAGCTGAAAAAAGCCGTTGGAAGCTATGACATCGTATCTCCCGAAGTTTCAGCAGTGGTGAAGGCAAGGAAGTCGGGATTTGCTATGGAGGACAATCCGGTGATCAGCTACGTGATCACAAAACAGGGAAAGACTATTTCTGAAAAGGCAACGATAACGGAAATGGCAAAAGATTATGACCCGGACTATTACATAAACAATCAAGTATTGCCAGCAGTGCTCAAAATCCTCTCGGCCCTTGGCTATGATGCGGAGAACTTGAAAATGAAGGGCGAGCAAAAGAGCCTTGGGGATTGGTGATTTAAGCCAATTTTGAGATGAGGGGAAGAGTTACTCTTCAGCTAATAATTAGCAATCCAAATTCCCTATAATTTCACCCTATTTTTTAACCGGCTCCCTGCGAGTGAATCTGTCTGCCGCAGATAGTTTTTTCCGCAATGCCAGCCAGCCGACTAGGGTGATGGGCACCGGCCATTGCCAGGATTCGGCAGACATATGGTTTGGGAACCTGCCTGCAAAGAAGTGGGGGTGCTCAACATATTTGTCCTGCATGCCCCTAAGGAAAAACGCATGCCCTCCAATCATGGACGCGAGGAGGAATGCGGTTGTTACTTTGCGCTTTCCAGCTGCCCTTAAAGCAGATCTGCCAGCAAGCCTTATGCCCTCTCCCGCAAGACGGAAAGGATAACCAGCGAATTTGAGGCCGAA
>JBDRDM010000007.1:0-10815 GCA_043820675.1 Microcaldota archaeon
GAGAAGCTTGAGACGAAAAATATTTTCGGATGCACAATCCTTGACAGCGTCAGGGTGATCCTGGAATTGCCATATGAGAGCTTCATCAAGATATACAGCACAACATCCGAAAGGGCCCTAATATTCACGCATGTATCAACCGGGAGAAGCCCGATGATCGCGGTGCGGGTAACCCCAATCAAGCCTTCCATGATAATACTGCATGGCATCGACGATGTGGACAAGCTTGCGGTGAAGATAGCAGAAACGGAGGGCATACCCTTATTGATGACCAAGCTTGGTGTCGAGGAAATCAAAAAGCGCGTAAGGGACATTGCATACTAGCGGGGGAGAAAATGAATTTTGCGTTTGTGGCGGGTTTGGCGCTATTTATCGTGGCATTTGGAGGATTCTACGCGATTAATTATGATTTTGCATCCGGCAGCGTTAGGGAGGGCGCAGCATTCGTTGCGCCGTACAATTACATCGCCGGAAGCTTCACATCCCATTTGAATGCGTATTTTTTCGTTTTCGTTTTTTCCCTTTTGTTCTTCGGGTATTCCACGCCAATTGCTCTGGGATTGGAGGGCGCAAAGCACGCTTCTGCCATGTTGCATGGTGCAAACCCATTCGAGTTGGTTTTCATCATTCCCTCTTTGATTGGCGCGTATGCGGCAATAGTCCTGGGGCAGGGGGTGCTCGAGGACATTGAAGGCAATAGCGTTTTCGAGAAATGGAATGCGGCCGTGAAATTCTTTGCAATTGGGCTTGCACTCACGGTGGCGCTTTCTATTGCGGGCCAGTTCTTGATTACGTAGGCTCCCCGTAATATTTTGGGCGGGAATACCAGCAGAATTCGTTTGGGGTATCCGCCTTTACCTGCGTTTTTGGGTCCGTATCAACAAAGGTCACGTCGCGGTTCAGCTCGGTGATGAATGCACAGTGTGTTGAGGCGTCAGCGGGGCACTCGGAATCGCGTATGTTGAATTCATCCATGGCTTGTTGGTCGGGAAGAGAATTGTAGATGTCGGGGCAGGTTTTTTCTCCGGTTGAAAAACCGAAAGTTACAGCAAGAGGTGCAACTTCCTCACATGCTGCTTTTAGGGTATTTGGGAAGAATATATTCGCATAGGCATCCTTTGCCTCTTGACCGTTGTTAAAGGATTGCCCACCGTAGGTTGCACCCGCAGGAAACTCCAAACCAGAATCAAGGGAAACTTTCGGGCAACCTGAAGCGACATCGTACTTGCCAATGCAGCTGCCTTCCGTGATTCCTCTAAATGCGCCATCATTATTGTCCGTACCCTTGGAAAGCACCCGATTGAAGCGGAAGGCCGCATCAAGGTATTTGAAGAATGGGTAGCTGATGGGGGCATCAAAATCTACATCGCTGATCGCACCCGCGCGGATCTGGTTTCCGGCCTGGTCTTTTGCAAGCACGCGCGGAAACTTTCCATAGACCTGGTCATTTTCAACCGTAATACGAACGTAAAAGACATCGCCACTCTCGCAGCCAGGAACCTCGTTGCAAGAGCCATCATCATTGAAAGAAGAGCAGCATTTGTAGTTTGTAGGTCCGGTTGCGCCTTTTGCAAATTCAGTGCAATCCAATTCTATGTTGGAAACAAGCTCCTTACAAAGGTCATTTCCGTCTGCCTGCTCTATTGCGGTATAGCCAATGAACTCCAGGAAGTCGTCACCATTTGCAGCCTCAAGTGATATGCCCTCGAAGCTCGTTTGCTCCGAAATTATCTTCGCCCAATCGGGAAGACCGAAAAGATAGGAGCTGTTTTTGACACACACTACTTCCTGGACCAGGTTAGATGCGCGCTTGCAGGTATAGTAGCGCTCTTCTTCTTCGGTAACAATGTCGTCATTATTGGGGTTTTCGCAAAGGGTTCCGGAGCATGTGCCGGGGCCCGGAGGGTCGAGTTTTTTTTTCGTTTCAAGGGAGATGAAATTCGACCAGCACTGGGAGGTGAGGGCGTATTCGATGTTGCGCTGAAGCCCGATATTGAATATGGAGCCAAGGTCGCTGCGGTAAATTTCGACGATGGAAACCAGCTTGTTGTGGTAGGAGTCGCTTATGGTTTCGGAAATCGAGGAACTCTCGGCGCGGCTGAGGTTAATTATCATAATAATGCTGACTAGAAAAATAAGGGTCCCAATAAGGGGCGCGGCAATGAAGGCGTGGGATTTCATAAAGCAAAAAACCAGCCGGAGGATATAAAGGTTTTGAATTAGGGCGAATAAATAATAGGTTGGCAAGATGAAATGATTCGTTTACTTCTACACACCTATTAGAGATAGTGGGCCCGCGGAGAATCGAACTCCGAATCTCCTGTGTTTTCTCGCGACATTAATGCCACTGTAAGACAGGCGTCTTGGCCATTCGACTACGGGCCCCGAAATATTGCGCGGTGAATATTTAAGAGGGATTGTGAGGGGGTTTGGGGAAGACCGGAAGGTTAGAATGGAGGGTGCGTTGGACTTTGGGTTTGGGGGAGGTGGTTATGTTGGCTAGTTGACCCATATTTTGAAAGGACAGCCGAACACCATTTGAGGTGGGTTTTTTGGGCTGATTTTCTTGGCAGCGCGGATTTGTTTGGAAAACCCCACCCATAAGAAATGATTATTAAGGAAGAGAAAAAATACCTAGGTGTGGTGGTTTAGTTGGCATCAATAGAAGGCGCTATCCTTCAGACTTTGCGGCTTGTGATTGCAATTGTTTTTGCGGTTGTTGCACAGTACCTGGCAATCAAGATATTCGACCAGATGACGACGGGAATCGATGAATTGGAGGAGCTTAAAAAAGGCAATTTGGCTGTGGGGGTGGTGCTTGCCTCGGTAATCATATCCGTTGCAATGATTATATCCGGAGGAGTTGCAAGGATCGTGCCCCAAAATTTCAATTTTGGAAGTGTTGATTTCTGGGGCACCCTTGCCGCAGGAACCCTAAGCCTGATGGTGGCAATTGTGTTTGCGGTTGTTGCGCAGTTTGTGGCCCTTAAAATTTTCGATTCTATGACCCAGGGAATCGACGAACAAAAAGAGCTTAAGAAGGGGAATTTGGCAATTGGTGTTTTGCTTGCGGCGGTCATATTCGCAACGGCGCTTGTGGTTGTTGCGGGGCTGCCCCAATTTTAAGCGGGCGCCACTAAGGGTTAAACAATATGAAAGCGCTTGCAATTGACTCATCGGCACTCATATCACTATCTGAAAGCTGCTTGGTTTCGGCGCTAAGGCGCCTTAAGGAGCACGCACGGTTCGTGGCGCCGGAATCGGTATTCGCAGAAAGCGTCGCAACACCCATGAGAATCAAGCAATACGGCTTTTCCGCGTTGAGGATCAAGAGGCTCTTTTTTGAGGGGGCGGTTGAGAAGGTCGTAGTTGATAAGGTAAGGGCGCAGGCGGCAGGTGCGCTTGCAAATTCGCTTTTAAGTGTAGGCGGGCGCAATTTGGAACTAATCCAGGAGGGGGAAATTGATTGTTTGGGGCTTGTTTTGGAGGGCCGGGCAGATGCATTGGTTATTGATGAAAAAACGCTGAAATTGCTGATTGAAAACCCACTTAAACTTAAGGATATTTTGAAGCAGGAGTATGAGGATGAGGTTATTATTGGGGGGGAGGCCCTGGCGAAATGGAAACAGCTGACGCGTGGCATAAAAGTAATCAGATCTTCGGAAATCGTGGCAGTTGCCGCAAAACGGGGGTATTTTAAATTTTTCAAGGAAGATGAAGAGGTTGCGGCGCATGCTGCAGTTTATGCGCTTAAAGGATATGGTTGCAGTATAACTAAGGAGGAATTGAAGGAATTTGACCAACTAATTATGGGCCGGTAGATCAGAGGAGTGCAACACGTGAAGCTCCGATCAGCAGCAGATCGCATCGTTCGCAACGATGAGGCCGCGGGTGCGATTCCCGCCCGGTCCATTTTTTTTAATAAACTGCAGCGTGCGCTTTGGGAGATAAATAAAAAGCACCGATGGTATGTAAATGAATAAAATATGAACGAGAAAGGGGTTTGGAAAAACAAGTGAAAAAAGCGAAACACCAAAACAATAGAACATAAAAAGAACATAATAAAAAATATAACGTAAGCATAACACAAAAAAGAATTACAACGAAATGAGGCAAATAATAAAACATAATATTTTTTGAAAACGAAGAACAACAAAAGCATAAAAAATTAAACCAAAAAAACAAACAAAAAACAATAATTATATATATAATCAATAATGCTTCACGTGTTGCTTATTATTATATTATTATTATTCTTTCCTTAATTTTTTGCAACACTTGTTGCGGCTTATCAAACCTCAACGCCACACATGTTGCATGATTATAAAGGTGGCGGCTGTTCTTTCTTTATTATTTGCAACACTTGTTGCGCTTTGTTGGGTTTATCTTTGGGGTGTTGTGTTCAAATAAGCGAAGACTAGACATCTCAACATTATTTTAGGTTGCCGCGCAAACCCCAACCAGAACATTAAATTTTCCTAATAAAAATCTCAAAATTCTAATGTTGTTTGGCGGGCTTTCCAATTATTGCTATCTCTTTTTTCTGGGGCCCTAAACTCATCACGCATCCCCTCAACAACCTGCCTCATTTTCTTTTCCTTATTTCTAGAGGCCCAAAACATTGCTTCATCCTTACTGCCCTTTGCCACCAATATGATGGCTTTGCCTTCCCTGACCCTTCCAGTGCGGCCCCGGCGCTGGATGAGCCTTATTTCGGATGGCACAGCTTCAAAGAAGATAACCAAACCCACTTCTGGTATATCGAGCCCTTCTTCTGCGACTGATGTTGCAACGAGGACATTGAATTCACCCCCCCTAAATTTCTGCAACACCTGTTGCTGTTGCTTTTGGCCCATTCCACCCTTTCCCTTTCCAATAAATTCAACCGGCCTCAACCCCTCAATTTCCTTCAAACCCGATACAATCCTTGCTACTGTGGTGCGGTAATGTGCAAACACTATTGTTTGCCCCTTCTTGTTTTCGTTCTCCTTCAAAATCTCATAAAGTTTGGCAAATTTTGGGTGCTCTTCACCTCTTTCATTCAATTCCATGCATTCCTGTTGCGCCTTAAGCCATCTAACATCTCCCAGTAGCGAACGCACGGCTTTTGATTGGCCGCTCCTTCCTTCCATCTGGCGCATGAATTCAAGAAGCGTTCCCACCCCCTCGATTTCTATCAGGTCGGCCGCATGGCTAATGTTCATTGCCTTTGCATGCAAGCTTAAAATCTGGTAATTCGATGGATCATTATGGATGTTTTGAAGTACCCGGCGCCTTAATTCTAAAAGGCCCCGTCTATGCCCCCTCAACTCTGTGCTGTCAACTGCTCCAAGTCCCCTGAGCTGCTCTAGCACTTCTTTAAGCAACTCAAATATTTGCCTTTGTATCCTCTTTAGCCCCTCTGGAAGTTCCACAAATACCCATTCCACTCGAATGTCGTGTGCGTACTTTCTTACATCCTTATCGCTTTCATCCCGTATTTCGATGTTCTGGATTTGAAGGTTTGCGCAAATCTCATCAATCATTTCCCGTTTTCCTGAAGGGCTTGCAGTAAGGCCCACCAAAAGCGCGTTGGTTTTTGCTGCCTCCCTTGCAATAAACGAATACGAATATTCCTTGACGGCCCTGTGCGCTTCGTCCAGTACAACAAGCCCAATATTGTTCAAATCCACTCTGCCTGCCAGCACATCAAATTCCACTGTTTGAGGGGTTGCGCAGTAGCACCATGCCTCCTCCAAACCCCAAAGCCGTTCGCGTTTTTCAGGAGGAGTTTCTCCAGTCATTACAGTTACGCCCGGCACAAGGCCAAGGTCTGCGCTCTCATCCTTTCGAACCCCCCTTTTTTTTGCTGGTTTTCCCCCATCCTCCCCAATCTTTCCCTTTGAGGCCCCGCATATGTTTACTTCCAAGCCGCCACCAGCCCTTTCGCTTTGGGCATATTGCATGTCGGCCCCCAAATTTCCCTCCTTGTTGCCCCCACTTCCAAAATCCACAAACTCGGAAATCTTTCTTGCCTGCTGGCTTGCAAGGGGTTTTGTTGGCGCAAGAAAAAGGATTTTTTTTCTAGGCATGGTTCCATTCAGCATATCCCTGACTATTTTAGCAATCACAAAAATTGCCACATATGTTTTTCCAAGCGCAGTTGGCATAATCACAAGGGAATTCCCCCTCCTAAGTATGCTTTTTGCGATATTGATTTGGTAATCCCGCGCCTCCAATTTTTCACCAGAAGGCGTCAGGCTTAATCCTTGCAGGAAAACCCTAGTTTCGTCGTCCATGCAGTTTTTGTTGGGGCCGGGCTTATATATTCGATTCCAAGGTGCGTTCCGGTGAGCATTTAGATTTTATTGGTGGTTTGTAGAAACCCATTTTAGGGCAAAGTGATCCAAATGATTTTCCCCCAAAACCCGGGCTTGGCATTTGCCCTCCCTTTTCTTATCGGCACATCCCTAGCTCCCATCCCCCGCCTGATCAATAAAAAACCATCCGCAAGTATTATTAGCTCCATTGCACCACAATCTGGTGTTCATTTCAAAAATAAAGGTGAAAAACATGTCCGATCTGCCACTTGCTGCTGTTGAACGCCTTGTTCGCAAATCCGGCGCCGAAAGGGTTTCTGTTGATGCATCCGAAGCGCTTGCGGATGTCCTCGAGGAGTATGCGCTTACGATCGGCCAAAAAGCGGTGCTGCTTGCAAAGCACGCAGGCAGGAAGACCGTCACCGGCAGGGACATCAAGCTCGCAAGCCGGGGCTGATTGTTTTAACCTTAACAAAGTAGGGGCATCCTCGCCTTTCCATTACATTCCACCCCTCCCGACTTTTTTTACCATATATTCTTCCAAACCCCAAATCAACTTTTAGTTGATTATTCATCAACCAAACCTTTTTGTTGCGGCGTCCGTAATCCATTTAGCATGCTAAGGCCGCTTATGGGCATGCTTGCGCTGCTTGCACTTGCAGGGGCCCTCCCAATAACCAATGTGCAGCTTGCCTCAAACGAAGGGGGTTCGTTTCTTTCATTCGATTACCAACCAACAAGCGCAGCCGATTCGTTCACAATTGTGCCTGAGGAAATGCAGGCGCTTTCCGGCGGCCAATTCACGCTTTCCAGCAACCTTACCATCAATGCAAATTTAACCGCCATAACCTACTTGTTTGAAATCGACCGCACCGCAAACGAATCCCTCTTTTCCGCCTCCGTTAATGTATGGTGCGGAAGCTCCTCTGATGATTGCGGCAACTGCAATGGAATGGCTCCTGGTACTTATGAATGGTGCAATGGCGCCTATCCCCTAAGGACCTACTGGTGCGATCATTGGTGTTATACTTATTCTCCCTCGCCCGCATATGAAAAAGCGCGGGTGGGCGCATTTTCCAAACAGGAGGCAAGCGCCGATATTGCTGTTATGAAACAACCCGAAGCATACCTCCATTTGGATGGCGCCTATTCCCTCCAATCATCGGGCCCCCTTGAAGCGGAGCTTTTCTTTCCTCCACCAAACCCTTCTGTTCAAAACACTCCCTTAATACGTGCTTATGGTTCTGAAACTTGGAGGGCCCCAAAAACAACAGACCTTCAATCCTACGGCGGCTCGCTGATTTCCTATTATTCCCAATACCTATCCTCCATTGGGGGGGCGCATTCCTCCTCAAACAACCTCAATTCTGCCCTTAGCGCTTTGGCATCCAATTCTGATGGCGAGTACACCCTCTTTTTTGAAAGCGCGCCAATATCCAATCAGTTCCCCTCCGTGAAAATAATCCTGCAGGCGGAGTATGCGGGCGTTATTCCCCTCCATGGAATACCACTTGCGCTTTCACTGGGTTCCGAGCCATTCTTCGAAGGCACTGGCGCATATTATGAATTCGAAGTGCAAAACCTAGCGTCAATTCCGGATTCTTTTTATGCCAACCTTTCATGCAATGGCACATTCCTTTCCTCTTCAAATGCATTTATTCCCGAAAACAGCACGTCCATCCTCAAGTTTTTCATAGACTGGATGGAATATCCCGCGCTTTGCACTGCAACTGCATTCCTTGAAAGCCGTCCCTCGATTTCAAGTTCCATTACAAATACATTGGACCCCTTCAAACCCCCCTGCCCTTCTGAATTCCAGTGCTGCGGGGGAAGCGGGCCATATGTCGAATGGCCCTGCGTGGACGAGGAAAAATTCATGCAGGAGGACCCTTACGGCAACGGCTATTTCTACTTGCAGCATTATTCATGCTCGGAAAATCTTTGTGGTGAAGCATCAACCGAGCTGATCCGCAGGGTTACTGGGAATTCTCCTCCCCCCCAGCAATCCTATTCCCCCCCGCAATATAATCCCCCCCAGCAATCCTTTGCAAGTGCGCCCACACCAACATCCTCCACAATCTCATCTCCCCTAGCCTCCCCTAGCATTCAACCTTCAACCTTAGCGTCCCCTTCCCCAACCCATATCCCGATAGATGAGGAAGTCGTTGAAATATTCGCCCCCGACAAAATAACCAAAGGCTATGCTCCAGTATCCGTAACCGCCAATTCGCAGCCGGCGCAAGGTTCCATCCTGGTTTTATCCCCCTCCATGAAAAGGCGCAATCTTCCCTTGGAGCTGGGCTCGACCGAAGTGCTCTTCAATGAAGAGGGCGAATGGAAAATTTCCTACTCCTTCGAATACAAGAAAATAATGGTTATCGCAGCCCCGGGTTCTTTGGCTCCCGAAGAATCAAACCTTCCTTCGGCGCAAACATCCTTCCTGGCGCTGAATTTCTCAAAACTACCCCTCCCCCAAGCTGCGCTGATGTTTTCCCTACTGGCAATTGGGTTTGCGCTCTACCGGAAAAACGCCGAGCGCATCCTGTTCAGGAAGTCATTCGAAAACAACATCGTGCGGCTGGAGATAATCAACAACAAAACAGATCTCAAGAATCTGGAAATCACCGACATCGCCCCCGAAGGCACGATCCTTTCCACGATATCAAACCCGCCAAGCGAAGTTACCGAGATAATTTTTGGCAAGCACATAAAATGGAAGAAAAACGATTTGCGCAAGGGTGAGCGCATGCTCATCAGCTATTCCATCTTCACTTCCAACCCCTCGGGATCCCTAAGGCCCGCAGAAATCCTTGCAGATTCCAACGGCAATAAAAGAATCCGCGTACTATCAAATCCCGTTGCGGTTTAGTGGGCATAACCAATTCACTGGGAAATGGAAGCACAGGAATTGCGGCGCCTTATTGCATTACAGTATTTGCAAAGGCCTTTTTTTAGCACTATCTTAAAAAATGCCCCCTGTTGAAATTGGTAATGCGCATCATACGCTGCCATGCCCGCCAACAATGCGGTATTTTTTAACAATTCTTCGGTGCATCGCCATATGGGACGGCCCTACCTTGCAAACAACCATTTTCCCAGCCGTCGGCAAAAGAAGAAGCTTTCGCAAGTTTTCCTTAGGGACTATTCGGCTATCTCCGAGGTCTTCGACAACCTCGACCTCAAAGGAAAAACCGTCCTGGAAATAGGCGCGGGCACCGGATCAATAACCCGCGTTCTCGTTGAGAAGGCAAAAAAGGTCATTGCCTTGGAAATCGATCCGGACGCATGCGCAATTCTCAAGGAAAACCTCTCCAATAATAAAAATCTCGAAATTCTATGCGTGGACGCCCTCCAAGCATCCCTTGATTATCCCGTGATCGTTGGCTTCCTTCCATACCATCTATCTTCCCCACTCCTTTTCAGGATACTTGGCTCTGGCTTTGAGGAAGCCATCCTTTGCGTCCAGAAGGAGTTTGCGATAAGGATGGTTGCGGAACCAGGCACATCGGCCTATTCGAAGCTTTCGGTAATGGCCCAATGCCGGGCAGAAATTACCTACCTTGCAACGGTCCCAAAAAGCGCCTTTTCTCCCGTTCCAAAAGTCGATTCCGCGCTCGTTTACTTGGTTAAACGCCAACGCTGCAAACTTAACGAAGCGCTGGTTTCGGCGCTTTTCCAGCACAAGAACCAAAACCTGCGCAAGGCCCTTTTGCATTCGAAAAAGGCCCTTGGCCTAACCAAGGAATCGATTGATGATTTCCTCCGGCAAGTTCCACTGCAAAAAAAGGCCCGCTCCCTTTCCTTGGAGGAAATTGCGCAAATTTCCGTTGCATTCGAACGTTTTATTAGTTAAGTTGCGTAATTTATGCATGGACCAGGACCTGCAAGAAGGCAAGGTGGCCACTGATCCGGCAAAGCCGCCCCTTCCGGGCATTTTAGAGCTTATGCTGGACGACCGGGAGCTCAAATCCCCAGTTGCAAGGCTCCTTTTTTCCCGCGGCATAAAGCTGCATCCAAAACGGCTCGAGGTTGCAGATTTCATCATCAACGAGCAGATCGCAATCGAGCGCAAGACCGCGCAGGATTTCGAAAGCTCAATCATGGATGGAAGGCTCTTTTCGCAATGCCGCGACCTTGCCGCGAATTTTCAGTATCCCCTCATTTGCATCGTGGGCCGCGATTTCTCGCATTTGCACCGGAAGGCCATCATCGGCGCCCAGATATCGATTGCAACGCAGTTCCGAATCCCGATATTCCAGCTCGATTCCGAAGAGGAGCTAGCGGATTTCATCCAGATCCTCCTTGTTCAGAAATCAAAGGCCCCAAAGGACATGAAGCTTCGGTTTGAAAAGAAATCCCTCTCAAAAGACGAGCAGCTCCAGATGGTCGTGGAGGGCCTGCAGATGATCGGCCCGGTGCATGCGAAGAATCTATTGAGGAAATTCAAGACGATCCAGAAGGTGTTTTCAGCTTCCGAAAAGCAGATGCAGAAGGTTGGGGGCATCGGCGAAATACG
>JBDRDM010000008.1:0-6268 GCA_043820675.1 Microcaldota archaeon
CCCATTTCAACTGAAAAGCTTATAACCCGCGGAAGATTAACCAATTGCATGGGGAAATTTGCCGTTCCGGCGCTGGTTTTGCTTGCATTACTGCTCCTTGCCAGCCCTATTCGTGCCGCTCCGGACATCGTGATCATAAATTATACCCTCTCGGATAAGGACGGCAATATGATCGGCTATGGCTATTCTCCCTCCCAAACAAATGCTCTTGACGATTCCTATCCCCCATCCACTGATTACATCTACAATTTCACCCAGAACATCACTGCCGGAGACTATTTTTTTATCAACCTTACCATCCTAAACAAGGGCACCGACGAAGAGCCCGTGGGCCAGCTCATCCAATCGGATGTGCGCGATTTCAACGGCAATTTCATGGGCGACAACAGCAATTACTTTGCAATCAGGGCAGCTGCCGCAATCGACAACTTCACCAACCGGGTTATAGATCAGGGAAACCCCGCAAACAGCAACCCTTTCAGTATTTCACAGGGCGAGAACATCACAATCAACAGTTCAATCAACACCAGCAAATACCTCTACGAAGGCAACTATTCCCTCCTCTTCGCCTATTTCGGCTCGAGTGAAATTTCAGAGAAGTACCAATGGCTGCTGATTCCCATCAACAATTCTGGCAAATCATTCTATGTCAACATCACATCCATGAATTTCACCGATTACAATGACATCTCCTTCTTCCAGGATAACACACAGAACTGGACCCTCAACCTGAATTATACCCTAACGAACCTGGGCACAATCGACCCCCCGGTGACGATCAATTTTTCTGGTTTATTCTGCCGTTCCGACGACATCGCCAGATCATACAGCAACTGTTCCACTCCGCCCCTTCCCAAAATTTATTTCAGTTCCTACCTTCAGGAAACGCAGCACGGCTGCGCCCGCTACAATGTCTCCAACACCACCAATCTGCATTGCACTGCCTTTTTTGAAAACAGCACCTTTGGTTTCCGCTCGTGGCACGAATTCGACATGGGCCCCCTTGGGGAGGTAGCTAATTTCCCTGTGCCACTTCAAAAAATCACCTGGGACTATTTCATCTCCCCCCCTTACACTTCAAGCTTATTTGCCGTCCCGGGCTTGCCGTTTAATCTATCCTTTGGGTTCTTTTACATCATAACTCCAACAACCGGTGCTGGAAACATAACCACTGAAGACAATTTCAACCTCACCTTCAAGGGGCTCTCATCCTCGTTCGCATCCGTTTTCAGCAACAGCGAACTGGTCTGGAAGGGCCCTCCATTTTCTTTCAACGTTTCCAATATCATCGGTACCAACCGCATCTTCGACATCAATCTCACGGAAACCGTCCCTCCAGGCGCGGACATTGCCTATGCCCAAATGCTCTTCACGATTACAGAACCCCTCAATGAAACCATCCACTATTACCGTCCCCAATGGTTCCCGAATATCCCCTGCTATACCAAGCCCTTTACGCCCATGGAGGTAAGCGTCAGCTATCCATGGTGCGAATACTTCCTGCAAATCACATCCGCCAACCTTATTTATTTGGTCGCATACAATTCCCCCTACCGCGAAATGTGGGTCTATGGCGCTCCGGGTTCCCAGATACCAGTTCAGTTCGAATTGCGCAACCCCTTCCCTCAATTAGAAACCTATTCCATTTCAAGTGCATTTGCCCCAACGAGCTTCCAGAATTTCGATCCGATCACTATTACTCTTAATTCCCCCGAGGAAATCCCCCGCTCGTATTCCACAGGGCCTGGCAAGAAAACTGTCGGCCTTTCTGCCAACATCCCGTATGGCACTCTTGAGGATACCTACACTTACCATATACGCTCCACCCTTGACCGCGACCCTACCGTAACCGATTTTGCACTCCTTCATATTGTCGTTGAGGCACACGATCTGGAAATCGTGAACATCAACAAGCTCCCAAACAGGTTCGCCTACAATCCCGGCGATACCGATCGCGTCAACCTTACCGTGACGATTAAAAACAATTTCGGTGTCTTTGAGCAAGCGAGCCTAACCCTAGATGTCATTTACCCAACGGGCACGGTCACCTATTCGGGCTGTGGCGGGGCAATATTGGAGCTATCCCCGGACGAGACCCGCACCCTCAACTGCCGGCCACCTGCAACCGGCATCGAAAACGCCCATGCGGACCTTACCAATCTCCTTTCGGACAATATCGTCGTTGTTGCAAACCTCCAGCTCCTCGCCGTAATCGATTCCAAACCCGAAAACAACTACCGCGTGGAAATCATTTCCGTCATTTCCTCAGACATCAACCAGGAAACGGTTCCGGAAATCGACCCTGCGGTTTTTCTGGCATTGCTGCTCTTATCACTATTTGCATTAAGGAAGGTGCGCCCCCTATGATCCAATTCAAGACGATCGCGATGATGGCAATTGCCCTGCAAGCCCTTTGCGCCGCGCTCACTCCTGATGATTTTGCACAAAGGCTAGATAATTTTGAATCCCTCAGGAATTCATTCCTTCTTGGAGGGGTCGCATCTGGAGGCCAGCAGATCGTTAACCTTCCATCCGTGCATCAAATCACCCAGGAAATGAAGCGCCTGCAAGCAGAAGCGCACACCGCCAAGCTTAACGGTGATGATGCTACTATGATTGCAAGAGCGGATGCGCTTTCCCTTAAATTCGATGAACTTCAAGCGCAAACCCCCCCTCAAATCTCTCTCGAGGAACTCAAAACCCTCACACTTTCCGATTTCAAGCCCGTTCCAACTGAAGAGCAACCAATAGTCCGTGCGCGGCCATCAATCAAGGCGCCCTCCCCCACAATTCTTGTTGTCACGGCAATACCAACCCCTTCCCGGGGCCTAATCCCTACAATCTCCCCCGATCAGCTCCGCGGAAGGAAGAATTTCCTCTATGCGCTCGGGGACATATTATGGGAAAACAAGATGCTGCTTGGCATTTTCGTTGTGGGGATGCTCATACTTTACGCGCTCTACAACCGCCAGGAAGAGCAGTCCGGGATGGAATATGGCGGGGATTAGCACATAAAAAATCACTTCGCCACTCCCCGCAAAATGTCCCAAATATCCTCCGTTACATTTGCAATAGACCCGCCCCCGGGCCCGAAAACATTCACCTTTACGAGAAGGAATACGATGACAACAAAAAGGATCACGCCGCTTAGCAGCAGCAAGTATTCTATTGCGGTCTGCGCCCTACCTTTCATGCGGATCCTCCCTACCCATAAGCCACAGGTAAATTGCAAGCATCATCATCCAAAGGGACGGTATGGCAAATGAAAGCATCCTGCTGATGTCCCCTATCCCGTTTGCGTAAAAATACCTAAAGCCATAAAACATGAGTATGAGGGATAGGCAAACCGCCGCAAAGCTAAAGGCAATGGGCAGCGACCTTAGTAAATCGAACAGCGCCATGCATATGCAACTGAATTCCCCAATTTAATGGTAGCGGTGTTGCCGGCTTTGCACATAAAGTCGATTCTGAACAATAAGTCTGAAAGTTGAACAAAAAGTCCGAAATCTGAACATTTAGTCGTCATTTTTACGTACTTATTGTGCAAAGCTGGTGTTGCCAGTTATTCGAATTAATTGCTAACCCTCCTCTTCTTTATTATCGGAAGGGCGGTTCTTGGACTCTCCACAACAAATCTGTCGCCTGGCAGGCCTATTGCATCCTTTGGATCCTTGCTGAAGAAGAACAGCTTCGTGCCCCCTCTGCCGGGCTTCATGTGCAGGAAATACCTTATCCCCTTCTTATTGACATAAGAGTAGCTGCCGACGATTATTTCCTTGATTGTGTCCGTAAGGCCCATAGTTTTTACCTCGCAATATTGCTTTTAATGAAAGATATATAAATGATACGACCGTTGACCTTTTAAGAGGGGCATTTTTGTGAACGTCAACGACATTATCATGTACCTGATCATCGTATCCGGAGGCGTGCTGGTGCTACTAGCATACATGGCGCACAAGCAGCAAAAGCTCATGGTGCACCAGCTTGGCGCCCAGAAGGAGCGGCTCTCCAAACTCTCACAGCTTGTTGAAGACATCGAGAAGGTGGAGCACCAGATGCATAAGGCCGCTGTTGACAAAGTGGACAAGCGCAATCTCGAAATGATAATGCGCGAAACCCTCGATTTCCTAGGGGAGAAGCGCTCCGCATTGAAGGCATAGGTGTAAACATGGCAATAGCTGAGGATTTGGGATCCCTTTCATCCATATCGTACGTGCTCATCATCCTGTTCGTGATCGTTGTTGCGCGCGTCGTGATGCTTTTCCGCGAGCTCAACCGTACTATGAAGGAAAGCGTAGGCAAGCTCGGGGATAAGATGGATTCCCTGGAGCACGAATACATTAAACTCAAGCCCAAGCTTGACGAGATAAACGCGACCCTGGATACCAAGGTCGATTACGACTACCTTGAAAAGAAGATGCACGAGCTTGTGAGTCTTGTGCTCGCAAGGCAGCAGCGCGAAGCGGTCTCCAAGAACCGAGCGGTAACAAGGTAATCTGATCCGGAAGCGGCACCCTAAAGGAATGGCATTAATTCTGGAAATTCAGCGCTATTTTTCATTCGCCGCTTACTCCCCTTCCCCCAATCCCACAAATCCCTATTTGCTTTTCCTTCCTCCCCTGAAATGGTATAGGTTGACCACGTACTTCATCAGCGAATCGAACTGCTCGAGGCTCTTCTTGTAAATCACGCCAAACGCCCGCATGTCCCTGCTTAGCACGTGCGAGGAATAGATTGCGGCCGCAAGCGTGAGAAGCGCAATTAGGAGCAGCAGCAAATTAAGCAGCACGATAAGCCAGCTGAGATCGAATTCGATATTCTTCCCCGGCAGGCTTATGCCATCGTATACGTCCCCAAACACCCTGCCCTCCACCGCGTACTTTCCTTCAGCTGGCGGGCTTTGCCAATTTATCCGGAAGATATTTTGCCTATTCGGGTAAACCATCTGCCGATCCGACTGCAAGGTCGTAATCAGGTTTCCGGCTTCATCGTTGATCGTAAGTATTATGTATGCCGGGAAATCGATGTTCCCCGTATTCTCGAAATAGCTCCGGAACTCCACCGGAGGCGCAACGGGCCTATTGCTTTGCACAAGCGCTCCCGTTGCGGGGCCCAAAGGCTCCGCGTACGCGGGCTCGATTTCGATGATTTTCCCGTCGTATTTTGGCATTGGCAAATCGTATCCGTCAAGATCGATAGTCACATCGTTTTGGAGCATCCCCTCATCCTGCGAATGGGTCTTCACGGTTGCGAATTTGATGATCACCTTAGCGCCCGTGCGCTCCCGGAGCCAAGAGCCGGGCCCCGCGATCGTTTTCCCTACCCCGAGGAGTATGTTGATGCCCGAATCAGTAATGATTCCCGAAGTCCTCGGGAGCGAGTAGGTTCCAAATTCGGGAACCAGGAACAGGGGCTGGCCCTTGATATTCATGAGTGCCAGCTCGTAAATATCTCCGGTCGTGATCACTCCTTGCTCAAAAGGCACCTGCCCCTTCAGGTAATCGTTTACTATGTTGTTCGTATCGTATTCATCCCTTCCCTGCAGCCTCACGGTATTGAATCCTGATAACACTTCATTCAGCTTTGCGGATTCCCTTCCCACCATAAATACTTCAGAGGGGTTGGCGGCCCTTAGTGCTTGCATCACCCGCTGGTCCATTTCCTCCGGCCCCCTGGAAAACACGACCGGCGCTTGCATTTTCATGGAAAGATACTTTGCGGAAAGCGCATCAAAGGCGAAATCATCCCTTACGATTATTACCTTGTTTGAGGCCAGCTTCTCAAGCATTTTCGCGCTCAAATCCTGATGGTCCTCAAATACCGTTTCCCGGATATCCAGATTCTGGGAATGCAGCATGTATGTCAGGGAGGGCACGGCGCTATCCGCCCTGCTGAAAAGGTAAACGCGCTGCAGCTTGTTTGTTGTAAGCTCGTTCATGAAATCGCTTGTCTGGAAGGGATCTTGGATGTATCGCATCGGAAGCTGCTCCAGATTCGCATATATGCTTACAAGATAAGCATCCTGCCACCTTACGGAATTGACTAATACGGCAGAACGCTGGCCAGCCTCGTCGGTAAGGCCCGGCACGTACCCCAAATCCTGCGCTGCAATGGGCATGGCAAGTGCAAGCAACGCAATTGTGAATGCGGCTTTCAAGACCCTATCCATTTTTTTCACGCATCAAAATACATATCAACATTGTCCGCAAAGCTCCTGGGGAACACTATCTCGTAATCGCTTAATTCGCCCATGAAATTGGGCTTGTTA
>JBDRDM010000009.1:0-3489 GCA_043820675.1 Microcaldota archaeon
GACGCCCACGTAATCGAAGATAACGGCCTTGCGGAAGAAGTATTTCTTGAAATAGGGATGGATCCAAACCGCAATAAGGTAGGAAAGTGCCAGCCAGATGAGGTAGTCGCGCGGCTCTTGCAAAAATAGCCATCCTGAGAATAAAAGAAGGATTGCCATCACAAGTGCCAGCCGTTTCGTCCAGTAGTCCCAACGGAAAAAGCCCATGGAAGTGATAGTAATTCCGATGAATAAAAAGGTTGTGAGGGGAAGAAGAAACCGATAGGTAGGTTATGCAGAAGCTTAAATGATTCATTTTATTAAGTTGGTTTCCGAGTAATTTTCAGAGCAACATGAGAATCGAATTCCACGAGACACGCTGGTATTTCAGGCTGGGGCTGGCAATAGTGCTGGTGCTTGCGCTGCCGGAGTTCGCAGCGGACGATGCGGGGAAGGTATTCCTGCTGATTTCCGCATACTTCCTTGGGGCATGGCTTTACAAAGTATACAAACGCTATTTTTTCTCCAAGGCAGTGGTGTTCGATTTTCACGGCGTAATGGCGAAAGGGGACTTAAGCCTGAATGATTTTACGGATATGCCAGGAATGCGCGAGCTCGTAAGGAGGCTTAGGGGCAGCTATAAGGTAGCGCTTTTGACGAACCTCAACCCGGAGCTCTATAAGTTCTATGCCCCAAGGTTCGGGTTTGCAACCCTGTTCGATTTTGTTTTTTATTCCGGCAAAATAAGGGAAGTTAAGGGGCCAAAGCCGGACATATTCAATTTCGTAATGAGGAAGATCAATGTCCGGCCGGAGAACATGATTTTCATCGATGATAGGGAGGATTACCTCGTTGGCGCAAAGGCGGCCGGAATTAGGACGATCCATTTCAAGAGCCCTGAGCAGGTGGTTTCGGAGCTTCGGAAGATGGGAATTTCCATCTGAAATTGCATCGTATCGGAAAGGATGGTGTTCAGGCATTGCAATAGATATGTCAGCTCTTAGATTTTCCGAATTTTCAGCACCCGCAGCTCCTCGAAAAAGAACCTTTGGTTGGAGAGTTCATCGAATGAAAGGCCTTTTTCCCCAAGTAGCACTTCGGTTTTGCCGGAATCGGTTAGGGAGCTGTCAAGATAGAGCAAAATGCCGCCCGACTCCAGATGCGTTGTGAATTGGGAAAAGAATCTATCAATAATTTTTCTGCCATCGTTTCCGCCGTCGAATGCGCGATTGATTTCGCCCTTGAGCTTTTCGCCTTTCGAAGTTGGGAGATAGGGGGGATTGAAGAGCATGGTGTCAAACTTTTTGCCTTCAAGATTGGAGAAAAGGTCGGTTCTGATGAAATGTGCCCTGCAGCCTCCTGAAAAAAGCTGCGCCTTGTTTCGCTCCACGTTTGCTTTTGCATTTACTACCGCACTATTTGAGATATCGGCAAATGTGACGGACTTGACGCCTTTTTTTCGCATCGCGGATATTCCGGCTATGCCGGAGCCGCAGCCCAAATCAAGCACTTTCCCAAAAGCATGCTCTGAGGCGGCCTTTGAGAGCAGGAATGAATCCTCATGCGGATAATAGACGTCCAAGTAAGTCTTAAGCGTAAGATCCCCAAATGCAAAACCGGAATTATTGCCTTTTGTTGGACGCCTACTATTTGTGCCTGCGATTTCTTTTTCTTTTTTTTCGCGGAATGTCATAGAAATACCATATCGCATAATACGTAACAATCACAACAATAAGCAAAAGCCGAAACAGAAAATCATGCAGGGCGGCCGACCATTCGAGGTTCCCGAGGTCGAAATAATAGATAGTCGTTGAAATGCGCAGTGCGTTGAAAACAAGGAGCAGCAAAAGGCCTAGCGCGAATCCCTTAATGCGGTAACCCATTTTTTTCTCGAAGGAGGCAAAAACGATACCCGCAAGAACCGCAAGCTCGAGGATGCCCGCGCATAAATCCACTATTTCCGCGCTTAAGCGGGGGGTCAGGATAACCGGGTTGGGGGATGGGAACTGCGAGAACGCGATGCTCGAATCCAGGCCATAAAGCGCTTTGAGTGCAAATTGGGAGGAAATTGCTGCAACATACTGCATAATTTTCGTGGATGAGAGGGTGAAATACGCAATTCCCGCGATGAGTAAGAATAGCGAAACGAATTTAAACGTCAAAAAGAGATTACTTTCCTTCTTTGGGGCCTTAAACCTCATATCAACCAGGATTAGGGTAAATATTGCTCGTAATTATTAAGGTGTAGCATGAGATGAAGAAAAAGGCAGCTGAAAAAAACCAAAAAACGGCCCAAAATGACAAACGGCCTCTTTCCACGATCGAAAAATTCGCTCTTGTTATCGCAATAATCATCGGGGTGGCCGCATTTTTCCTATCGGCGACCTCAATGCTCGACAATTGGGTCAAGGCGCCATTGATTCTTGCGATACTGTTCGGTGCGGGAAAGACCATCTCATACATAGGAAGGCTGGAGAATTACTACGGGATCATCATCCTGCGGGGCGAGAAGGGATTTTCGGCAATGAGATACTTTTCAAAGCACCCCAAATTGATGCGCGCCCTTGCGGATTTCGGGCTCAGCCTTGGCTTTGGGATGATATATAGTTTTCTCATATTCAGGAAGAATCTTCCGAAATTCTTCGCCCACCTCCTTATCGTCGCAGGCATTTTCTGGATATTGCTTGCGGGCTCAAATATGACCGTTTTTGGGGATGACCTCAAGAATTACGTGCTTCCGGCAATTGGCGTGCTTGGCGGTTTATTGGCATTTGGCATTTCCGCGCTTGCGATCCAGGCATTGAACATCCTTACTGTTCCGGGAACCTCGCCTGGAGCGGCACTTGTTGTTCCGGGCATAACCGTGCCCTTTTGGGAGGGATTGATTGCGATCGTGATCGCTGCAACCGTCCATGAGATCGCGCACGGCGTGCTGGCGATGGTTGAAAAACTGGAAGTTAAGAATTCGGGTGCGATCTTCTTTGGGATACTTCCGATAGGTGCATTCGTTGAGCCCAATGAAAAAAAGCTTGCAAAGCTCGATATCCAAAAGAAGCGGCGCATACTCATCGCCGGAACGACTTCCAATTTCATGGTCTTTGTGATCATGGCAATCATTGCTTTCATGTGGGCGCCATTGGTCATGGGTTTTGCCGGAGGGGTGAAGGTTACGGGCTTTGGGGCGGATTCCGCATCCAAAGGAATACTTAGGGAAGGGGAAATCGTAACGGCCGTCAATGGCGTCAAATTCAGCAGCCTTGATGAGTTCAGGAAGCTTATGGATGGCAAAAAGGAAGGTGAGGTAGTCGCCCTAACAACAAATTACGGAACCCCGGAAATAACACTTGGGGAGGAAGGCAAGCTTGGAATATTGCTGGAAACATATTTCCCCGCGAATGACTTGGGGGTTGCGGCGATGCTATTCATATCAAGCACGCTCTACCTCATTCTTCTGATCAACTTCGCACTCGCCGTAATCAACCTAGTTCCCCTTTTCCTGACGGATGGCTA
>JBDRDM010000010.1:0-6675 GCA_043820675.1 Microcaldota archaeon
CTTTCCGGAAACAACTCCAACGTTTCGAGCGTAACCAAGGACGCCAACACTACTCTCCTCCTCAACATTTCTGTCAACAACACCGGCCCTGTGAATGCATACTCTGTCAACCTTTCCGGGATGTTCACGCGGCTTGCAAATGCCACCGATACGCTTGTAAATTGGAGCTTCCAACAGATTCAAACCATAACCTTCATCAACGGCAGCACCCTCAACCTCACCACCTTCAACATCACAATAGCGCCGCGCTCCCTTGGAACCTATTATTTCACCCCGAATGCCACCTGGACACAGCCCAACGGCTCAATTGGGGTAATTTGGGGGCCAAACCTAACAATTCAGGTGCTCTCCAATCCGAATTTCACGGTAACCGCTTCCAACATGTCCCTTGCAATTCCGCACGGATTCAACCAGACCATTTGGTTTAGCGTTGTCCCGGTAGGAAATGACAACATCACCGATTACAACATAACCTTCTTTACGCCCTCCTATAATTTCACGGTGCAGTTCAATCATTCCTCCGGGAGCATCTCCCTTGACGAGTCCCTCAACGTTTCCACGAATGTTTCCGTGAATTACGCCGCGATTTCCGGCGCGAGGAACTTTACGGTAAACGTTACAGCCGGCAACGTATCCTCTGAATTCGAAGTCAATCTTACAATCCCCTTCAACAACAGCTGGACGTTAAATGTCAACAACATCACCATCAACAGCATCGCCACCGAAAACGGGATCGATGTGCAAACACTAATAACGCATGTTGGTACCGCGGATGCCTGCCTTAATTTCTCCCTCAACTTAACCGGCAACATGACCGCCTTCTCGAATCTACCAAGCAACCGCACCTATCTCAACGCAACGCAAAACAATTCCGTTCAGATCAATTACACCACCCCCGATAACAACAACCAGTATATGGGCGTTTTGAACCTCACCGAAACCAACAGCAGCCTCTCGCAGCTCGTTAACGTAACCTTTAATGCATTCACCGTTGAGGTGCACACCCTTGCAATAAACGCTCCATTGCAGGTTCTGGCGGGCGATCCCATCAACATCACCGCCCAGCTGATATTTGCCGCCCAGAACCAAACGGAAAATACTACCTGGAGCGTGTTCGTTGATTCCACCCCCTGCACAGTTTTCAGCAACACCACTTCCGGCAATTTCAGCAACATCAACTGCACCGCCCCTGCAGTCCCGGACGGAAGATGGCACAACATAACCCTCAAGGCCAATTTCACCAACGGCGTTGTGTACCTGGCAAAGAATCTTACGAATGGTTCCGCCGTTTTCTATAGGGACATCACACCCCCTGTTTTCATATCTGAGCAATCCTCCGATTCGGAACTTTACGGCAACGTAACGCTTACCGTGAATGCGACCGACAACTACCAATTAGCAAATGTTACCGCCCAGGTAACATACCCAAACGGAACGGTTTCGAATATTTCACTCCCATATCTTCCCGCATTCCAGCTCTTCAACGGCTCGTTCAATTTCACGGCTGTGGGATTCTATACGATCACATACATAGCAAATGACACGACCGGCAATTCCAACTCCTCCCTAACTGGCGGCTTTGAGATGTACCTAACAAGGCTCTTCAACGGCTCCATACTCAACTTGGAGGGGAATGACATATTCGTCAATTTCAGCGTGCGCAACACTTCCGAATCCAACCTCGAGAATTTCAGCACCAACAATTCCGGCTATTATAACAAATCCCTCAGGGCGAAATGGTACGAGCTCACTTTGAAATTCCACTACTACAACATAACCGTCGCCTCCGTGGACTTCCTTAGCATAAACCAGAGCTTCATCTCCATTGACAATTTCACGGGCTCGGATATCTCCTCGCAAATCCTTGGCGCAAAGGCCGGTTTTGCGGTAATTACGCAGATGCCCTCCAACGGCACCCTGATCATCGATTATTCGCCCCTGCTTGCCAGCATTACCGACGAGACCATCCTGCAGGTTTACCAATGCTCGAATTACACCTACTCTACGCGCGCGTGCGTTTCCCCATGGGGCCAGGTCAACAGCTCAACTAATACCATCTCAAACATCATCACCGCGAATTTCAGCTCATTCTCAGATAACGTATCGGCATTCGCGCTGGTGCAATACACCGTGGCAACCCCCACTCCAACAACAATCATCATTCCTCCATCAGTAGGCGGGGGCTCATCCGGCGGAGGGGGCTATTCAAATCCGCCAACGGCAACCCCCACTCCGGTTCCGGCCCCCCAGGAAAACATCACGAGGCAAATTGAGGAGCTCAAGAATCTCCTCAAGCAAAACAAGACCGAAGGCATCGGCCTTGAGCCCGGTGTTCAAAGCCTCACCTTCGAGCTCTACCCCGGCGAGAGCACGCAAACCTCCGTCCACGTGAAAAACTCCCTCAACATAACTTCCATCATAAACCTCGCCCTGACAGGCGGCATCCGCTCGTTTGTCACTCTTGGCGTTAAGGAAATCAAGCTTGGGAAGCTCCATGAGGCGGATTTCCTGGTATTCGCATCGGTTCAGGAAGGAACTCGGCCGGGTAATTTCTATGGCGAACTGCAGCTTGCAAACGAAGTCGGGAAGATAACGATCCCGGTCGTTGTACGGGTCCTGGAAAAAAGGGAGGACCGCCTTCTCGATATCCGCCTCCAGCCCCTTGTTGATACGCTCGACCCGGGCGAAACGCTGCGCATCGAAATAAACCTCTTCAATCTCGGGGAGCCCCGCAACATCAACGGCGAGATCACATTGGAATTGGTGGATCCGGTCACCGATGAAATTCTCGCACGCACCAGCCCCGAATCCATATCCCTGCAAACCACTTTCAACAGCATCAAGGCAATCAAGATACCCCCGGATACCCGTAATGGCAGGTTCGTTGTCAGGGGAATCCTGCTCTACACGGTTGCCGGATCCAAGCAGCGCGAGGTATCCGCGATTTCCTACTTCAGGGTGCAGGCCTCGGTTTGGAGCAGCAAGCTTTTCGGGACGCTCTCCTTATGGCAGCTCCTTCCGCTTCTCATGATCCTTATCGCATTTGGCCTTACCTACTACCGCCAATACCAAATAGCCCAAAAAAGGAGGCGCTACATTGCAAAAATCGATTTCACGAAGCTCCCCGAGCCGGGAAGCAGGTCGGGCTTTATAGGCATCATCGCCGAATCAAAGGTCAGGGCATTTGTTTCCATGGACAAGCTCCAGACGCACACCCTCATTGCGGGTGCAACGGGATCCGGAAAGACCGTGGGCGCCCAGGTAATTATCGAGGAGGCCCTGCAAAAGAACACCTCTGTTTTGGTTTTCGACCCCACCGCCCAATGGACCGGCTTTTTGCGGCCCCAAAAGAACCGGGAAATGCTCGGCCATTTCAGGGCCTTTGGGATGAACCCCGACGAGGCGCGGGCCTTCAAGGGCAACATCTATGTTGTCCGCGATCCCAACATGCCCCTGGACATTAAAAAGCTCATGAAGCCCGGCGAAATCACGGTTTTTGCAATGAACAAGCTCTCGCTTGCCGATCACGAAACGTTCATTGCAAATACGATAAAACAGGTCTTTGCAACAGGCCTTGTGGAATCCCCGCAGCTGCGCCTCCTGCTGGTTTATGACGAGGTCCACCGCCTCCTTACCAAGTTCGGCGGAAGGGGCGAGGGCTTTGTGCAAATTGAGAGGGGCGCACGCGAATTCCGCAAATGGGGCGTAGGCATGGTGCTCATCTCGCAGGTGCTTTCGGATTTCGTTGGCGAGATCAAGGCGAACATCGGCACCGAAATCCAAATGCGCACAAAATACGAAGGCGACCTTGAGCGCCTCAAGCTCAAATACGGGGAGGATGCGGCGCGCTCAATAGTGAAGGAGAGCATCGGCTCGGGCATGGTCCAAAATTCTGAATACAACAACGGCCAGCCATATTTCGTGACGTTCAGGCCGCTCCTCCATAATGTCGTACGGCTTTCCGATACGGAGCTTTCGCAATACGAGACCTACAACGACCGTGTTGAGAAGATCGAGGCCGAGATGGAAAAGCTGCGCATGCAGGGCGTGGACGTCCTTGATTTGGAGCTCGAAATCAACCTCGCGAGGGATAAGGTTAAGAAGGGCGCGTTCAATATAGTTGAAATATACATCGATTCCCTCGAGCAGAAAATCGCTTCGATGAAAAAGAAATCATCCGGAAGGCCCGAGCGGAAAATTGATTTTAGTGACCTCGGGATAGGCTCTTTGAAGGAGAGCGGCTCTGGGCCTGATGCGGCGCAGTCCATCCCCCTAAAACGCGACGCGGCTGGAAATAAGCCCATTGATGAAGGCGAAAAAGCGCCGGATGCCGGCAAGGACGCCTCTGGCGACCAGGAAAAAGAAAGCGGCAAAAGCGAAGGCAAAAAGGACGTGGTTTGATATGGCTTCATCATACGGCGATATTCGGATATGCAAGAACCAATCATCCGCCAACAATACTGCTGAAATTGGAAGGGCCCTGTTTACTGGCGCATCATTAGAAATGCCGCATTCATTCCTGAGTTGATCCCATGGGAATACTTGACGGCGTGATGAAAAAACAGCCCACCGAAGAGGAGCTCCAGGCAAGGGAGGATCTGATGATGAAATCCTCCGAGGAAAAATACGAGGAGGAGGCGCGCCGCCAAAACGAGGAGGATAGTGCCTCAAAAAACCGCTCCCAGGGTACTGACCGCACGGTAATCCAGCTGGAGCGGGACGTCGAGTTGCTCAAGGTCCAAATAGAGCTCATGAAGCAAAACAAGCAGGTGACGGACGAGCGCTTCGAAAAATTTTCCGAGCAGATTGGCGAGATGCGCGCAACCGTCCTGGATTCTGAGCGTGACGGCGCGACGATCAAGGTGCAGGCGGAAAAGGCCATCGGGCTCATCCAGATGGTGCAGCCCGAAAAGCTGATGGCCGAGGTGAAAAAGCTCGAGGCGCGCATCGAGGCCGCAAAGGGCATGGAGGAGAAATTCTCCGCGATGCAGCAAAAAATCGTCGACGAAATCAAGGATTTGCGTGCACGAACCGAAGTTATCCGGGGCTCCGAAACCATGCTTAAGCTCAACGAGGAGGTAAAGGCGGAGCTCTCGACGGCATTGCAGGTGCAATCGAAGATGGAGATAAGAGCCGACAAGATTGAGGCGATCTATGCGGAATTCCAGCAGCATTTCTACGAATACCAAAAAGTTTTCGACCGCATGAAGGATCTCGATTCCGAATTCAAGGATATAATGAAGGATTTCAACGTCTTCAAGGTGAAGGTGGACGGCTCTGCAAGCAAGTCCGATTTCCTGAAATTGAAAAACGAGCTCAAGGAATACGGTGAATCGCTCGATTCCAAGATAATCGAGGTCGACAAGGCGGTTGCGAAATCGGGGATGCTTAGGGAGGATGTCATGAAGGATGTCGCTTCCGAAATCTCGGAGGCAAAAACTGAAATCCTGGGCAAGATCACCTCCGCCGAGCAGGCTGCCGAGAGGATATCGGCAATGCGCACAGAGCTCCAAAAATCGATCATGGCCGAAAGCCTCAAGTTCAAGAAGGATTTCGAGCAGCGCATCTCCCTGCTTGAAAAGCAGCCTGCGCTGATGGAGGCGCTGGAGGATAGGGTAGGTGAGGCCGAGAAAACATCCATTCAAGTTTCGCTAATAAAAACGGATGTTGAAAAGGCCCGGAAGGAAACAGCCGCAATGGCAAAGAGCTTCCTTGCGCTTCAATCCTCCTTTACTGAGATTGAAAAGGCCCCAAAAGCAATCAAGGATCTTGAAAAGCAGGCCGGGGATTTGCAGGAGGCAAATATTGCCCTTGAGAAAAGGCTCAAGGCATCCGAACTGCAGGCCGAGGGCAGTGCCAAGAAACTGGAAGGCTTTGATGACACTTCCAAATTATTAGGGAAATCCGCCGATGATGCGGATAAGCGTCTTAAGTCGCTGGAAACCAAGACATCCGAATACCTGCAAAAATCAGAGCGCAAGCTGGACTCTGCCGTTAGCGATGTTGCCGACAATACGGCAGTTGTTCGGGACCTTATCAAGGAGGTCTATTCCCTCAAGACTCATTCCTCGAATGCGATCTCCAAGACCGATCTTTCCAACCTCCAAAAGTCCGTTAACGAGAAACTGATAGTATTCGACATGTCCCTAATCAAGCTTGAGCACCATATTGCGGACTACGAGAAGGGCCTGCGCGACCAGCAGCGGGATTTCGAGCAAAAGCTAAAAGAGCTCCGGCGTGATGTTGGGGAAAAGGTGGATGAGCTCGAAACGACCCGGGGCAATTTCGGAAGCAAGAAATTCGGAAACCGCGACATAGTGTAACGCGCTACGCAAATAATTTTCCTTATAAACCTTAGTTGCTTATTATCTGGGTGGGAAAATGAGGAAAGTTCTTCTTGTAGCTTTAGGCAGCACTGCCAGGGCCGATTGCCTTGCGGAAGCAATAGGCGAGAGCCTTGATACCGACTTGTATTCGTTCATGCAAAGCGCGAACCCGGCCGTGATCCGGCGTTCTAAAGAGCATAAGCTTGGGAAGGTCGATGATTTCAATTCCATCAAGGAGTTCGCCTCAAAAGTAAAGCCCGATCTTGCGGTAATTTCCCCGGATTATGCAATAGCAATCGGGGTTGCCGACGAGCTGCTCTCCCTTGAAATTCCCGTTTTCGCACCGCGC
>JBDRDM010000011.1:0-4107 GCA_043820675.1 Microcaldota archaeon
TGATTTAAACCTCTATCTTAAACTTTACAGCCGCTGCGCTAGCCTAAAAAAACAGAAAAAGAGGCCTTACATGCACCTGTACGTTCTCGTGCGCTTGTCGTAGATGCAAGTTGGCCTGCTGGAGTAGGTTGGCTGGTAGACTACGATGTTAGTGCTCTTCATGGTCTCTCCCTGGCCGTCGTTTGCATAAACGAATAGGGTGTATGTGCCTGGGAGTGTATTTTGGGTTGTTGAGATTGTTACGGTTGCTTGGCCGCTTTCGGATTGTACGAAGTTTGCCGAAGGTGCAGATAGGGCAAAGGTGAATGAATGGCTCATATTGATATATGTTGTCTCGTTGCATTCCACATAATCCGGATCGGTAGCGCTGATGGGGAAGGCTTTCGAATTCCCAAGAGCTATGTAATATGTGGGTGCAAGGTATGTGTTTATGTTTGGATTGCGGTTGATGTTGTTGACGGTGATGTTAGTCAAATTGGAGTGAGTGGAACTATTTGGATTAGTATATGGGTTTACATCCATATACCTTAGTACTCTGAATGAGTAATCCATTGGTCTTGCTTGGCAAAATGTGGGCGTCCAGGTAAATGTCGATACTGCGGGTTGCGCAATCTTGTAATCCCAATTCATGATGGCTCCTGGAATTGAGGAGGAAATATCTTCCTGAGATATCCAAATAGGATTTCCGAACAAGACGTATCTATCCGTCGTAATTCCGTATGTGTGTCCATTGAATGCGCCAAAGGTTTCTGTGAACGATAAAGTTTGACCTTCGTCGACAGAATGGAATTGCTGGTCTATTGCTTGTGGGCTTGTAAGCTGGTAAATAGGACTTGTATCTAGTTTTAATTGAATGCTCGCTGCGCTAATTGTCGAAGTCACTACTAATATGATAGCTAACATAGCTGTAATGATCGGTTTAATTTTCATTTTCTGCACCACCTTCATTCTATATAAAATATGCAATTCCCTCCTTATTAGGCTTATCTATTCGTTATTTGCCGTAATAACCAACGTTAATATATGCCGCCAAATTACCATTAAAATATGACCAATCACGTTTTAAGAACGATAGGAAATCTCCTTGTTTTTTTGTTAATAGTGTTAAACACTGCATCCGCAATTCTATATTCTTGTTTATACTCAAGTGACGAATTGCAACTTGTGGGTAATATGGGAGATCATGTGACTTTTAACGTTACCTATACTATTCAGTGCGACAATAGTTATTTTGCAGGTCAACATAATTATTTATTTTTTTGTGACCAAGAATCATCCCCGACTTCATCATATTCGTTAAACCTCATATGCGATAATGTTGTTCGATATTTTAATGCCTCATGCAATAATTTTCAAATTCCCTCGAGTTCTTTTAAGTCGATAATACTGCCTCTTGATTGGCCAGAAGCAGGGGATAATGCGAAATGTAGCGTTCCTGGAATTTCATCGCAATATTATGTTGATATTATTGTTCAGTCTCCTCCAAAACCACCCCGTATCACAAACCTCCAAATCATCCCGACAAACGATTCCGCATCCATCTCCTGGGAGGCCAGGACTTCAACCGGGGAGGTTTCGCAGTTTTATTATGATGGCACTCTCGAAGTTTTGAATGCTCCGGCCGGAACGCCCATTTACTCGGAGACGAGAACCTCCCTTCAGTATTTTTCCCCCCCGCAAATTCCCATAGTGGAAGGCCTTGAGAATAACACCCTTTATTACTACAATATTTCGGTTTGTGATTCGGCCTCATGCAACTCCACTTCCGGCTCCTTCATGACGCTGCAAACCAACCTCAGCGCCCAAATCCCTTCCCCCTCCCCAACGCCGCCCATAACGACAAATCCCGTTGCCGATTCCTCCGTCAGGGTGGAGGGGGGGCAATTCAGCCAGGGCGTGGATACGCGCGTCCCCGTTATTTTAAGCACGGATGGAACTGGCGTCACGGTTAGCCTTTCGCTCAAATACCGCCGGAGCACTTCCGAAACTTCCATTCTAAGCGGGAGGTACGTCACGTTCTCCGGCACGAAAACCGAATATGTCACTTGGGATACCAGCAAATTGGAACTCGGAGGCTATACCTTAATAGCAATAATCTCCCCAACCAGCCCCGATAGCAACCCAACGAACAACCGGTTCGATCACGACGTACAAATCATCAAGGGGAATCCGCGCCCGGTCATCCTCTCCTTGCCGTCAATAACCGCAAGGGCGCAATCAGCACTCATCGCCTGGGAAACGGATCTCAGTTCCTCGGGGAGGGTGGATTATTATTATTTGGACAAATTCGACAAGCCGGTTAACGGCCACATGGAAGATAAGGCAAATTTGAAGGTGCATTCCCTGACCCTTACCGGCCTTATTCCGGCAACGAAATATTTCTACCGTGTCCAAAGCTGCGTGCCCTATCCGGGCTCCGAGGAATGCGTTTCCTCCCCCACGGGAACCGGCTACCATGAATTCACCACATCCGGGGATGCGCTAGCCGCCTGCATGCAGGAAAACGAGTGCGATGGCTTAACCTTTATCAAAAAGAAGGAGGATTCAATCGGCGCCTGCGTTGTTTCGGAGAGGATCGAGTGCGCAGCGCTTGCGAAGGGCTGCATGCTGGCTTCATGCGATGCTAGCTACGGCGGGTGCGTTGGAATTGCGGACCCCGGGAAATGCGAATCCCATATCTGCACGAAGGAATTATTGAGGATCAATCCGGTTTGCATTGAGGGCGCAACGGAACCCTTGAATGGCGAATGCGCATATACGGAATTCCCCTGCAACCAGAACTTCCTTTGCCAGAAATCACCCGCGCCCTGCGCAGGCAAAACCTACGCCTGCATCCGGGCCGGTACAGCATTCCAATGGAGTGAGGATGCCTCGTCTTGCAATTCCGGAGCAATCCAGGCAAACAAGCCGCCTGAACCTTCGAGGGAGCCAAAACCAATAGGCGCATATAATTTTTCCTCGGCTGGCGATGGGGAAATTACCAACGAATCAAATCTCGGGTCCGAAAACGCAATAGGGCCGGTTGCCTTCATTACCGAGCCCGAAATCATACGTGAAACCGACCTTGTGCGCATTTACGTGGTAACTGACAGCAAGGCGGATCTTATCGGCCAGCCGGTGTGCAAGACGCCAACATCGGATAACGGGATTTGCACTTGCGAACCCGGATACCGTGGGAGCAACGCCAATTTCCAGTGCGAGTTAAGGCCGCCTGTCAGCGGCAAATACACCATCTACCTCAAGAACTCCTTGGGGGAGGGCGGCGCCCTGACAGTTGAGCTGGAGCCCGGCAAGGAGGCGATAATCCGCAGGCTCATCGTAAAAGACACCGAAAAGGATCTGATTTTCCACTTCAGCGTCGCGCTTTCATTGTTCCTCATCGCCTTTGCAATAGGCAGCATGATGTACCATAAGAGGAAGGAGCGCAGGCGCGGCCCTAGGCTTGAGGAATTCCTGAAATATTCCATCCCAAGGGCGCAGGAGGATTTGAAGCTGAAGTTCATGAAAGGGGTCGTCAGCAATAATGAGTACAGCATCGCCGTAAAGAACCTCGAGGAGAAGAAGGCGCAGGCAACTGCAAGGCTAAGTGAATGGAGGCAAAAGCATGGGAAGAAGGCCCCTCCCGAAGGCAAGCCCCCGGAGGATGGGCTGGAATCTGGGGATGGGGCAAAGAAGTTGGAGGCGATCCCAAAAATTACCAAAAAAAATGATGCGAATCCCGAGCTTGATGATTTGTGGAGCGCCCTCCAGAAGAAAAAGACGCCTGATGAAGAAAGTGCCTAGGGGGTGATGGGCTCAATTGGTCATGGGGATTTATCCGGAATACCCGATAGGGTGCATGTAATCGTCCAAGCGGAAAAAAGTTTTCCAATATGGACGGATTTTAGCAATAAGTGCAAAGAATATTTTTTAATGTTAAGTTGGCAATTCCCCAAGCAGCCTTCAATCCCTAAAGTCCTAATGGATGTAGCTTTGGGGGTTGCGCTTTTGCATATCGGTCATGCCAATGCCGCGCTCGTTTTCCCTAACGGCCTGCTGCTCGATTTTTCGGATGACTTCCTCGGTTTTCTTCGCTTTTCCCTTGAGCTCCCCGGTGTCGATTTTCTC
>JBDRDM010000012.1:0-4680 GCA_043820675.1 Microcaldota archaeon
AAATTATGGGTTTGGAGGGGGCGATGGAATCGTTGACGTTTGAAACATTGATTGTTGCGTTGTTGCTGCAGGCCTTTTCATTACCCTGCGCATCCGCAATTATCCCGGTTGCGTTGAAGAGGCCTGGTTCTCCATAAAAGCAGGCGATATTGTAGTGGCTGGAGGGTGCGTCCTGGTAAATTGCAGGCAATTCGATCGCAATTGGTGCAAGGCCGTTTCCGCAGTCGACTTTGGCAGAAGTCGCATCGTTCTCGAGGTATGTAACAATTATTGTTAAGTTTACTTCATGTTTGGCCAATGACTGGTATGCCTGCGGGTTGAAGCTGCATTCGATACCCTCGGCCCCCGCCAATGGCAGTGCAAGCAAGGCCAATAGTGCAAGGAGCGCCGGAAATTTTGCCGATTTGCGCATGGATTAGAGTAGGCACGGGTGGTATAAAAACAAATTGCCGCCGATTGCTCATCTTGGCTTGATGATGCCCTTCCTTTGCAATAATTCGACCTGCGGCCGGATGTACCTGTATGCAATATCGCCCCGCGAATCGCTTTCCACGGTCCAGGGAAGAACGAGAACAACATCGTTGGGCCTGACCCAGACCCTGTTCTTTATCTTTCCGGGTATCCTGCAAAGGCGTTCCTTGCCATCGGCGCATTCAACAGTCATCCTGGATCCGCCGTGCATTTCCTTGACGATCCCAAATATTTCGCCCTTCCTTGGGAGGCGCAGGTGCATTTCCGTGTTTGGTGCGTGCTTGTATGCCATAATCAATCAATCCTCATTTTATCATTCCAATACGGAGCTCCTAGCGCCGCATGCCTCGCAGATCAATATCTTCGGGCCCCGGCCGTGGTGCTCTATATGCGTATCGGGTTTTTTGCATTCCTTGCAAAGGACGTGCGTTTGGGTGTAGAGCGCGATTTTTTCATTTATGAGCCTGAGGCTGATTTTTCCGTGCAGCAATAGCCCCGCTTGATCGCGCTTCCCCGGTATTGCAAGCTCCCTGAAGAGGAATTTTGAAACCTCCCCGGGGCTTCGCCGAATTTTAGAGCAGATCGCATCGAAATTCTTAATGAACGTTTTAGTTCCCTGCATGGTCGCATCGGCAGTAGGTATCTCGAATCTCTCGCCACTCTCCTTTTTTTTGGGCAGGCTCGTTAGGACCGAATCCAGCATCTTTTCGTATTCCATTTTACCCCTCAAGAAAATAGGATTAGGGAGGCACTATTTATAATTGATGCATCTAACGTACTATTCATGAAATTTCCTATTTCCCTTCCGGACCTAAGCAATCCCTTATCGTTTGATGCACCCATAAAGGCCCTGATTCTTGCCAATATGGTTCCATTGATCGGCATGGCATTTTTTGGATGGGACCTTGGCACCCTGCTGCTTGGCTACTGGGCGGAAAGCGGGGTTATTGGCTTATATGCAATGCTACGGACGCTTTATGCGCCCGGGAATTTGCCGGTGAAGCTTTTTTTCGTGATTTTCTTCCCGTTCCATTTCGGGATATTCATGATCGTCCACCTGGCGTTTATCTTACTTTTTATCCTGTTCATGTCGATGCCAACAACTGGCATTTCGCAGGCAACATTTGATGCAATCGGTGGGAGGTTGATTGGTGTGGGTGTATTCGTAATAGCCCTTCTTATCAGCCACGGGATATCTTTCAAGAGCAATTATTTGGGGAAGCAGGAGAATGAAAAAACTACTGCCATGGCCGAGGTGGCGGCGCCATATTCGAGGATCTTTGTCATGCACCTTACTTTAATGGTTTGCGGATTCCTAACAGCCCTCATCCTTCCCCTGATCCTCGTTTTTGGCAAATCCGCACTGCTCCTGCTGGGCATTCCGCTTATCCTGGTAAAAACACTAGTCGACATATCGGCGCATATTTCGGGGCATGCCATGTATTCTGGCAACCTGCCTAAAAAGGAAAATCCGTTTGCAAGAATCTGATTTGGTTATAAGTTCGGGAAGGAAAGCCCAGTTATCCTTCTGTGTTCGTGCTAAAAAAAACCCTCGGAAACCGGTGGAAATGAATGTGTGAATCCTATGGTTCTGTGAGTTATTTCCTTATTTTCTGCCTTCCACCATCCTAACCCTCGAATTCTTCAGGACCATGCCGACAAATTCCGAAGGCGCCTGTTCTACAAGTGTCTTGTAGCCCCCGAATTTTCCAAAATCTGTTCTGGAATTATATTCGGTTCTGTCCCAAGTGCTATGCTTTCCGGCATGTACCAAGTAGCTGGGGGTTGGATAGTGCCTGCTTCCCGGATACATATAGAACATATCCTCATTCTTTCTTGTGGAATAGAACGTCAATTTTTTGGGGTCACCGAGCCTTACGCCAGTGGCCAGAAGCGGCCTTTTCCGTACCCTAACCCCGCGCGAATCATCGTATCCCCCATATTGGCCATATCCTTCCTTCTTCAAACGGTGGTTAACATTTCCGGCAAGCATACTTTCCATATCGTGGAAAAAGTTTCTGAATTCGCGCGTTTCGGTTTCCCATTTTACCCGTCTTACAGTCGGGAACATGTCGTCGCCCCGCCTTATGAATAGCGCATTTCCCGAATAGTGCCTGAAATGGATTCCGCGAATGTATGCCAAGCCGATGTTGCTTGCGGCTCCCGGGCTTGTTTTGATCATCGGGAGTCCTCCGAAGGTTATTGATGAATGGAACAGGGGATGCTCCCTCGAAATGATCTCTTCATCCGAAGGATGAATTGTCTCCATTTCGTTCCTTGTTATGTAGTGGACGAAAACCCCGTATTTGTTACCGATCCGGTTAAGGAGCCTTGCAAATTCGATTGCATGGGGGGTGTGCAGTTCCTTGATTGGTTTTTCCCAATGGTATGAAGCATTATCTACGACGACGAAATGGATATCCCTCGAGAGTGGAGATGACCGAACCAGCCTTCTTGCTTCCAGGGCGGATTTTATCCTTATAATACCTTTTCGGAGACTTTCCTCGATACCGCTCTTTGCCACTTCATCAATTACGGGAATAATCCCATTTCCAGCCTTTGCTTCTATTGCATGGACAAACCATTTCGCAAGGCAGGGAGTTATGCTGGATCTGACCGATGGAATGTTTATGTATATGGGCTCATCCCCCTTAGGCTGGATCTTCTTTCTGAATGCCATATTTCTTTCAATTAGGATTCGGGCATTTCAATATTAATAATAAGTGCAGGGGGAGAGCCACGAGATGTGGTCTTGGTGCAGACTGGTCTTGAACGTTTTCGCGTCCAATTGGGCACATTGAAATAAATATGCTCATGGGTCTGAATCAGGTAGGCTGCACTCTAGATAATTTCCAAGTCCGGTGTTTCACTTTTTGATAATAAACTTCGTCTTTGTAGAACGCATGCTTGAGGCCTTCGCCCTGATTTTTTATTACGAGTATTCCGTTAGGTTCAAGCGACTGAAGAAGAACCCGGAGTGTACGCCTAAATTCCTCGCGTGTTTGGTGTCTCGACACGTTAGCCATTCTAATAACGCTAAATTGTTTTACTTTTCCCTGTGCTCGGTATAACGGTCTTCGCCGATAATCCCATGTTATTGGAAAAACTCCGCGTTTGATATGCCGCTGTTGCTCGTCTTTGCTGATTGGGACAATGTCTGCCGCAGTATATTTCATCGGAAATCCTTGTTCATCAAAGAATTGTTTTGCCTCATAGACTGGGGCGAGATCATCTGGTAATCTAGGCTCAATATCACTTCGGGAATGAAATGCAGCCCCTACTTCCAAAAAACTGGATGGCTGAAAATTAAGCCGGTAAAAAAGCGTGCGCAAGGTTTCGTCCGTTTCCCGGTGTCTTCCTGCCCAAGTTACTTGGGCTGTAGCCTCCGAACGACGGCTTTCAAGATAGCTTATGAATCTTTGCCTGACCTGAGGATGCTGGACAAGTAATGCCCGCAAATGGTCTGCCCAAGCACGCCTTGCCCGCGCATGCTCTGCAAAATTCCCTTCCCGGGCATACGGAGGGCCTTTTGGCCGCGCTTTTTCAATGGCCTGTCTCAGTGCCTCCAGTTTAGAATGTGCTTCGGGCAGATGCCGGAAAAGCTCTTGTAAATGGGCGCCTTCTTCGGCAAGCAAAATTGAGTCTGGAATTCGCCGACTAATTACCCGCACATTTGGAATTCTATAATTTCGAGTAGGGTGCCTCTCTAATATTTGAGCCATCCACTCTGGAGTATGTGGCATACCGTTGTTCTGTTTGACTACCGTTTTAACCTTTTTGACTCCACAATTCGTCATCCTCCAAATGGGGCAGACTTTTAATAGATTAAAGCAGGTTCAGTCCAGCGGGTACGGGCATAAAAATCAGGATTAGTGCGTCGGAAGTCGGTTAGCTGTATGCGCCCTGATTCTAACCTATGGGACGTTTTCATGCCCAATAGGACACAAAGGAATAAATGTAAGGGCATGCAGGGGGAGGGATTTGAACCCACGAAGCTCTACAGCACGGGATTTCATAAAACACGCCGCAGCGAAAAATCCTTGTATTTTGCGCGAAGGCTTCTTTTCTCCTAAAGGTCTTTTCTTTTCAAGAAAAGAGCTTTCTTAAGTCCCGCCCATTTGACCAGGCTCTGGAACCCCTGCATCTTTATGATTTTTTGGGGAAGGGGGCTATTTATTGCCGTCTATTGGCCTTGGGCCGCCAATCCCC
>JBDRDM010000013.1:0-27505 GCA_043820675.1 Microcaldota archaeon
CCGCGAGCTTGCGTTGCGAGACATTTCCCTTGCAACCAAGATGGAGGAAGCCGGATGCAATGCGTGCCTCCAGGTCATGAAGGAGGCCGGCGAGGTCATTGAAAAACGCAGGGGCGTATTCAAGGCAATAAAATAGCCCAATACCGGTGTGCCACCCATGAATTATTTGCTCCTCTCCCAAAACGGCTCCCTTAACTCCCCTGCGGCATCGCGGCTTTCCCCCGGGGATTCCCTTACCATCCTGATTTCCATAGGGAAGGATAAGCTTGCCTCCGAGCTGGATTTGCACCTAAAAAAAACGCTCAAGGAGGCCGAGGACCTTGCATCCCAGCTAAGGCTCAAAAACATCGGGACAAAGGTGCTAATCGACTGGGGACCTGCCGATGAGGCGGCGGCATCTTGCCTTGAGCGGGAGGGCGCGGTTTTGCTGGAATGAATTTTGATTATTGGGGAGGAAGTGTAGATTCCGTTTCACTTAATGAACCATTGCTCCAAATCCATTATTTCCGCTTTCCCCAAACAAACTGCATTTTATACTTCCCGTGCATATTATTTTGCTTAACTTAGTTGGGCCAGAAAAATGAAAATCATACGCGATGCAATCCACGAGGACATTGAGCTCAACGATTTGGAAATCGCCCTCGTAGATACGCCTGAAATGCAGCGCCTAAGGCTCATAAAGCAGCTCTCGCTTGCCTACCTTGTCTATCCTTCCGCTCACCATACGCGTTTCGAGCATTCCCTTGGCACCTTCCATCTGACAAAAATGCTTTCAGATAGGCTGATTAAGGAAGAAGGGGAGCGCCAAAAGCTGCGCATTTCGGCCCTCTTGCATGATGTTGGCCACTTCGCATTTTCGCACTTGCCAGAGGGCCTCATAATGCGGGAAACCGGCAAGGACCATGAACAGATAGGCGCGCAAAAAATCCTCTCCGGGGAAATTGCAGCCGTCTTGGAACGGCACGGCATTTCTCCCAAGGATGTCCTGAAAGCATACAAGGGCGCCGGGGGCAAAATCATCTCCTCCGATTTGGGAACCGACCGTATGGATTACCTCCTAAGGGACGCTTATTTCACGGGCGTTGGCTATTCCATAATCGATGCGCAGCGCCTCCTCCTCTCGCTTTCCTTCAAGGCCGGCAGGCTCGTCCTGCAGGAAAAGGGCCTTTTGGCCGCCGAATCCCTGCTCGTCTCGCGATACCTGATGTTCAATGCTGTTTACAACCATCATGCGGTCCGCATTGCAACCTCCATGCTTGAAAAGGCGCTGGATCTTTCCTTGCAGGACGGACGGCTTTCCATCCAAGAACTCATCAACGGAACCGACGAAGCCGTGCTGCTTGGGCTGAAGGATGAGCCGCTCATTTCAATGATCCAGCGCCGAAAGCTTTACAAGGTGGCATATGAATCCCAAAGCTTCTCCTTCAAGGGGACCGAGGAATCCGCGAAAAAAAGGATAGAGGATGCCCTCTCCGAGGAACTTCCCTTTTCGGATTTTATTGTGAGCATGCCTAAGCAGCACATGGGCACAATTGGGCTCGAAGTCCTAAGGGCGGATGGCTCCATCATTCCTCTGCCATCGGAATCAATCCTTGCTGGAGCAGTATCCAGGGAACGGAAGGCCTCGGGGCTGATCATTGCAACCTCCCCCAAGGACGCAGGAAAGGCGGCGGGAATTTGCCGCAGTTTTCATTGATGCACTTCAGATAGAAATTTAAACCACCGCGCGCAATCCATTCCATAATTTTTCCATTAGGGGTGTACATATGCTAAGTTCCGAAAAAATCCAGGCAGACGAGTTCGGTCCCGAATACGTTGTGAACGTTTACGATCCCAAGACCGGCATGGAGGGCGTGCTGGTAATTGACAATACTGCAAGGGGGCCGGGCAAGGGAGGCATCCGGCTCGTTCCCGATGTATCCGTGCATGAGGTGTACAGGCTCGCACGCGCCATGACCTGGAAGAACGCGCTTGCCGACATCCCCTTTGGCGGGGCAAAGGCGGGCATCAGGGCGGACCCTAAGAAAATCAACAAGGCCGCCTACATGAAGGCATTTGGGGAAAAGCTCCGCCCGCTCATTCCCGGAAAGTACATTGCGGGCCCTGACATGAACACTGCCGAGAATGAAATGAAGATTTTTGCGGAGGCAGTTGGGACCCTAAAGGCATCCACCGGCAAGCCCGCATCCGTTGGAGGGCTGCCGCACGAGCTTGGCAGCACCGGCTTTGGCGTTGCCCATTCGACTCTTGTCGCCCTGGATTTCTACAACTGGGAGCGTGATAAGGCAAAAGTTGCAATAGAGGGCTTTGGCAATGTGGGCGTCTTTACCGCAAGGCACCTTGCCCAGAAAGGGGTCAAAATAGTTGCGGTATCAGATTCGAAAGGCACAATCTACAATGAGATGGGCCTCGATGTGAAAGTTCTCGAGACCGTTAAGAAAAAAAAAGGCTCAATCATCAATTACAAGCCCGGAAAGGTGCTGAAAGTAGAGGAGCTTTTTTCCCTTCCGGTTGATGTGCTGGTGCCCGGTGCGCGTCCCGACGTCATCAACGATTCTAACAAGGCAGGTGTCAAGGCCAAATTGATTGTTCAGGCCGCGAACATTCCAATATCCGAAAGGGTGGAAGCCGAGCTCGAAAAGAGGGGCATAAGGATGATCCCCGATTTCGTTGCGAATGCGGGCGGGGTCATCAGCTCCTATGTTGAAACCATTGGCGGCTCCCCGGAGCAGATGTTCAAGATTGTCGAGGAAAAGATCAAGAAGAACACGCTCCTTGTCCTGAAGCTTGCAAAGGAAAAGAAGCTAACGGCGCGGGAAGCTGCGCTGGAAATTGCTAGGGAGCGCGTGGTTAAGGCAATGGGCTCTAAAAAATAATGGGTTCGGGGCCAGCGTAAAAATAGGTGCGCTGATTAAACTGTCGGGTTATAAGAACACAACCTCCCTTTGCAACAAAACTACTCTCCTAAGCAAAATACCCCCCAATTCGAACAATTCAGACATGCTTTTGCAGCCAGTCCTTGAGGTACTCCTTTGGGAGCGCGCCGATCATCCGATCGACCTCCTTCCCATCCTTGAATAGAATAAGTGTTGGAATGCTCATGACCTCGAAGGATCCCGCCAATTCCGGCTCCTCCTCGGTGCTAAGCTTTGCGAATTTCACATTACCCATCTCATCGCTCAGTTCCTCGAACCTTGGGCCCATGATCTTGCATGGCCCGCACCAGCTGGCCCAGTAATCGACAATCACGGGCTTATCGCTCTTTGTTACCTCCTTTTCGAAATTGCCCTTGTTCAAATGCACTATTGCCATCAGAATCTCCTTCGGTATCAGAACCGCACGTACTGGGTTATAAGCACAATCAAAATGAACGCAATCAATCCGGCGATCACGATTTGCGGCTCGATCTGCACGTTCGAGCTCTTCACATCGTAGAACCTGATGATGCCCGTTGAGCTGCTCGGGGTTGTCAATCGTCTATCGTCAGCCATGATGATCGCGTTTATTTACCAATACAACATTTATATAGGTTCCAGAGTTTTAAAATACTGCGTTGAACGTATAAACCGTGAGAGTATGGGTTCGCCTGCCGACGACTTCAAAAAGGAGCTGCCGCACATCATCGTGCTTGCAATACTGGTGTTCATCCTGCTTTTTGTTGTCACCAAATTCAAATGGATGCACTGCTCGCAGGTGCCGGGCGATTGGTGCTCAGTATATTGCAAGGTCGCAGGCAATTCGCGCGTTGGCATAATCCATGGTGAAGGGGGCATTGGGGATCCGGACGAGCTCTCGCGCCAAATCACGAAAAACCGGATTTACACTTACGTCGAGCCGCTTCCCATGGACCGCATCAGCTACGGCGTCCTCAAGAATTACGAGCTGGTGATCGTAGAGGGGGCAAAGGACATTTCACCCCTCCAGGTAAACGCCCTTAGGGACTATGCCTCTGCCGGAGGCAGCCTCCTTTGGATAGCGGATTCGGGCACCCGCCATTTCCTCACCTCAAGCGATTTGCAAGACGCACTCAACCGCAACACAACAGATCCCGGCTATTATGAAAGGGTGCTAAAGACAATAAACCAGACAAAGGGATTTGGGGATTCAATCTCGCAGATCCTTCAGGTAAATTTCCAAAAGACAGTTACCGCAGACAACCTTACGATTTCCATCCTCTCAAACGAGCATGCAATAACCCGCGGCCTAAAAGCCGAATTCACGGTGCCCGCAAAGGATTTCTCCGTTGTCAACCTCAATTCCCCAAGCTCTGATGCGATCGCATTCATCTACGGAACCGCGGATTGCACCCAGAAAAAGCCCTGCCCGGCAATAGTTGCAAACCGCTATGCGGCGCCGGTCGCTTATGTTGCCTTCCCGCTGGAGGAATCCGGCAGCAAGACGCTTGTTACGAATATGCTTGATTATTTGGTGACATGCTGAATGGTCGGGTTGAAAACAGCTTTATTGCTATTAGCTCTTCTAATTCTCGGTTTTATTCTATACAGATCAACATTGACTTTGTCGGTAGGTCCAGAACCATATACCTATTTGGCCAACTGCAAGGCAATGCTTGCTCACGAACCAATTTGCATAAATAGTGAAGGCGGATGGAAGTCGGAACTTTCGAATATTCCTATCGAGCAAACCAAAGACAAGTATTTTAAATATTGCATATTGAAGGGCGGTGCATTATTTGACACCGAATACCGCACGGACGATGCCCACTTCAACTGCGGCCCAAAGCCGGTTTAAGAATCAGATCATGCCTCTGCCTTGATTCATCTCCTGTATGCCTCATCATGGTGTTCCATGCGGTCGAAAACTATTATTTTCTCCTTCTGAAATACCTTGAATATCAAAACGAAGCTTTTTCCCACGTGCGCCCTCTTATATTCGCTCAGGTCATGGCGTAGATTCTTGTAGTGGTTGATTGTAATGTCATCGCAAAGCAAAATTTGCCTTATTTTTTTGTTAGCTTCCAGGGCCAATCGCCTATTCCGCTTAGATAATATCTTCAATGTGTCCTTGAGGCGGTCGGAAAGCACGTAATTAAAGGTCATTTTTCTCCAACCCCGCACAGCTCGTCTAGCTCCCTCATAGTCATCGGCTTCAGGCCATATTTCTTCACGTGCTGATCCACGGAACGCAGGACGTCGCGGATTACCTCTTCCCTCACTTCCGGCTCGACGAATTCTTCCCCATACATTTCCGCAAACCTGTCTAGCGCCTCATCCTTATTGCGCAGGCCGTATTTCTCCTTGATTACGCCAAGTACCCTTGCCGTGTATTCGCTGACCTTAAGGTTCATGTTCACGCCCATATGCCTCCACCTGAATAACTTAGGGCAAATAAGTTAAAATAAGTTGCGGTAAGTTCGGTTTAAACTGCTAAGTTGTTATACTGATGCGATATTGCAAGCGTTTTTATGGCAAAGATCCGTTTGAAACACTCAGATCTTCACGTACCCCCACTCCTCGAGCAGCTTGAAGAGCACGAAAATCGCAAGCATCAGCCAGAATACGGATAGCGCGTCCCCCTCGAATGCCAGGAAATTAAGCATGATTCCTTTAGCGCATCCTGGTTTAAACCCGTTTCTCTTTGCATCCGTTTTTTAACGTTTATTGAGTAATAGGCTCGGGGGTGCGATGTTATGAAAAACTTGGCAATCAACGGTTTTGGCAGGATCGGCCGGCTCTTTTTGCGAGCGGCATTGAAGGACAATGCCTTCATGAACGAGTTCGATATCGTTGCAATAAACGACCTTACCGATTCCAAGACGCTCGCTCACCTCCTGAAATACGATTCCGTCCACGGCAAGCTTGATGCCGATGTTTCTGCAAAGGAAAAGAGCATAACCGCAAACGGCCACGAAATGCAGATCCTTTCCGAACGCTCTATTTTGGGCCTTAAGTGGAAGGAGATGGGGGTTGATTATGTTCTTGAGAGCACCGGGCTTTACACTGATAGGGAGCAGGCGCAATTGCATTTGCAGCAGGGCGCAAGGAAGGTGCTCATTTCCGCCCCCGCGAAAAATCCTGACGTGACGCTCGTTCCGGGAGTGAACATGCAAAACTACGACAAGAACGCCCACAACATCATTTCCATGGCCTCCTGCACGACCAACTGCCTAGCTCCGGTTGCAAAAGTGCTCGATGACAATTTCAAGATAAAAAGCGGCTTCATGGTGACGGTACACGCCTACACAAACGACCAGAAGATTTTGGACCTTCCGCATAAGGACCTTCGGCGGGCAAGGGCGGCCGCTCTTTCCACGATCCCCACCACCACCGGCGCTGCCAAGGCAATTGGCGATGTGCTTCCATCATTGAAGGGCAAGCTCGATGGAATTGCACTTCGGGTGCCCGTCCCGGACGGCTCAATCAACGACCTTACCTGCACGATCGAACGCGAAACTTCCGCCGAGGAAATAAATGCGATGCTAAAAGATGCCGCTAACGGGGAATTGAAAGGAATAATGGAATATTCCACGGAGCCGCTTGTTTCATCAGATATCATCGGCAACCCCGCCTCCAGCATCGTCGATAGCCAGCTTACGAAGGTCATCAAGAAGCCCGATTCCATCAAGGGCGACCTGATAAAGGTGCTTGCATGGTACGACAACGAATGGGGCTATTCCAACCGGCTTGTGGACCTTATTAAGCTCCTATAGATGAAGGGCAAATCCGGGAAATTATCCTAATAATTGGGGGGAGATAAGTGCTATATTCCTAAATTCTCATCCTAAACGCGTCTATCTATATAATTCTAACCCGGAGGAAGCGGCGGCGGCTCATCCCCACCTACGGCAAGCGTTGCGATAACCGTCGGTGCTTGTGTAATGACGGCGGGCAGATATGTGGGTTTGGGAATTTCCGTGGGCATGGGTGTTGGCCTCACGTTGCCGGATTCAAAGATTGCATATATGATAAGCGCGACGCCAATTATTGCAAGCAAAATGAATGCCAGCAAGCCCGCGCTATCCTTTTGGTTTCCCATTAAATCACAGTATTAGGAGGAAGATGAGGAAAATGACAAAGAACGCGATTGCGATCTCCATGAAAAGGTAGGATGCCAGTGCCAGAACAAGGGGAATCGTATACGCCATCTGCATAAGGAATGCATCCCCGCGAAGGATTGAATGCTGCCCCGCGATCACCCCGATCGCAAATATAAGAAATACGAACGCGGTGAATTTCCTGATGCTGCTGCTTAAATCCCTAAGCAGGTTGTTTACCGTTGTTTCGATGAAACCCATAACTCACATCCGTTGTTTTCCATGATTTTTTAACATTTCGATTCGGCCCTTCTCCAATTGCCCTCAATGTAAGTCAAATTCCCATTCAGGATTCGCGGATTCATTAGATGCATCGTCACTCGAATCGTCACACTTTCTTCTTCTTTAAATCCTTATACAAAAGTAGCACCTCCTGCCCCCAGATTTTCCTTGCCAGCTTGCCCTTCAGTTTGAAGCCGAATTTTTCATACATTTTGAGGGCGACCGAGTTGTTGGATGCCACGAGCAGGTAAACTATCTCCTTCCTTTTCAATTTTGCGAACTTCAGCGCCTCCCGAATCAGCTCCCTGCCAATGCCCCTTCCCTGCATTTCCGGAATTACCGCAAGGCCCATGATCTTGATGCTTTTTGCATTCTCCTTGAAATCGATGAATCCTGCCGTATACCCCATATGCAGTGCGACCAGGTAATGTATGCTGCGGTTTTTTAGCCTCTTCCCGATCATTTCCATATTGAATCCGGTATGCGGGAAGAACTTGCGCGTCAGGACCGTTATGGTGTAGAGCTCCTTCCTTCCGGCCTTCCTAATAGTCAATCCGTCCGGTGCCATATGCTCAATTAAGAGCCGGATCGGATAAATGCGTTTTGCTTTCACCTAACCTCGAGCCCCTCCCTCCAATCCTGCAAAAAAACACCCTCCAATTCCTGCGCCAATTGTGCATCCTCTACAAGCACCCCAATTTCCCTATTCCGCGTCATTGCATTCCTGCTCCAATTGATGCTTCCCGCCAGAACTTTCCTACCGTCGATGATGGCCGTTTTTGCATGGGTATAATTGAACCTTGGCGAGCTCCATCTCACCTGCACTCCCTTTCCCTTAAGGAATTCAGCCGTATCCAGGTTCTGGCTCACCTTCGGGTCAAGCAGCAATTTCACTTCAACTCCTCTAGCAACCGCATTTACCAGCGCCTCCTTCAAATCAGGGTAGGAAAATTCAAAGAGGATGATATGGATGGTGCTTTCCGCTGACCCTATAATTGAAACCATCCTTCCTCCGGCCCCGGGCGAAATGATCGCATCCGCGCTGCAGCCCAATGCCCTGTCCTTATTTTCAAATATGCCGATGTCCGGCTGCCAATTAATGGTGTAGCCGACCGCAACCCCCAGAAGAATCAGCAAAATGTGGCCGGCAAGGCGCCTTCCCATGAAAATCTCCCCGCCTCCACAAGATACTGATGGCGGGCAATGCTTTTATTACATTCCTCATACCGTTAATCTGGCCGTGGCACCGTATTAAATATCCGTGAAGAGTCCTTATCGCATGGGAATAGAAGAGCAAGCAATGGGGCTCATGGCGCCCCTTGCAGAAGCGATCGGATCCGTGTTCGCATTCCTGCAAACATACCTTGGCTCCAATGTGATGAACCTTCTGATCCTGGCGGCGGCCATCGCGCTTTATGCGATCATTGTCGGCATGTTCTACAAGAGGCTTTCGAAGCGCGAGCTCTTCACTCGCCCCCTTGGGAATCGCGGCCAGCAAATGCCGGGCGGATTTAGCAGGCTCATTGCCGCAATTTGGCAGCTCATCAAATATGCCATCATATTTCCCATCATTACTTTCCTGTGGTTCCTTTTCCTTGCAACTTTCCTCTTCTTCCTCTCCCGCACGCATACCGTGGAAAACGTTCTTGTCATATCGATCGCAGTCGTGATTGCCATCAGGATCGCCGCATACATTGACGAGGACATCTCCGTTGACCTTGCGAAGATGCTGCCCCTTGGCATGCTTGGCGTGTTCCTGGTCGATCCGACGGTATTTTCAAAGGACCTGCTTGTAGAGAGGCTTACAGAGCTCGCGCGCCTCATACCCGTTTCACTTAGCTATTTTTACGTCATGATACTCTTCGAGCTGTTCTTGAAGGTTACCCGGGCAGTAAAGCGCTTCCTTTTCGGAGGCGCACCTGACGTGCCGCAGAAATGATTATTCTTTCCGTGAAATGGCCGAACAAACGTGGGAAGTTGATTGCAGTTCCTTAATATTCGCAATGTAATGCCAACAGTCGTTCAACAATAAATATTTATTACATTGGGTTCCAAACATATTTTCGCGAGGGGATTTTAATGGAATTTGGGCAATATCTCAACTGGGAGTTTTTTGGCAATACGGGCGAGCAATATGCAACTGCTGCCGCAGCCTTCATTGCGATCAATGTTGCGATCTGGGTCTTCAAGACGGTTATCCTCTCCGGCATGAGGCGCATCGCAAAGAAAACCTCCTTCAAGTATGATGATTTCGTCGTTGATTTCCTAACCGAAATCAAAACCCCTTTCTACTTCATTGTTTCGCTCTTCTTCAGTGCCCGCTTCCTTTCCCTGAGCGATTGGATATTCAAATCACTCGATTACGCGCTGGCTTTTGGCGTGATGTATTACGTAATCAAGGGGATCCTTCGCATCGTAACCCACATGAAGCACATCGTTGCCCACAAGCAGCTCAAGGAGGAAGGCGAGCAGGATACTTCAATGCTTGACGTCATGGAAAAATTCGTGCAGGTGATCGTATGGGCGATTGGAATCCTTGTTGTCCTTGACAACCTTGGGATAGACGTCACTGCCCTGATTGCCGGCCTTGGTATTGGCGGGCTTGCAATTGCCATAGCCTCGCAGGCCATCCTTGCCGACATACTTGCTGCCCTAAGCATTTATTTTGACAAGCCCTTCCGGACGGGCGATTTCATCATTGTCGGCAGCGACATGGGCACAGTCAAGAAAATAGGGTTGAAGACGACGAGGATCGAGACTCTGCAGGGGCAGGAGCTCATCATGAGCAACCAGGAGCTGACCAATTCGCGCGTCAACAACTACAAGCGCATGAAGAAGAGGCGCATCGTATTCCCCTTCGGTGTCGTTTACGGCACGCCCGTATCAAAGCTCAAAAAGATTCCAGCGTCAGTTAAGAGGATCGTTGATGCAGTGAAGGGCTGCAAGGCCGATCGCGTGCATTTCAAGGCGTTTGGCAACTTTTCCCTTGACTTCGAGGTCGTCTACTATCTGGATTCGCCCGATTACAACCGCTACATGGATTCACAGCAGGAAATAAACCTGAAGATCGCAGAAGCCTTCGAGAAGGACGGAATAGAATTTGCCTTCCCGACGCAAACAGTATATGTGAAGAAATAACCTGCAGTGCTTCATGTACTGAGGAAGATTGGCGCGGAAGTAAGGCTTCCTTTCGAATCATCCCGTATTATGGGGGCGATGTGCTCCTCTCTCCCTTTTTACCATTCCCCCCTTTTTTGGCAATAAATATTAAACCCCCGCCCCTTAATAGAATCTAATGCAGCTCGTATCCAAAATAAAAGAATTGCTTTTCAGCAGGCCAGTTGCAGGCCTAATCATCCTTGTCCTGCTTATCGATGCGCTCACCAATGCGGAGGGCTCCATAATCGATATATTCGGCCCAAAAACCGCCTACAGCATCATTCCAATAGCCCTGATAGTCGTTTCCGCAGCCCTGTTTGGGATAATAGTCGTGCGGATCATCATAGATTACCTGATCCGCAAGCCCATCGACAAGCTATTAACTGCCGAAAATCTCGGCTCTTTGCTTTTAAGCTATGCGCTTTTTGTTTTTGGAATATTGCTCCTCATCTCATTCTCTTACCTCGAGCTTAACCGGTTCGGCCTTGGCTATCTTACCTATGGAAAATGCACCGATACCTTCAGCCCAGCGCTTATGGAAAGCGATTCAAATATCTCGCATGACTATTTCTATTTCTCCGCAGTAACTTTCTTTACGATTGGCTATGGGGATATCTGTCCGATGGGTCTTAGTAAATACCTTTCCATAGTCACGGTGTTCATGGGCAACATTGTTACTGTTATCCTGATGGCAATAGTGATCACACTCTACCTGCGTAGGAAGCACGAATCCCTCTGGAAGTGAACGGGGCTAATGGGTGTGCTTGATATGGGTTTTCTGGATGAGGCGGAAATCCGCTGCGTTATGCTTCCTTTTGCGCAGTTCATTTGAATGCCTTTCAATATTTTTTCCATAATGGGCCAGTCTATACTTGATTTGCAATTCAATTCCCGATCAATGCTGTTTTCAATTCCTCCTTCAGCTCAATGGACCTCATCTTTCCCATCGGTTTAACGTTCACAACGCCCATATGCTCCAGTTTAGCAACGATCCTGTGCGCCTTGAGCCTTGTCATGTTCGGCAGCCGGGCAATTTCCGCCTGGTAAATCCTTCCACTCCGGTTCAATAGCTCGTTCACAACCATCTTATCGTCCTTTCCTAGGAATTTTAATAAAATATCCTTAACGGCCTTTGCTTCCATCCCCTTCTTCTCGACCCTATCACTCATCAAATAGTACACTGATGCCCCTACAATGACACCGAACGTACCCATGAGTGCCATAAGCTCAACATGGTGGTTGATCAGTGCTTCGAATAGCGGATCAAAGATAGATCCTTTTGGCGGCAATTGGTATGTGAAAACCATGACGAATGTAAGGAAAATAAGCGCCGAAATCAATGCCAGTGAAAGTGCGATTCTTTTATCCGAAACCATTTTACCACCCGTAATTTCAAGATAAGCCCACATTGTTTCATTATTTGAAACAATTATGTTGGTTGTTTCAAATATTTATATATATTGTTTCATCCACTGATACTGTACTCATTTGAAAGGTGGTATGATGAACAGGAATATAATGCTCCTTCTGGGATTTGCGGGGATTGGGGTTTTGAGCCTGCTGCTGTTTGTGCAGATGCTGGGCGCTGGAAGCGCCTCTTCAGCGAGTGGCTTTTCCCCAAGCGCAAGGCCGACTATCCAGGAAGTTGCGGTGCCTCTCAATCTTGGGGAAGAGCAGGCAGCAGCCCCCGCAGAACAGGTGGTTTCAGTTAGGGCGCTTGGCACGGGCCTATATGATAAGCAGGAAGTGCGGGTGAAAGCCGGGCAGCCCGTCCGGTTCCAGTTTTCCGCAGACTCCAATTCAGGTTGCGGCAAGCAGCTTGTCATCCAGGAATACGGCGTTAACCTCATTTCCAGGAACGGGGAAACCGTGGAAGCGTCTTTCACGCCGCAGAAGGGCACATATGCATATAGGTGCGGAATGAACATGTTCAGGGGCAGGCTTTATGCAGAGTAATTACGGTGGCAGGCTAAAAGCTATTGTGCATCTACTTTCAGCCCCATTCCGCCTTGCCATTTTCGCAGGTGCATCAATTATTGTTACTTTGATGCTGACAATTATTTCGGGAACGGTGCTGCTATTCCCCCTTGAATTGAATCCGACGGCAGAACCCCTAAGGGTTGCTGGGATGGCCCTTATCGGCATTATGACTGGCCTTCTTTTGACATCCATGCCCTTCTTGGGTTCTAGGCCATCTGGCCTCCTGGGGGGAATTTTGGGTTTTTCTGCTTCCGCATGCTCTTTTTGCGCGCCCATTTGGGTTTACGCACTCGGGCTTGGCGGCGCTCTTGGGTTCTTGTCGGATTGGTCGCCTGCGATAATCCTCCTGAGCATGGCATTATTGTTGTTTTCAATCTGGAAAGTGTTCGATCCGGTTTGCATGGTGATGAAAAATGGAAAAAACGTTCAGAATTAAGGGAATGCATTGCGATAGCTGCAATTGGCTGATTTCGGAGAACGTGAGGGAGGTTTCCGGGGTCAAATCCGTAAAAGCTGATTACAAAAAGGGGGAAGTGCAGGTGGCATTCGAACCCCCGTCCGATGAGAAAAAAATAATTTCCGCAATAGAAAAGGAAGGAGGCTACAAGGTGGCTTGAGCCCCCAGGCGAGGCACGGTTTATGGGACCGGGAGGCAAATTCGGCAGCGACGCATTTCGGGCAGTTTTACATTCTCAGCAATAAATGAATGATTTTAGGTGATAATAATGACGGACAGGAACCTTTTCATAAAGGAATTGAACTGTGAATCATGCGAGCATGTCATCCGCAAGATCGCATCAAGGCATTCGGTAACCGTCGAGGGCGTTGATTTCAGGAAGAAGATCGCCAAAATGAAGGGAGAGGAGCACCAGATTTCCAACACCGCCGACGAACTGAACGCGATGGGGTATGCCGCCTCCTTCGAAAAGATCCCCGAAAAGGGCAAGGGCGCCTCAAGGTTCATGGCTTTCCTCTCAGGCACCCTTTCCGGAAAGGAGAATTTCAAGGCACAATCGAAATCCTTGGAAATATTCGTTTATTCTCTGGTAGGGCTTTTATTCCTAACAACGCTCATCGTGCTGGCAAACATATTGCCAGTCGCGCCCTACCTCTATTACGTATATTTGAGCGCCCTTGGCACAGCAATCCTTCTGGGCACAATTTGGCACATTTCCGAATATTTCGATAATTTCACCCACATGAACGGCATGATGGTTGGCATGACCCTTGGGATGTCCGCTGGCTTCCTTGCGGGCGCCATAATCGGCGCCACCAATGGAATGTTCATCGGCAGCGTTGTTGGCATGGCCGCCGGGATATTGGTTGGGGCCTACTGGGGAAACTGTTGCGGTGTAATGGGAATCCTTGAAGGGACGATGGGCGGCGTTATGGCCGGAACCATGGGCGCCATGCTTTCCGTCATGATGGTGCTCGACCATTTGAATGAATTCCTTGCATTGCTCTTCATTTCATTTGCTGCCATACTGCTCGGACTTAATTACATGGTCTTCAAGGAGACAATCGGTGAAACCCCAAAGGCCCCCACCATGAATAAGACGATCCTTCTGGCCGCAGTTGCGCACTTAATTATGATGGCGGTAATAGCCTTTGGCCCCCGGGGCATTGGCGTTGCTTTCAATTGATACCCTAGGTGAAACTCATGGAAAAAGCCAGATTCGATATCGTCGGCATGCACTGCGCGACCTGTGCCCTCAAAATCTCCAAATCGCTGAAAAAAATTGAAGGAGTCGGCGATGCTTCAGTAAATTATGCAACTGAAAAAGCATCCGTTGAATTCGATGAATCAAAGGTGGGCCTAGGCAAACTCGTCAAAGCCGTGGAACAAGCGGGTTACAAGGCTTTTCCAGAAATGTCTACATCATTGAATGCCGCTCACCAAGGAATGCAAATGAATGCTGGCAGGAGTCGTGGAACGAAAAATATGGAAAATATGCCTGCCGGCCACGACCATGCAAAAATGCTTCGCGAAAAGGAATTCAAAGAACTCAAGCTCAAGGTCATGGTCTCGCTGGCCCTTGCAGCTGCAGCATTTTACATCGGCATGGTTGCAATGGACCTTCCAAACCGGGAACTTCTATTGTTCCTGATCGCAACCCCCGTCCTATTCTGGGCGGGTAGGCAGTTTTTCGATGGCGCCATTGCAGGGCTTCGATCCTTTTCCGCAAACATGGATACCCTGGTGGCACTTGGGACTTCCACAGCCTATATCTATTCCGTCTTCCATCTCCTTGGCTATGTGGAGGAGCAGTATTTCGAAATAAGCACCATACTCATCGCATTCGTGCTGTTTGGCAAATATCTCGAGGCGGTGAGCAAGGGGAAGGCCTCGGAGGCAATAAAAAAACTTATGGGCCTTTCGCCCAAGACCGCAATTGTAATCCGGAACGGGCGTGAACAAAAGCTGCCAATAGAACAAGTCAAGAAAGGCGATCTCATCCGTGTTAGGCCCGGCGAAAAGATCCCCGTCGATGGTGTTGTTATCTCCGGCAATTCTAGCGTGGATGAATCCATGCTCACGGGCGAATCGCTGCCCGTTGAAAAGGCGAAGGGCTCGAAAATATTTGCGGCAACTATCAACAAGCATGGCGCCCTTGTGTTCAAAGCCGAAAAGATCGGGAAAGACACGGTGCTCGCGCAGATCATTCGGATCGTTGAGGAGGCGCAATCCAAGAAGGCGCCCATACAGCGGTTTGCCGACGAGGTTTCGGCAATTTTCGTACCAGCAGTGATAGTAATTGCCATCCTTACGATTCTCGCATGGCTATATTTTGGCCAAACCTTCTCATTTGCCCTCATTGCCGGTGTTTCGGTCCTGGTTATTGCATGCCCTTGCGCTCTTGGCCTTGCAGTTCCAACTGCCATAATGGTCGGGACTGGCATGGGCGCTGAAAAAGGCATCCTAATCCGCAATCCGGAGGCGCTCGAGCGCACCGGCAAAATCAACGCCCTTGTTTTCGACAAGACGGGCACGATAACGGAGGGCAAGCCCAGGGTGACGGACATAATTCCGCTTCAAAGCTCCGTTACTGCCCAAAAGCTCCTTGCGATTGCTGCATCCATCGAAAAGCCCAGCGAGCATCCGCTTGCCGAAGCGATAGTGCAGGAGGCAAAATCACGCAGGGTTTCTCTCATTCCTGTTTTGGGTTTTAGGGCAATTGTTGGCAAGGGAGCATATGGAAAGATCAACGGCACCGAGTACCTAATTGGTTCTCCAACCCTTCTTTTAAGGAAATTTTCACAAATAGAAAAATTGGAACGCGAGGGGAAGACTGCAATGGTCCTGATCCGCCAAAAGGCCGGGAAAAAGGAACCCGTTGGCATAATCGCCGTTGCGGACACCATAAAGCCAAATTCCCGCAAAGCTGTTGAAACGCTCCGAAAGATGGGCATATCCTCCATCTTGCTCACGGGTGATAATGAGCGCACAGCGAAATCCATTGCAAAACAAGCGGGAATAGGGGAAGTAATAGCAAATGTGCATCCGCAGCAGAAAGCCGAAAAAATCAAGGAGCTCCAATCAATGGGAATGGTGGTTGCGATGGTTGGCGATGGCATAAACGATGCGCCCGCGCTTGCCCAGGCTGATGTCGGAATTGCGATGGCCTCCGGCACGGACGTTGCCATGGAATCCGGGAACGTTGTTCTCATGAAAAACGATGTGGAGGACGTTCCGCGCGCCCTGCTTCTTGGCAGGAAAACACTAGGAAAAATCAGGCAGGGCCTTTTTTGGGCGATGATCTACAACATCATTGGCATACCCGTTGCCGCAGGGCTTCTATACTCGTCAACGGGCTGGATGCTCTCACCCGCTCTTGCCGGAGGGGCTATGGCCATGAGCTCGGTTTCGGTTGTTATGAATGCGCTTTCGTTAAGGCTATCGAAAATATGAGTTCTGCCAATCGGCACCATTTATAAGTGCAATTGAGCCTATTCTTTTGCGTGATTGGATGGAGGAACGTACTCTGGTTTTCGCTTTGCTTGCTCTGGGTTTGGCGATAATCCCAATTCAAATGTATTTTGCAAACCAGAACTTCGAGCAAATTCGTGAATCCGGGGGCCCGATTGTCATCTCCGCCTTGCTTTGCTCCAAGGCAAATGGCACATACCTTCTTTCCAGCCCGGCATCCCCTGAAAAATGCAATTCCATAATGAGGCTATACCGCAATACAAACAGGGACGTTTGCGAATTATTCGATGAGGTGCAATCTTCCGCTTGCCAAAGGATTGTTAGCATAGCCGATGAACGCAAATTGGACTGCGCCCAGGGGCTTCTTAGCGGCAAATATTCATACGTGGATGGCTCTCCCGAGGCAGAATGGCTTTGCAATGAACTTATTAGTGGTTGATCACATGCCAACAAAAAAACCAAAAGCGGGTGTTAGGGAGCCTTCCTACCCGGAAGCTTTCGTGAACCCCTTCAAACTCCAATACAGGCAGCCCAAAATGCTCCTCATTGGTGTCCTCAACTGGATCCCGGCCCTATTCATGACGATTCTAGCCTCGGATTTCCTTTCGAGATATTCCTTCCTTGGCGGGCAGCTTGCGCAGGCCATCCAATCAAGCGATTCCTCTGCGATTACCGAAATCTTTCCAATTATAGCCGATGCTTTTTTTGAGTACGTGCCAGCTCTATTCCTTATCGGCATATTGTCGCTAATAATGTTCGGCATCACTCTCCTTGCATATACGCAGATCGTAATCGCGGCTCGCCGCTCGAAGAAACCCGATAGTGTGGAAATATCCCTGGGCGATTCGCTTGGCGTTGCCTTCAGCAGGCTCCTTAGCTTAATTTCAGCATATTGTTGGTATGTTCTTGCGATTTTAGGCATAATTGCCGCACTCGTATTGCTAATTATTATTGGCTCACTGCTGGGCGCGCTGGGTATATTGATTGCCATAATCGCTGGAATCGGTTTGATTTTTGCACTCCTGATTGCAAGCATTGCCGGTTGGCTTCTTGAAGCAGTCCTTATTGCGGAAGGCAAGGGCGGCAGGGCGAGCGTGCAAAGCGCATTTTCCATCGCCTGGAAAAACAAGCTCCGGGGAACGGCACTGATCATAGTATATTTCATCATCTATATGGTTCTGAACCAAATAGTAACCCAACTTAACGCCATCCCAATAATCGGCATCCCCCTCTCCATGGTTGCGGGTCTTCCCGCATTTGCATGGTCGGCAATGGTCGCTGCCGAGTTTTATTTCATACTCAGAGAAAAGTAGCGCTACTGGTATTGATGGATGGGCCAGAAAAAGAGTTTTCCAATAATCCCTGCAGGAATTGGGTTTTCAGCCCATCTTTTTGATACGTTTAAAAAGGCGGTTTAACTATTCCATTAAGGTGATTTGGATGCGCGCCGCCCTTTTGCTCTTCATCCTGCTGGTTTCAAATTTTGCCTTCGCCGACGGCGGCATGTGGATCCGGGAAGATCGCTGGAACCTCCACCCCGAATCCAACCAGTATGCGATCATCGATTACAATGACGGGTATGAGCGTCTGGGGCTCACTGTCGAGTTTGCAGCTAGCTCAAAGGGAACTAATGCGGTATGGGTCGTGCCAATTCCTTCAAACCCAACCCGAGCGGACATCAAGCTGATCGACGGCTTTCCGGTGCCTTCGGGCCGAAGCATACGTGATTCGGCGCGTGAGAGTGTGAACTTGGCATCTTTAGCCGCAGTTGTTTATGGTACATTCCCCCTTTCCATTCCGCTTGCGCTGTTCCCAATAATACTATTAAGGGGCACTTTAACCAGTTTTGGAGCTTCAATGGGAATGGATGGCTCTTCATATTATGACGGTATCTCCATTTTCCAGCGCGTTACTCTTGGGGGCGTAACATCGGATCTAGTCGGAACGTCCGATCCTTCCGAATTGGAAAATTACCTCCAATCCAAGGGCGTAGTCCTGGCTGGCGAATACAAGCTGATACTTGAAAATTATGTGGAGAAGGACTATTCTTTCGTTGTCACCTACATCACCGACTGGCAGAAATTCCAATTGCAAAAAGGCTCGCGGGACTATTATGGCAACTATCGCTCCAGCGAAACGACGCCAATTACCCTTCGGATCGGCTTTCCCTCGGAAAAGCCCTACTTTCCCTTGAAGCTCACATCGATGTATGGCGACCGCGTGATCCCAATTACGATCTATATGATGGGCAATTACATGCCACAACTATATTCTGGCCTTGGGGGAGGGATAAAAGCAGATTATTTCCGGAATGGCAACGTCGTTGACAACAGGAATTACTACGTGCAACAATCCGAGTATTACGATTCATCCGGGAATTACATTGGTCCAGCCATCGAAGAGTTCTTCCGCCCTGGAAGATCGCTTAGTAACCTCGATTACACAAAATTCACAATCAACGAACCCTCTGCCAATTTCAAGGATGATTTATGGTTCACAGCGGGTCTTCCCATGAACTTTGAAGTGAAGAAAGTTATTGCGGACAATTTCTGGGTGGTGCTGATACTGATTATGGCAATGACATCGGCTGTTGCCAGCGTGGCAGCAGGCAGGCTTGCCTTCAAGGGCGGTTCCATAGGTGATATGCGGCTTGCCATGCACGGCCTTTGGAATTTCACGACGATGATAGGCTTCGTGCTAGCCACATTCTTCTGGAAAATCCGGAACCTGGACGAGAAGACGAAAAAGCAATTGGTGGCTAAGGGCCTTTCTGTTTATGATGAAAGGAAGGTCGTGTATGCGGTCGTTTTCTATGTGCTCTTCATCATTGCAATCGTAATCCTTTGGCTCCTCCTTGGATGGGTTGCAGGCTAGATTTTGCAATCAGTGTAGGCCGTGCCTTTTTTCATTCTTTTCCATTCCAAAAAACCCCTTCTTCGAAAGATGTTTCCATGCCAAGACAATTATTGCCGATGGTGCAAAAATGCATATGCTATAGATCATCTGGGCCGCCTGCCATTTGATTGTGAAAAACAGCAGTGCAAAAGCCCCTCCTAGCGCCAATAGGAAAAACAACCCCCCGGGCCTTTTCTTGAAAAGCAAATAATATCCTATAGCCGCACCCGCAAGGCCCGAAAGCATCAGTGCATCCCCAAATGCCCTCATTTTGGATGCGATTTCCCGCTCCTCCCCGAGCCTTCCCCAGCTTCTCAGGAGATAATTCCAATCGTGGTTGTCCCTGGTTAGCGGCCGGTTGCTTAGGTATGCATATCCCGTCGGGTTGCCCGCGCTTTCCATGTATGCGGCAGTATAGTATAATTCGCTTCCCATGCACGCAATAAGGATGAGCGCAATTGCGGCCGTCCTTTTCTGCCTTGCGAAAAAGAGCGCCAACAGGATGGGCGCCAAATACTCAAGAAGCGTTCCTCCCAATACCTGGGAGTAGGTGGTGCCCCTAATCACCAGGAAGAGGAAATGCCCGAATTCATGGATGATGACCGAAATCCACGCGAATGGGTTGAAAAAATACGCCTTATTTGCAACAAAAAAGAATATCCATGCAACTGGCAGGGCAAAGACCGCGAAAAAAACGGTGGTTTTGGCAAGAGCCATCGCATCCTTCCTTCCCTCATCCTCCTCGAACACGTCATCGAAAAGCATGTTGAACTAATCGTTTTTCCAAAATATAAAGGCTTCAATTTCCAACTATCTCCGAATGCATCCATTTGAAAAATGCACTCCTCCTACCCATCAAAGGGGTGTTTTTGCATATGGGGCTGACCAAGGCAGATTTGAACCGCAGGGATAAGAGCTTAGTTAGGGCGCTTGCGGAACTCGAGGAAAAGGCGAAATCCGACCCCCTGAAGAAGGACTGGAAGCTCCATGACCGGATCGCGGAGCTCAAAAAGAAGCTCTCAGGATGATCGGTTTTTAGAATGCGCAGCTTTTATTGACTCCCGATTAATAAAATACAGGTGACCATGAATGAAAATCAACAGCCCCGCGCCCGAATTCCACGAGGACGCGTATGTGGATGACGATTTCAAGAAGATCAAGCTGAGCGATTACCGCGGCAAATGGGTGGTGCTCTTCTTCTACCCGGCCGATTTCACGTTCGTTTGCCCAACAGAGCTCACGGAACTTGCCCAGAACTACGGGAAATTCAAGAAAATGAATACGGAAATAATCAGTGTCAGCCGTGACACCGCTTTTGTCCACAAGGCCTGGCACGACAATTCGCCGATGATAAAAGCCATCGAATACCCGATGCTCTCCGATCCCACCGGCAGGGTATGCGCGGAATACGGAACCTACATTGAAGACGAGGGCCTTTCCCTTAGGGCAACGTTCATCATCAATCCTGAGGGCGTAATCAAATCCTTCGAAATGAACGACAACAGCATAGGCCGCAACATCGATGAGCTCATCCGGAAATTGCAGGCTGCGCAATACGTTTCGGAACATTCTGGAGAGGTTTGCCCGATGAACTGGAAGCCAGGCGCAAAAACATTAAGGCCCGGAAAGGACCTGGTTGGGAAGCTTTAATGGAAAGATCGCGCCAATTCGATTCCCCGATGGTTTAACGTTCGCCTTACTCTCCAGGCAAAACACGCTTCAGCGATGTGATGGTGCTTGGGATGACGCCGTATTCCCGAATCCTACCTATTCCCGCCCAAACTCTTGCAGTATGTTCGTCATTGAGTGATACTTTCTGCTTCCGTTTCAATTTCACAAGTACTGGATGGATGTCGTATGTGCATTTAGTCTCCCGATCGTAAAACTCGTACCTTTTTCCGAATCTCAGCCGTGCGATATTGCCGCCCCGGATGCCGGCCTCCTCCCTCAACTCGTTGCGAACGAAATATCCCAGCGGCCTTTCCTGGTCGATGTAGCCCGAAATATTGTTCCATCTATTTTCGTGTGTGCTGACGTTTTTGCTCCTCTTAAGTAGGAGTATTTTCCCCTTATATTCGACAAAGCAGGCAATTATCGGCGCCCTTGGAGAGCCCGTGAAATCGATCCGTCCATCCCCGAACCTTGGCAAATGGCCGTATTCCCTCAGTATTTTTGCCACTTGCGGCTTGGTTAGGGAATGAGCCATGATAGGCAATTGCTGGCAACAAATATAAGTATGCTCCAAAAGCCTTCTGAAGCCGAAAATTTTATGGGCATTGAAATTTGGCATTTACTTGGAAAAGTTATCAGTTCCTCCTTTCAAATGCCTTGAATTTTTCAATCTCATCCCGCATCCGTTTTATTGCAATGGGCAAGGCATCAAACAATTCCGGCCCCTCCTTCCGAATCTCATAATGCCTCCTTAATTCGCCAATTACGGCCCTAATGTCCGTTAATTTTTCATCCAGCAATCTGGCAACTTTATGGAGATGGTTGTACTCGTGCGATTGCAGGAAATCATGGAAGGCTTCCGATTGCAGGGATAATTTTTCAATCAACAATCCCTCCGCATGGTCATCGCGCAAGCCCTCCTCGATCCTTTTTGCCTTGATTTTCAAACCATAATGCATAAGTGCCGCAAGGGGCCGGAGGAACTCCTGCTTGAATATCCTCCTCCTTTCCAGGATGCGCTCGTGCTTTTTCATTTGGATCTTTCGGGTTTGTGCTCATTCCCAAGAAAGTCAGGACACTTAATAATTTGAAGGTATGCCCCACCTCAAATTCGCATGCAAATTGCCCATGCTCCAAACAAACTTAGGGGATAAAAGACTAATGCTACTTTGCTCCAACTGCCTTCAGCAAGGAAATTGAAAAAACCTCCAATCTTGCCCTTTTCCTATACACATGCTTATATATGTGATTACACATATATTGATATGTGATGAATATGGCGAATTTGACCTTGTTTGTTCCGGATGACCTGAAGAAACGCATGAGCCGGCATAAGGATATCCGCTGGTCAAGAGCTATCCGCACCATCATTGAAGGCAAACTGGATGATCTGGAGGAAGCAGACGAGTTGGCGCAGGGCAGCACCCTTACAGCGGAGGATGTGGAGTTACTTACAGAAAAAGTCAATGAAGACATTCGCAAACACGTCAGGGCACTTAAGAGATGAAATTGGTTGTTGATGCAAATATCCTCTTTTCGGCCATATTGAAACCCGGCCTTACCCGCAGGGTCTGGTTCAACACAGATATAGTGCTGTTTTCCCCTAAATTCTTGCTTACTGAATTTTCAAAATACAAGCCATATCTTATTGATAAATATATAAGATCAGACGCAGAATTTGAACAGCTTGCAATTAAGCTTCTCAGCCGGTTGAAATTTATTGATGATGAATCACTCAAACCGTACCTTCCGGCCGCAGAAAGCCTTGTTGCAGATGAAAAGGACCAGTTTTATCTCTGCCTTGCGCTCAAAATGAACGCCGCCATATGGTCAAACGACAAGGCGCTGAAGAGGCAAAAAAGAGTTAAGGTTTACTCGACCGATGAGATGGCAACCGAATTCGGATTGCTATGAGCCCGGCTGTTCGAATGGGGATAGGTGGAAAATTCAATGCCCCAAACGGAATCATGGCTGGGATATAAGAGACCTCAACGCAATCCGAACAAATAACCCCCGATGACCGAAAGGGCAATTATCATCCCGACATAGAGCGCTGTTCTTTTGGTCCCTATGATTCCCGAAACCACCAAAATGCTCGGAAGGGAAATCACCGGATCCGCCAACAAGTACGCCAGCAGGGGCCCCTTTGCCATACCCAATGCCAGGAATGTCTTTGCCATTGGCACCTCAACAAGAGTTGGGAAATACATGAAAACCCCGAAAAGAACCGGAAGCGTCAAGGCAAGCAACGAATTGTCGCCAACGTATTTTATGATGAAATCCGATGGAATCAGGGAGCCGATGATCCCGGCCGCAAACACGCCAACAAACAGCAACGGTGCAATCTTAACTGTAAAACCCCAAGTTTCTTCCATCCAAGAACCAATCTCTTCCTTGGAAAAGTACTTTTTAGAAATGGCATATGCCAACATGGCGAGCACTGCCGTTAGGGCGTATTTTGGCATCTCTTCGCTTATTCTCGTTCCGACAAGCAGTATTGCCACTAAAAGCCCGAATAGATATAGCAATCTCTTCCAGTCCGTTTTCTCCTTGGTTTTCTTAAATACGTTCGAATCTTCTTTCCCACTTTCTTCTGGGAATAATTTACTTAGCGTTATTCCTATGATAATTGCAAACGCAACCGAAAAGCCAATCCTTGCAATCGCAAAATCCCACCCAATGAGGCTGCTTGTATAAAGAATGGCAAGGATGTTTGTTGCCGGGGCCGTATAAAGGAAAGCAATCGCTGGCCCAAGGCCCGCGCCCCTTTTCCTTATTCCTGCAAACAAGGGCAAGACGGTGCATGAACAAACCGCAAGGAGCAAACCCGTTGCAATTGCAATAGGATAGGCCACATGTTTTGGCGAATTCTTTCCCAAATAGGGGGTGAGCGCATTTTTGGGAATCAAGGCGGACATTGCGCCTGCAATGAAGAATGCCGGAACCAAACAGAATAATGTGTGCAAGAGCAAGTAGCCATAAAGCGCCCCAAATCCGGCTGAAATTAGTGCATAATAATCCATTTATTTCCACCAAATTATTCCTTAAGAAGCGCTAAGACCTCCCCGGGTGTCAAAACCTTCCCCTGTGAAACGATTTTCCCATCAATGGCGAGCGAAGGAGTTGAAATGGCCCCCATCTCAGCCATTTTATTGACATCGAAAATATGCGCTATTTCCGCTTTTATCCCGGATTTCCCAACAGCATCCCTGACATGATTTTCCAGAGTTAGGCATCTCCTGCACCCTGGCCCCAGAATTTCGATTTTCATGCCTACCACCGCGAAATATCCGATAAAATCCGTTTTCCTTTTCCCGAAATTGAATAAATCCTCTTAACTCCCCCTTTCCTCATTTTCACCAATCCTGCTTCCGACAATAGTTTCAGATGCTGCGAAACCGCCGGCTGGGACACTTTGGCCCTTTTCGGAAGTTCGCAGGCGCAAATCTCCTTTTTCCCGATTTCTGTAAGAAGGAAGATGCGGGTGGGGTCCGATACGGCCTTCAATACTGGCAAGTTCATAATATAAGTGATCACTTATATATTAATAAGCCAAATGGGCGCCGGAATCGTATACGCAAGCTCCTTCAGGCCATTCCTTGCTCCAAATGGGAAGGCGGCGGAAATTTATTTGCCATAAAAAGGCTTTATTAATTCCCATAAAATAACAAACAAATGGATTATCCTACTGTTGCCCTGATTGCAGTTGGGCTTGCAATGGATGGGTTGGCAGTTTCAATAACCGCCGGTGCAACCGCGAAAAAGAAGGCGGATACTTTCATCAAATCCGCGCTTGCTGCTGGTGTATTTTTCGGGGGGTTTCAGGCACTTATGCCGATTTTAGGGTGGTTTGCCGGACAGGGCGCGAAAGAAATTGTGATGAATATTGACCATTGGGTAGCATTTTTACTGCTTGGTTTTATTGGAGCCAAAATGCTGCTATCCGCTAAAAAAGGCAAAAACGAGAGAGTTGAACTTTTGAACCTTCCCACTTTAACAGTTCTTGCAATTGCCACGAGCATCGACGCGTTTGTTGTCGGGATTACTTTTGCATTCCTGAATTTTCCAATAATTCAAGCAGCAGCTATTATAGGCCTTATCACTTTTATCCTATGTTTTAGCGGAGTCGTTTTTGGGCACAGCATTAAAGGAAAAACTACCGGAAGATTTGCCGAGGCATTCGGTGGTTTGGTCCTGATTGCAATGGGTCTGAAAATACTCGTAGAGCACCTTTACGGGTAGGAGCATGCGGCTCGCTTCGGGAATAACTTTCTCCATACGTAGGAAGCGAGAAAATTGTAACCCCCCATTGCGAAGGTTGGGTTATTATAGCCGATTTGGATACTTAATTTAATGCAAAAAATTATTGCCCTGGCCATTTTCGTCCTGTTGCTCGGCTGCACCCAGCCAGCAGTGCAGGAAAACGAAAATTCAATTACGCCCATTCCCTCCGTAACCACATTTGCTACTATTTCAACCCAGCCCACTGGCACGCAAACCCCTTTATATGAGCCGACCATGGAAGAAATGATTGCGGAATGCAGGCAATATGCTTTGCCCCCCGATTGCAATGACGTGCCTGCAGATGATGGGGGAGATATTTGCAGGAAATGCAAAGGGCTGGGCATTGTGGCATCCCCCCTCCCAACCAAAAAAGCCTCTGCCATGCCGGAAATTACCCATGAGGCTCCAAATCAGGTATTTTGGGAGTTCATTGATGAGTGGAAACCCAGCTCGATCCCTCCCGAATGCCCAGAAAAAATCATACGAACGGCACCGGTTGATTGGAGCATTGCCACATCGATCCTATACCCCGGGCAGGTCCGGGGAGGAGACTACAAGGCGCACGGAGGCATACGGTTCGACAATTCGGGCAATGGCATCAACATTCATGCGCCCCTTGATGGCTATTTGATGCGGGGAAGCCGTTATCTGCAAAACGGCGAGCTCCAGTATTTGATTGAAATACTGAATCCATGCGGGATCATGTACCGGTTTGACCACCTAAGCGAGCTTTCCCCCAAAATATTGGAGGCAGCGAGTAAATTCAAGCCCGCCGAAGAGGGTGATTCGAGAACGACCGCCATCGCACCCATTGAAATTCTGGGAGGAGAGCTCATAGCGACAAAAATAGGCGTAAATAACAACGTTTTCGTGGACTTTGGCTTGTATGATTTAAGGAATACCAACGATGCATCCAAAAATCCGGATTGGCTAAGGCAACATTCAGGCCAGCTTGCACCATATGGCATTTGCTGGCTGGGTCAGTTGCCCCAAACTGATGCGGCAATTGTCAAAGCGCTTCCCGGAGGAGATTCTACAAGCGGAAAGCAAAGCGATTATTGCTAGGCTGCAAAAATACAGCGAACGCATGGCTCCTGCAAGCGAATCATAACCGTGATCTGCTTTTCCCATCTTGTTCCAGACGGAATTGTGGCGGAAATATAAGATGCCTCTAATTTCGATAACCGGAGGGGCTGATGCGTATTCGTTGTCCTGACCCGCGAATCAGCCCTCCTTTCTGAAGGTATATTGCTCGGTAAGCTGTCTTGCAAGGAACTTGGCGAATGGCCCGTCATCTCCGGCGTCGCCGGCTTCGATCATCGAATAGTATTCCTGTTTGTTCTTCACATAAATGATTACCGGCGGAAAGCGGTTTTTGATCAGGATCCAGTTAAGTATGAGCCGTGCCGTGCGGCCGTTGCCGTCGGTGAATGGATGGATGCGCACGAATAGGTTATGCACCAAGGCCGCAATCTCAATTGGATGGAGTTGTCTTCTTTTTGCCGAAAAACCATTGCACAAGCCCTCCATTTGTTTTGGCACTTCCTGGGGTTTTGGTGGAAGCCATTCCGATCCGGAAATGCGAACCTGCGAATTCCTGTAATCTCCTTGGATGCGGCAAGCGGTGTTTTTTGTAACTTGATATTGCAGCTTCCGGATGAACGCTTCATTGAACTGGCCCCTATAGCTTCTCGTGAAGTCCCACGCATCCTTGCCGTTTATCGCTTCGATCACTGCATCCGTACCTGTTCCTTGCGGTGCAATCTTATCGGCCAGAACCAGTGCGGTTTCCCGCAAGGTAAGCGGGTTGCCTTCGATTGCATTTGAATTGTAAGTGAAACGGATAAGGAAGTCCTTTGGAATCGCGTCATCAGGGAAGGATTTGAAGGCGACAGTTGACGCACGCAAGTCCTCCAGCTGCTCAACTTGGCGCGGATCCAGCAGCTTGGCAGAATAGGGTTTTGGGGCCTTTTTTTCAAGCTCGATAAGCATCTCCCGTAGTTTTTCCTTTGGCGGAATGGCAGGACCTAGGAATAGGCGGACTTTTTTCACCTTGGTTGGAGAAACGCGGAAGCTCTTAACCAGGTAATAGTAGAGGTATTTTCCGTGTTTTTGCTTCTCAATGAATGACATGATATGGCTACAATGCTAAAATATATAAATGTTGTGTCCATAATGACTACAAATACTACTAGTCATAAAAATGTAGCCATATTGAAACGAATTTCCTAGGAAATGCCGGGTGCAAAGTCGGTCAGGTATAGCACTTCGCGGCTAGCAGACGCTTTATCGATGGTGATTACAAGTAGTAC
>JBDRDM010000014.1:0-6112 GCA_043820675.1 Microcaldota archaeon
AGCGCCTTCATGACTTTTACTGCCTTTAGGGGATCGTTGTAGTCGGGAATGTTGTTTTGCCGGAGCACGGAAACGCCTTCCGCAGAGTATTTCCCGCCCATGAAGACGCATACGATTGGCTTGTTGGGAAAGCGCCTATGCGCCGCAACCACAATTTCGGCATCCTCCTTTGAGCGGGTCATGGTCTGAAGGGTTTGCACGACAATGATCCCATCGATGTATTTTTCCTGCAATAGGATATTTAGGGCGGCATCGTACCTTTCGGGCAGCGCGTCCCCAACAAGGTCAAGGGGATTTGCCCTCGAATATGCGGCATGCATCTTTCCGGAAGAATCGAGCTTGCTTATGGTTTCTGGCATGAAATCGACCACATTAAGTCCGTGCGCATCGCAATAATCCGCCGTGAGCACACCAACGCCCCCACCGTTCGTGACAATTGCAACATTGCGGCCCCTAACGCGCGGCTGCTCGCTTAGCGCCTTTGCAAGATCGAAAAGGTCCTCCACGGATTCGGCCATGAAAACGCCCGCCTGGCGCATCGCGGCTTCGTACACGGCAAAACTGCCTGCCAAAGATCCGGTATGGGAAGCAATTGCCTTTTCGCCCCTGGCGCTTCTTCCGCCCTTTAGGAGAATGACGGGCTTGAATTTCGTCACCTCCCTTGCAACTTTTAGGAATTTCTTGCCGTCCTTGATGCCCTCGAGGTACAGGGTGATTGCCTTCGTCCCGGGATCCTCAAGGCAAAATTCCAGGAAATCGGATACGTCAAGGTCGGCAGCATTGCCAAGGCTTACAATGAGGGAAAAGGAATACCTTGCCTCCAGCGCCCAATCCACAACGGAATCCGCAAGCGCGCCGCTTTGGGAGATGAATGCGATTTCACCAGATTCGGGCATGGAAAGGGCAAAGGATGCATTGAGGCTGATGGGGGGCCTAAGGATGCCAAGGACGTTTGGGCCAAGGATGCGGATGCTAGCTGCACGCGCAACCGCAAGCACTTCATCTTGGAGTTTTCGGCCTTCCTTGCCGGTTTCCGCAAATCCTGCGGATATGATGATTGCTGCCTTGACTTTCTTCTCGGCGCAATCACCCATTATCTGCAAAACTAAGGATGAGGGAACAGCTATGACTGCAAGGTCGATGTCTTCAGGTATGTCCTGAATGCGGGGGAAGCATTTCCGGCCCAGTATTTGGGTTTGGCGCGGATTGACGGGATGGACACTGCCGGCAAATGCACTGCAATTGTAGCTCTTGAAAACGCAGCCCTCAACGAGGCTTTTCAGGACGCCATAGCCTACCTTGTTGGGATCGGCGCTAGCGCCAATGACGGCAACGCTTTTTGGGTTAGTGAGGGCTTTTAGCCCTGCCCGGGTGGAATCATCCATTTAAATCACGCATAAACATTTAGGAATTTTCGCATATTCATATGTTCGAATTGCCAATGTGGCGCATTTTCCGAAATGCGCACGCCAAAATTATCGGGACAGTTATTTCATTTGAGCACAATCCTCGCATCAACCACCGATATGTCATCCTCATTTGCTATGATGGGATTGAAATCCAGCTCCAGGACGTCCTCCCCTTGGATCAGCTCCCCTGTTTTGTAAATGATCTCCACAAGCCTCTGGAGGGAAACGCGCTTATTGCGGTATCCTTTGATGAACGCCGCTGCCTTGGTTTCAAGGATCATTGCCTCGATTTCATCGGAGGAAACCGGAAGCACCCGTAGGGAGCGCTCCTTTAGGAGTTCGACGAAAATGCCCCCAAGGCCGAATAATATCACCTTCCCAAAGCTTGGATCCTCCTTTCCGCCGATGATGAATTCGACGCCATCGCGCTGCTCTTGCATCTGGTATTCCTCAACCATGATGCCTTCCGCAAGCGAGTTGAGTTCCTCAAACTGCTCCCGCAATTCCTTGAGGTCGTGGATGTTGAGGCGAACAAGCCCTTTTTCAGTCTTGTGGATTGCCTCCTTGCTGACAAGCTTTAGGACCAGGGGTTTGCGCAATTGCCATGCGCACTTTTGCAGTTCTGGAAAATTCCTGCCCCGGCAGCTTTTTGCGAAGGGTATGCCGTATTTTTGCAGCAATTCCTCGGCTTCTTCAGGCAGTGCAACGTGCATATTCCACACCAATTGCTGATTCATCAAAATGTTCGGCGTATGCCGATAGAAATTTTCCAATCAAACGAGGTCAATTATGATTTTCTCCAACTCGAACATGTTCGCCTTGGGAAGGTTCTCGAGGGCGAAATCGAGTTTTCTTTGCGATGTTGAGACAAGTTCGGCAAGCTCATCGCCATTTTCGACGCTTTCGCCCTTTTTTACCTTCAAAATGATGCCAGCCTTCTTGTCCGTGGGCGCTCCTAGCATGCGGCAGATGCGGGAAATGGCCCGGTTATCTATATGGGAGATCTTCCCGCGCTCTTCTGAGAGGATTTTTTGCCTAAGCTTCCCAATTTCGATGTCCGCGGAGCGGATATTGGGATCGCCCCCCTGGGCCTCGATTATTTCCTTCATTTTCGCATATGCCCTCCCGCTTTGCATCTGCTGGACGGCAATGTTATAGCCTTCCTGATAGGATACGCCCCGCACCATATGGAGGACGATGCCCGCCATCTGGCACGATTTTTCATAAAGGAGGTTGTGCTCGTTGCTTTCAAGGGTATGGAGCACTTCCCTAGCCTCCAGGGCGGGCCCGATGCCCATCGAAACCGGAGAGCTGCCATCGGAGATTAAGCATTTGATCTTCATGCCAAGGCTCGTGCCAAGGCTCTCGAAATCGCGCGCAAGGCTTTTTCCCTCCTCAACTCTCTCGATCTTTGCTCCAAGTCCGACGGGAATATCTATGAGCACATACTGCGCCCCTTCCGCCTTTTTTTTGGCAAGGATGGATGAGAGGAGCAGGGGTTTTGGATCCAGCCGAAGGGGATTGCGGATCTTTATCAACTTGTCATCTGCGCTTGCAAGCCGGACGGCACCCCCCCAGACAAGGCAGCCGTTTGTTTTTGCCACGACGGCTTCTATTTCCGGGACGGAAAGGGAAACGCGCGTTAGAACTTCCATCGCATCCGCAGTGCCGGATGCCGAGGAAATAGCTCGGGCAGCGGTTTTTGGTATCTTCATTCCAAGGGATGCGATGATCGGGACAAGCAGCATCGAAACGCGGTCGCCGGCAACGCCGCCGATGGAATGCTCGCTCACGGCAATTGCATGGTCCATTTTAAGCGAATCGCCGGATTCCGCAATGGAATTGGTAAGTGCGATGGTCTCGTCCATGGAAAGGCCATTGATATAGATGGCGGTAATGAACGCAGCAAGCTCGGTGGAGGAGAGGTTTTCGTGCATGAGATCGGAAATGATGGAATGCACCTCCTTGGCGGAAAGCATCTTGTTGTCGAGCTTCTTTTTTATGTAGTCAAGGCTCATGGGCCGCTGGAGGGATTCGATGGAAATGAGTTCGCCCGACTTGGCCTCGAGGAATTTTGCCACTTCCTCGAAAAGGCCTATCTCGCCTGGCGCTATTGCCTCGCGGGAGAAATCGACGATTGCAACAACCTGCTTTCCCCGAAGACTTAGCTGGGAGCGGTCATAGATGTTGAACCCAAGCTGCATTGCCGTTGCATTGTTCAGGACGCACTCGTTTTGGCCCTGTTCCACTTCGAAAATTTTCGCCTTGAGCTGGGCCATGGGGTTAGTTCGTCCTCGGATCGATAGTAGAATGCAGGAAACCAATTTAAAAGAGTGCAATCGGAATTGGAAGGGGGGATTTGTGGAATTCAAACGGGGTAATGGAAATTATGCCGTGATTGGCAGGCAATAGTGCAATGCAATAGACATGGAAATAAAATGGATAGGGCTAGTACCGGTTTCCAAAGCCCCCGTGCCTCCGATCGAATCCCTCTTCGCGCCTGCGGTCATGGCCAAAGTGGCGCTCCCTGCCAAAATTGCCCTCCTCATCCGCCTCGCGCGGCGGGATCTTTACGAAAAGGTAGTATTTTTCCTCGGCCTTGAGCTCCTGGATGACGCGGTGCAGGATTATCTCCTCGATCTTTTGCAGGTGGGGCAGCCGGGTGTTGATGTCCTCATAATTCTTGAAGGGTACCTTTTCCCGCTCAGCAAGGAATGCTTCAAGGTTCTTTTTCCCAACGCCGGGCAAATGCTCGAGGGAATGGATTCGGATGTTTATGCTTCCCGCCCGGTTGAGGAAACCGATGAATTCCTCCTCATGGGTTTCAAGGATCCTGACAATTGCTCTTTCCGCCTCCTGCTGAGCGACATTCGTGAGGTCCTTGAATACGAGGCGTGATTTTATGCGCTCCACCTTGTCGCGGACATCCTTGCCGATGTAGACGCGCTCGAAGGGCGCAACTGCAATGTTGGGCTTGAGGACAACTTCGAGGAGCGTAAAATACGCATCGCCGATGACCTGGGCAGTAGGCTCCTGCTTGCCCTCGCCGGCCTTCCCATGGGGAAGGAAATCCAGCACCAATGCGTAATCTTCCTTGCGAAACATGCCCTTCTGACCCCCTCTCCGTAATAAATAAACGAATTAGTTATTTGGCGACCTTCTTAATTATCTTTGCGATTTCCTTGACCTGTTCGGAGGAGAACTCGAGCTTTTCCTTGCTGAGTATGGTCCGGACCAGATCCTCCTTGGAGGGGAGGTTGTTTACAAGCTCCATGATCTGCCTTTCGGAGAGGATGTTGAGCTCTTCAAGCTCCTTGCACAGTTTTTCGCTCTCGCTTTCCGAAAGCTTTGCGAACTTTTCGAGGTAATCAAGGGTATTTTGCTGCTCGTAGCCAAGCTCGGAGTCCTTCTTGCGCTTTGTGAGAAGCTCCTTTGCGTACGCATATGATGCCGTTTTTTCCTCCGCAACCTTCATGCATATCACCAATTATGGCAAGCGCTAGGTCTTCACCAGATGCGCACCCGAAACAACAAGCGTTTTGGGCTTGTTGATGTCCCTAACTGAAATAACGATACCCTTCCCTTGGAGCGCTTTTACTTCGCCGGACTTCTTGTTGAAGCGCAGATGCGGCATGCCTTCCGAGAACCTGGGGTTCACGTCAATTCGCACCTTTTCGCCCACGTGGAATTTCCTAAGCTGCGAAGTTATGGGCACCCTGCCCTTGCTCTTAAGGTTCCTGCCCCTTCCGGAATACTTGCCATGCGAACGCTTCATTCAAACCACACTCATGAAACTTATTGCTGAGGAAATAAATGCAAATTAAGCAGCCATTGGATAAGGGGGGCTGGCGTTAAAATCAGCTAGGGTTTTGGGCTTGCAAACAATATAAAGGTTTTGATGTTGGAGTCGGGTGAAAGGAGAGCGCTGCAAGGATAGTCATGCACAAATTAATTTGGCTATGCACTTGTAGAGGAGAAGGTATGGTCTATCGATTGGTTAAAACAGAAAGTAGATTTAGATGATCAGGGCTATTCCCGCAACCTTTTGGGTCGGCGCATGAAATATGTGTGTTCTGGATGGAGGAGATTGGAATAGCCTCCGGCAAAACCGGGAATTTTTTCGGGGGGAGCCTTAACGAGAACAAAGCCCGCCCTACGGATCAGGGGCTTTATGCTCTCCCGATCCATTGCATCGGTTGAGAAGGGCCCGCGGGAAAGCTCAATGTGCGCAAATCCGCTTCCGACGATGGCCTTTAGGTAATGTGAACCTTCAAGCAATTGCATGGTAAGAGTATGTTGGAGGGGTGAGGGGCGTTGCGTGTCGGCTAAACGGGGCCTGGAAGAGGACTTGGCGGCTTTGAAGCCTAGATCGCTTAATACCTTCCTAATATTTGGGGATAAGAGCCAGAATGCGGGACCGTTAATTGCCCGGGTTGCGGAATAGGCATATCCGGTGATGCGGGGATCTTTTAATAATTTGAGGAGAGCTTTCGGGGCAGGGTATTCGTCCCTGGAGGGGGGTTTGGATGGCATGATTCATTAACTTAGGAGTAAAAATATAACCCCCACTCCCCCCTGCAACACGTGATGCATTAAGACCCCAATATACTGAATACTACGAGCTAACATAAAGTTTAAATACTTGTAACTACTAAATAGTAGTGTTCTTTAGGGGATGACATAACCATGACCGTAATCCATCA
>JBDRDM010000015.1:0-4816 GCA_043820675.1 Microcaldota archaeon
GCTTGCGGCTTCCTTGATTTTCTTCTGGCCCGGAGTGCTGTCCATGCAATGCATGGGAAACGGTCCCCCCCAAACTTCCAGCTCGCTGAATTCCAAATCCCGGTATTTTGGAGTGCCAAAATGCCTATCCATGCACGAAATGATCTTGATTTTCCTCCTGCGGGCAAACGCGGTCAGGGAATGGAGGTTTTTGTATATGTGTTCGGCCCCGTGGACATACATTTTCCCGGCCGGAAGCATGAAATCGTTCTGAGTGTCCGAATCGAAAAAAACCAGCATTCCCCCACCTGACCTTTACAAAATAAACACAAGGAGGTAGCCATATGGAGTTTTTCCTTAATATAGGTATCTGCAAATTGGGCGGCTCTTATAAATATAACCAGAAACGGCGGAGGGTTGCTTACTTAGGAAGGATGCGCCCCCCCTTCGGATCTTTTCCTCTCTTTTTCCATGCGCCCCGCATATGCCGGATCCAACGATTCCTTGATGTAAAAAAGGAAGGTGCGCCCGGATTACGTATTTGCCCTGAATGAGACGATGCCATTGGCTTGGCTGCGGATCTTTATGCCCCTGCCAGTGCCAAAGGAGAGCTTTCTGCAAATAACCAGTTGCTAGAATGCACGAATGATCTTGAACGGGTTTGCTCGGTATCTGCCGGCAATGAACTTGGGGCCTTCGTGCCCTTTGGCATACGCCCACCTAAGTCCCTTTAGACTTTGCATAAAAAACATCCATGCAGCCTCAACCTTTGCCGGAGATTGGCGAGTATTTTAATGTTAACTGCAAAATTTAAAGGGAGCGACATGGATGACCCGGAAAGTTCAAAAATTAAATGGCAGCCCTATTCCCAGGCAAGCTTTGATAGTGCGCGGCTCGGGCTAAAGCCGCTTATTATGCTCATATCAGCAAAATGGTGCCGGGAATGCAGGGCATACGAGGGCAAGACATTGGAAAGCGAGGATATTTCGCGCAACATCAACAAGCATCTAGTCCCGATCTATGTGGATGCGGATAAAAGGCCCGATATTCTCGAAAAATACATTTCGGGGGGCCTGCCTACCACGGTCCTCCTAGATTACAACGGCAATGAACTGGTGCGGCTTGGAGGCATCCTGAATGGGAGCGCGCTCATGGCGCTCATGGAAAAGGCCGCAACGGAAAAGGTCCCAAAGGCAAGAGTTCCTGCACCTGAAGACGAGGCAAAATCCGGCAGCGGCAATGCAAAGGAATTCCTCTTTGATTTCGAATCCCGCCTTGCGATGGAATTCGACGAGCTTTACGGGGGATTTGGGCAGGGGGAAAAATTCCCAAACACCCATGCATTGGATTATCTGGCGGTGAGGTATGCCCAAAACCAGAAAAACTTCTGGAAAACCATTGTGGAAAGGAGTTTGAGGGGAATATTGCGGTTGAAAGACAAGGCAGGAGGCGGCTATTTCAGGTATGCAAGCAGCCGTGATTGGGAAGGGGCGCATAACGAGAAAATGCTTTGCACGAATGCGGAAATTGCGGATGCGATGCTGAAATCCGGGAAGGTGCTGGAGAACGGGGAATTTTTAAAAGAGGGGGAATCTGCCCTCGAATGGATGCTGGAAGAGTTAAATGATGCGAAAACTGGGGGGTTTTACGGCTCCAGGGCGGCCGCATCGGAGAGGTATTTCGAAACCGCAATCAAGGACAGGAAAGCAATTGGCAATCCGGAAACCGACACCACCAAATATTGCGCTTGGAACGCGCAAGCGGCAATCGCATTCCTGCATGGGCATAGATTATTGAACAAATTAAGATACTGGGAGGTAGCGGATAGGGCCCTTGGATTCATGGCAAGCAGGATGCTTACGGAAAACGGAATGCACCATTATTTCAATGAGACCGAAGGCGGGAGGCTCGATGGGCTGCTTTTAGATAATGCCTGGGCCGCGGTCGCATTTTTCGAAGCGTACCGCATAGGCAAGCAAGAAGAGCACAAGGGGGCCGGAGTGAAATTGCTCGAATATATGATTTCCAGACTGTACTCGAAGGAAAAGGGGGCTTTCATGGAGAGGAATTCAAAAAGCGCAGGAATGTTTAGGGATTTTGAAAATAAGAGCAGCCGATTGGCTTATCGGGGGAATGCGGTCGCATGCTGGGCGCTCGCCTTGGGATACAATGCAACCCAAAGGGGGCAATACTTAAATACTGCCAAGGATGTGGCGGGAAAATTCATCCACGTCCATGACGATTTAGATGCAACGGCCCTCATGGCACAGGTTGCGCTTAACATAATGGGAAATGACTAATTTGCGCGCTATGCTTTTCGGTTAAGAAATAGCTGATGAAATCCTTTCCGCGAACTGGAGTTTTTCCTCATCTGAGGAATACTTGAAACGGTTGGTCTTGAAACGCAAGCCATCATCCTTGAATCTTGGAAGGATGTGGAAGTGCGCATGCATTATCAGCTGACCTGCAACCTCGCCTTCGTTGAGGAAAATATTTATCCCTTCAGAATTTAGTGATTTCTTTACGGCCGCGGCAACCTTTTGCACGAATTCAATGTATGCGCCGACCTCTCCATCATGGATCTGCGAAAAATGCGCGTAATGCTTCTTTGGTATGACAAGGGTATGCCCCTTGTTGGCGGGGAAGATGTCAAGGAATGCCAGGTGGGCATCGTCCTCGCTGACTTTCGCGCAGGGCACCTTGCCGGAAACGATGTTGCAGAAAAGGCAATCAGCCATATTGTCCACCTATTTTCCCCAATAATTCAATGAATCTAAATATCATTATAAAATATTGAAAAACGACGGTATGAATTTCTCGGATTTCATGCGATAAAAAAACCGGATTGGCCAGGATAACCGGATTAACGAACGGCCCTTATTTCATCGTCCTCCGCTTCAGTTCGGCCTCGAGCTGGTCGACTATGATGTCGAATTCGACCTTGACTTCCGGGTTTGCAATCGAGGGTATCTCGCCGCGGTCGGTGAATTCCCGGATATACTTGTTTAGCTTGATGCTGCCAAGGAGGCGCGCATTGAGCCTCGAGGCCACTTTATCACCACCGCCGGTTCCGAATATGTCGCCGGCCATGTTCTCGACCACGCCAAGGATTGGCAATTTCATTTCCTTTACGAGGTTCCCGCTTCGGATGGCATCAGCAACCGCAACCTCCTGGGGGGTCGTAGTTATAATGAAACCATCAAGGGGCATATTGCGCATAATCGTAAGGGGTGCATCACTCGTTCCGGGTGGGAGATCCACCAGCAAATAATCCAGCTCGCCCCAATCCGTCTGCATGAGGAATTGCTCGAGCGTTCTTGCAATGAGATTGCCCTTGATGACGGTTGCCTTTTCCTCCTCGAACTGCAATGCAGCCATGGAAACGATTTTTATCCCGTTCTTTTCTAGGGGCTCGACCCTGCCTTCAACTATCTCAAGCTTGTTTTTCAGGCCCAGGAGTTTGCAGATGTTGGGGTTGTCAATATCCGCATCAAGTATTGCGACCTTTTTCCCCCGCAATGAAAGCGCCCCGGCAATATTTATGGTCACGGTCGATTTCCCAACCCCGCCCTTGCCGGTGTAAACGGCGACCTCGTATTTCACTTTTGAGAGGTTGCTAACTATTCGGCTGTTTTGCTCGAGCACTTGCTTGTAGTTTTCTTCATCCATGGACTTCCACCCATCGCATTTAAAGGAAGTTATTTGTAGGGGGCATTTTTATAATATAGCTCCCAAATGGTGTCCTGAACCAATAATGGCTAAAGGTGGATAGATGTGCTAAAAGTCGGCGATAAGGCGCCAACATTTTCCCTCAAGGCACAGGATGGGCGCACATACTCCTTGGAAAAGCTTAAGGGAATGCGGGTGGTGCTATATTTTTACCCAAAGGACGGCACCCCGGGCTGCACGATCGAAAGCTGCAATTTCCGGGACAGGAAAGGGGAGTTCAAGGTAAGGGGCGCGGAAGTTCTCGGAATCAGCGCCGATGACCTTAAATCACACGCCCTATTCTCGCGCAAATACAGGCTGAATTTCCCCCTTCTTTCGGATATCGGAGGCAAAGTGAGCGGAAAATACGGCACATGGAAGGAAAAAAAATTCCTGGGGAAGAAGTTCATGGGAATACAGAGGAGCACTTTCATTATAGACGAGGGGGGAATGATTGCGGGAGCGTTCTATAATGTGAACCCCTTGGGACACGCGCGGGGGATATTGAATGCGCTCAACGTGCTCCCTAAAAATAAAAGGGCAGGCCCCCAAAAAATGCCCCGTGCAAGGAAAAAGAAAAAAAGATGAGCCGGATGTTCCAAAAAAAAATCGAAAGGCTGCTAGCGGAAATGGAAAAGTATTCGGAGAGCCATGACACCGCATGGAGCATACCTCGGGATGAGGCAAGGTTTTTGCACCTAATGGCATTATTGGCAAAGCCCAAGGCAATGCTGGAGGTGGGGACTTCGACGGGTTATTCCACCATCTGGCTGGGCCTTGCTGCTAAAAAGTTTGGGGGAAAAATAGTTACCATCGAGTACGACCCAGAAAAAGTGAGGATTGCAAGGGGGAATTTCAAGAAGGCCGGAATGGGAAAAACCATAACTATCCTTGAGGGGGATGCAAACGAAATACTCCCGAAACTCAGGGGAAAAGTGGATTTTGCATTCCTTGACGGGGTGAAGGAGGAGTATCTAAGGCACTTCAAATGGATCCTTCCGTGCCTTCGCAGGGGCGGAATTGTTGCCGCGGACAATGCGGGGGATTTTGCAGGGCAGATGGGGGATTATCTGGCGTTTGCGAGGGGGAATAAAAAATTGGTTTCCACTTTCATCCCAATAGGGAACGG
>JBDRDM010000016.1:0-9177 GCA_043820675.1 Microcaldota archaeon
GGGCAGGCGATAGATAAGATGGCAGACGAATTTAGGGATGAGCTGATCAGCATTTCCGAGAAGCTCGCCAAATACAACATCGCGATGCAAGAATCGCTCAACATACTAAGCGATGAATTCCTATTGCTCAGGGACGAATTATCAACTCTCAACCAGAACCTTGAGAAGAGCAAGGCACTTGACAGCAAGCTCGAGGAATTCAACAAGACGGTCGTGGTATTGGAAAGGATGAAGGATAGCTTTTCCACCCTGGAGAAAGTCTCGGAATCCCTCCAGATCGCAAACGAGCTGGGAAGCAAGGTGGATGCCCTTGCAAAAAAGGGCGGGGACTCCGGCCAGCTCATGGCGGATGCGGTATTGCCGCTTAGCAAGAAAATGGACCTGCTATACTCTAAATTCGACGAGCAGCTTGTGCCGTTCGGAAAGAAAATGGAGGCGCTTTCGCAATCATTCAAAGAGGAGGTCAAGGAGACCTCGGATGCAGTGAAGGCAGAAGAGGAGCTCAAATCGCTGGCGCTTTCGATACAAGACGAGCTTGCAAAGATGCAAAAGGCGTTTTCCGAGCAGGGGAATGCCGTCCGGTCGGTCGGGACGTCTATTGCCTACCTTTCGGAAACCGAAGCGGAACTTAAAAAGAGCCTCGATGGCCTCTCAAAGATTTACGAGCAGGATCGGGAACGCGCGGCCGCCGAAAGGGCGAAAGCCGAAACGGAAGCCAAGAAACGGGGAGGGGAGGCTAGCTGGAAGAAGCTTGATGAGATCGCGGCATTGCTCAAGGTCCAGATGGAAGGGATTGAAAGGCAGGAAAGCGCGCTTGAGGAAATAAAAAATGCCGGGAAAAAGGCGGGAGGCGAGGGGGACGGTGATGAATTTAAGAAATATTTCTCGCAGATTGGTGAAATCCAGCAGCAGCTTTCGGATCAGGCAAAGGCGCTTGGCGATATCCGTGGGTCCATCCCCACCGGAAATTTCGAGGAGGTAATCAAGCATGCGGACCTCATTAACCAGGCAACCAACAACAAGCTGGAAAGCATCTCCGAATTGGAAACGGCCTCGACCAAGGCCGTAGAGGGATTTAGCGATAAAATGGGGCAACTGCCAGCGCTCATGCAGGGCATCTCCTCCGCATTGGACATGCTCGTCCAGGAAATGAAGAAATCACAGGCGGAATACAAGAGCCTTCAGGCAACGGTCCAGTCAATGAAGGAAAAGGCGGATGAGCCGGGCGGGGCACACATCGAAAAACTCGAAACCATTTCACAAAACCTTAGGGGCCTCCATACGAAAATCGATACTCAGGTACAAACGCAGCAGCAGCAGCAGCCCCCCCAGCAATTTGAGGCAAAACTGGATGGGATGAGAGAAGAGCTTCGTAAGTTCACGGAATTGGAAAGGCAACGGATGCAGACTCTTCCAAAGGAGGATGGTGCTGCAAAACCGGATGTGTTCTTGGAACAGCTAAAGCGCATTGAGATGCTCCTAACCGAGCAGAAAAAGTCGGGGGCTGAAAACCAACCCGCAAGCCCCGGGCAGCAGGACCCGTTCATGGCAGAGCTTAAGAAAATCGAGGAAATGATGTCCAGGTACCAGCAGCCGAAGGATGCCGTTTCCGTTTCTCCTGAGCTCGAAGCGCTCTTAAAAAAAATGGATGCGCTTTCAACGCAGATGAAGGAGGCAAGCGAAAGAATATCAGCAATGCCACCAACAAGTGGGCCATCGCAGCAGGCACCCGAATCCGGAGGCAGGCTGGATGCCCAGATGATCTCAATTAAAAAAGAGCTTTCAAACGTCAGCCAAAACGTAATATCCCTCAAGGAAGCACTAACGCAGGGCGTTGATATCTCAACCGAAGTTGACTTTGCGCCCGTGCTCAAGAGGATAGATGAATTGCAGGGAAAATTCGAAAGCGCGCCGCATGTAGCCGAAACCGTATCCGGCGGAATTGTTTCGTCAGCTGGGCTCCCAGGCGAAAAAATCCTCGACCAGCGCCAAATACTCGAGGAAGTGCAGCAAAACGTCCGGATATTCGAGACGTTCGAACTCTCCGACCGCGCAAAGATCGTGGTGGATCGGATAAGCATGCTCGTGAAAAGGGCGATCTCGATATATTCGGTAGGATAGTTAATTGCATGAACAATTTCCGGTAGAATTCATACGCCTAAAGGCGTTTGCGCCAACCCGCCCATGCCCCCCGTTAACCAACCCCCCGCTTCCACTGACTTGTTTAACTACGTTTTCAGCCAAAGCTAATCTAGGGAAATGTCATGGCATTCGAACTTGTTGAAACCCTAAGGCGCCTGAACTACGATGGGCTCAACCCCATGCAGGCATCCGCAGTGGAGGCGGGTTTTTTGGAGTGCAAAAAGGCGCTTGTTTGCACCCCCACCGCTTCCGGGAAGACGCTCCTTGCTACGCTTGCGATCATAAAGAATTTCCAGGAAACCGGGAAAAAGGCGGTATATGTCGTGCCTCTCAAGGCGCTTGGCCAGGAAAAATTCCAGGAATTCAGGGAGCTGCTAGCCCAATTCGATATAAAGGTCGCGCTCTCCACTTCCGATTTCGACTCCTCGTCCGAGGATTTGGCGCTTGCGGACGTTGTGATCGCAACCATAGAAAAACTCGATTCCCTCCTAAGGCACAAGCTTAACTGGCTAGGGAAAGTGAACCTGGCAGTCGTTGACGAGGCGCACCTTTTGAATGACGATACGCGGGGAGCCACGCTTGAAATCGTGCTGGTGAAGCTGAAAAGGCTGAATGCAAAACTGGTGGCGCTATCGGCCACAATTTCAAATTCTAAGGAAATCTCGAAATGGCTGGAGGCGCAGCTTTTCATAAGCGATTACCGCCCAACAAGGCTCGTCTACGGGATAAGCACGGATTCGAAAATAACGCTCATGGAAAAAGGGCGGAAGGAAACGAGCATAGTGCAATTACCAGGCGGCGATCCGCTTGCGGAAATGGTAAAAATTTGCATCGGAGCCGGTGGGCAGAGCCTTGTTTTCGTATCCTCCAGAAGGAATGCCGAAAAGGCCGCCTCCGAACTGGGAATGCGCATCTACCCGATACTTTCAAAGTCGGAACGGAATGAACTGGAGGAATTGGCATCAAAAGCCCTAAGGACATTCCCTACGCCGACAATCCAGTGCAAAAGCCTTGCCGCATGCCTTCGGAATGGGGTAGCCTTTCATCATGCCGGGATACCGGCAAGGCAGCGCGCAATCATCGAGGAAGGCTTCAAGAGGAAGAGGGCAATCAAGGCAATTGCAGCGACGACGACCCTTGCAATGGGCATCGACTACCCCGCATCATGGGTCATAATCAGGGACCTGAAGCGTTTCACGGGCGCTTTTTCGGAGTTCCTCCCGAATTTTGAGATCCAGCAGATGGCGGGAAGGGCCGGCAGGCCCAAATACGATAGGGAGGGGCGCGCCATACTGATGTGCGCCAATAAGGATCGCGAATATGTGGAGGAGAACTACATAAACGGCGATGTTGAAAAAATATATTCGAAACTGGCAAATGCGGCATTCCTGAGGATGCATTGCCTTGGGCTTATCGCATCGGGGTATTGCGATTCATTCAAGTCCCTGTTCGGTTTCTTCGAAAATTCGCTCTTCGCGCACCAATACGGCAAAACCGAGGAGCTCTTTGAAATGATCGAGGGCGTGGTATTCGAATTAAGGGAAATGGGATTCGTCACGGAAAGGAAGTCGGGCGGCCTCCTGCCAACCCCTCTTGGGAAGCGGGTATCGGAGCTGTATATCGACCCCCTTTCGGCAAGCGCATTCATTGAATTCATAAAGATCAAGGAACCCAAGGCAGATTTCGATTTCCTATTCGCGATAAATTCCGCAACGGAGATGCTGCCCCTGGTTGCAGTTAGGCGCACGGAGGAAATGGCGCTCTTTGCCGAGGCAGAGAAATTTGAAATGGGAAAATACCTCGAATCGCATTACGACGACAGGAATTTTTTAGAGAAATACAAAAGCAGCAGGCTGTTTGAGGCGTGGGTTTCCGAATTCACGGAGGAGATGATCCTTGAAAAATTCGGCCTTCCCCCGGGAATTCTCGCCGCAAGGGTGCGCAATGCGCAATGGCTCGCATATTCCATTTCCGAGCTGGCATACATGCTCAATGAAACGCAGGCGTATGGAAAGGCGAGGCGGATTGCAAGGAGGCTCAATTATGGCATCAAGGAAGAGCTATTGGACATATGCAGGGTCAGAGGCATTGGGCGCGTGAAGGGAAGGAGGCTCTTCAATGCGGGGATCAGGACCGCGGAAGAGTATGCTAAAGTGAACAGGGAGCAGTTGAAGGCAATACTTCGCAGCTGAAATCACCCTCCGAAAACCTTAAATATATCCGTAATAACATGTTATTACGGTGGTAGGCATGGTCATGAAGGGGAAATTGATCAAGGTAGGAAATGGCGCCGCAATAACGACAACCAAGAAGGAAATCAGGCAGAACAAATGGCGCTTTGGCCAGATTGTCGAGTGGGTTCCATTGAAAAAAAACAAGCGGAAAGCCCTTGAGGGGATGTTTGGCATGTACAAGGGATTGCCGCCTTTTGTTCGGGAAAATGACAATAGGGAATTCTGATGCTGATAATCGATTCATCCGCGTGGATAGAGCTAATCGGCGGAACTGAAAAAGGCAAGAAGGTGCTAGGCCTAATCGAAAACAACTCGACTTTTGCCATGACCCTCAACTTGGCAGAGGTCGTCAAATGGTGCGAAAAAAATGGCAAGGATGGCCGCAGGGCTGCAGAAGCCATCCTCGAAATGACCGAAGACCTCCTCGCCCCAAGCTTTGATGCATTAGTGCTGGGGGGAAGGTTGGCTGCAAGCACCAGCAAGGGCCGAAGAACTGCCCATAAGAGCATATCGATAATTGATTGCCTTTTGGCGGCAACGGCCAATGAAAACCAGCTAAGGGTGCTGACTTCCGATAGGGATTTTGAACGGCTCGGTTGCGAAGCCATCATCCTCTAATTTTAATCCCCGAAGGATACTTTTTTAACGAGAATTAAAGAATACAATACGAGGTAAAAACATGGAAAGGAGGAAAATTGAAAAAATAATCGGGCGCGGCAACGTTGCCTCCTTCCATAGACTTTTCTCATCGAGGATAAGAAGGGAGGAAAAAATTCAACATATGAGCTCTGACCTGTCATGCAGGATGCTTATTGCCCTAGCTCGGAATTCGGGCCTCAACGAAATAGCAGGGAATTTGAATTACATTTACCCTAATGGCAGGTCGAGGTTCAGAAAAAGGCCTATGAGGAATGAAGTGCATAAACTTGCGCGGAAAAGGTTTGATGAGGCACCTTCTGCAAATGTGGCTAAATTCATAAGTGGAATCAACTCCATCCTAGAATACTCATCTCAAGGAAGATTAAGGGAAAGACCGGAAATGGAATCGAAGAGGTATAAAACAATCAGGCACATGCTGGTTCATAATCTGAAACATGCAACCCGCCTAATTGCAGGCACAAGGCATGAGGGGCTGCTCGATGCAAACAGATGACGAAAACGGATATGTTTTTAACTGCTGATAACGATTCCTATTCGATAAGATGGTTTTTGAAGAGCTGGAAGAGCAGTATGAATCCTTTGCGCAGCCCTTAAGGGAAAACGGACTTCCGCTGCCTTCCTTTACGATGCTGCTTGGGATCATCGCATTGCTGATTGTCCTTGCCCTTGCGATTTACCTCAATCCCTTCGAACCAAAATCCTTAAGGTTGGATGTGGAAGTGCTATATGGGAAGGAGCCAGTTGAAAAAGCAAGGGTGCAATTGCTCGATTTTAATGGCAACATCCTAACGGAAGCAATTACTTCGAAGGCGGGATTGGCCGCATTTGAAAGCGCTCCGGCAAAAAACCTTTTAGTAAGGGCTTCCAAGGAGGGAATCGGCGAGGATGAAAAGGAATTTTCAGCCAACCCCGGGAAGGTTACGCTCGTTCTTGGGTGGGATAGCCAAAGCGCAAATGCATCAATTGAAATCACGCTTTCCCTGCTGGACGATGCAAGCGGAAGGGCGGTTCCATCGGCAGCGGTTAATTACGCGTTTGCGGACGAACCTGGCAAGCGCTTCAAGGCGGTTTCCCAGGCGGATGGCAAGGCGTCTTTGACGCTTCCCCTGGATAGGGCGGTCAACCTTGTGATCGAGCATCCCGAATATGAGGCAAAATCGCTTTCCCTCAAGGCCACAAAGGAAAAGAAGAATTTTGAAATAAGGCTGCATGCAAGATCCCAATCCTCTTCCCCCAACCCATCATTCACTTTCGAGTATGGCACGCTGCGGGTAACCGTAAGGGACCCATTTGGGGTGGCACTTGACGCAAACATCGAGCTCTACGATGCGACCGTGAATTCGCTGATAGATACGAAAACCGCCTCGCAAGGCAAGGCACAATTCCCAAACCTCCTGACGGGCTCGGAATATTACCTCAAGGCAAAGCTTGAAAGCTATACGGATTACGACGGCTCGTTTTCAAAGGTGGAAATAGGAAAGAAGAACGATATCGAGATCGTAATGCGCAAATCCGGAGGGAACCAGCAAGGCGGATCGGGATCGGTAACTACCTATACCGTGGATGAGGAGGGAAAATCCGTAAATTCCAAGGTGCAGCTGATTTCCGATGACCAAGTAATGCTGGAAAAGGCCTCATCAGGAAAAACCGCATTTGAGCGCATCCAACTTAATTCGTTGGGGGTCTTCAGCTTTACAGCAATTGCTGAAAGCAAGCTCCCGGCTTTGAGCGAAATATACGATCCTAGTAGCGTGCCCGACGAAATCAGCCTCCTGATGCAGGCAGCAACCCCGGAAAATTCGGCAAGGTTAACGGTGATCGTAAAGGGGAAAACGGGATCTCCTGCTGCCGGCGCAACCTTGAAGGTTTATTCGGATACGCAGGGATTCCTGACTTCCACCCTAACGGATTCGTACGGCTCTTCTCAATTCCTTTTAGCAAAGGACGAGAATTACCAGATCATCGCGCAGTACGGAGGCGAGAATGGAGCCGCAGATATATTTCTCGATGGGGACAGGAGCATTACCATTTTCCTAGGGGAAGCAGCAGAAACCCTCAAAGTCACGGCTGTTGATGCGATCACCCGCGAGGAGGTCGAGGCTACGTTTTATTCACAGTACGGGGAGAGCACTTTTGATTCGTGTTTCGGGAGTACTTGCAACCTTTTTGTCAAATCTCTCCTTGAAACATCAATAAGGGTGACGGCGGAAGGGCACTACGAGCGCATCACTGCATACACGGCAAACGGTGAAAGCGACGCGCTTGAAATAGACCTCATACCCCTTGAGTTCGAGGGAACTTTCGTGAAACTTCTGGGGATTTATGACTCATACGGAAAGGATGTGCAGGATGCACAGTCTGGAGCCGAATACACCGCAAAATTCCTAATCTCCGCGCCATTTGCTGAAAAGGTCGGCGCTTACTTCAGGGTGGGAGAGGGAACGAGCGCGCAAAGCGATATCGCAAGCATCGTTGGATATTCCGCTACTCCTGCTGCATCGTCCCTCATCAAATCCAAATCATATTCCACAACATCGAAATGCGACGACGAGCCCGGATCCGATTTCAAATGGATGAATGCTGAATTCGAGAACGCCGAAACGCAGGAAATTGGCTTTAGGTTCAAGCTAAGCCCGGATGCGGAAAGGGAAACGGAAGTTCCATATTATTTCAGGGGATACGCGGTAAAGGATGGGCTTTACCTTCGCATTCCGGAAGATGAAGTGCTCGGAACCCTGGAGAGGAGTGCAATAGTTGATTGGTGCAAGGCACAAACTTCGGAGGGCGCGCTATCCATCAGGAAGGAGGGCGCATTCTCATGTGGAAGCATTGGTTGCCTATCAGTTTCTCTTGAGCAAGACGGCCTTGAAGGAAAGGATGGTTTCCAGGCGCGGATTGCAACGAATTGCGTATCTGACCCCTATGCGCTCAATTCGTGCAGTAGGGGGACTCTTAAAATCAAGGCCCGCTTCAAGCCAAATGATGCGGGCAAGGAATTTGCGGTTTACGTTAAGCAGCAGAATGGAAGGCTGCATTTCACAACCTCTTCCATCAATTCAATTCCTCAGGGAACATCGGAAAGCTCCGAAGCAATATTGCCGCTCATTGGCGAAACCGAATATTCCATCATTGCAAACTCACTGCCCCAGGAATCGGGAGCCGAGAAAATAACTGTGAGCGTCGAGGAGGCGGATAGCGGCGTCAAGGTGGAAAAAACGGCAACCCTCAACATCTATGGAAGCTGCACGAACGGACTTAAGGATTGTGGCAATGGGAGATGCGAACTCGCATGCTTGGAGGATGTGTTCAGCAGCCTTACGGATGAGGAGAAGAATGGTGAAACCATCCCGCCTGCGCCAACGTGTCCCGCGGGCCAGACATATTGCAACGACGGGATTTGCAGGGCAATATGCACAATTGCTGCAACAGATAGGGATGAGCTCCCTGCAGGGATAAACATCGATGTAACAAATAATGGGAATGGCAATATTATTGCGACAAATCCATTGACCGGCGGAGCTCTCGCAAAAATAACCATGCAAATAGATGCATTCGTGCCCGCGGATGCGATCTTCCTAAATACCAGCGGAATGCAGGCGCATTGCACGCCACTATTCAACATTGCCGGCGGGGATAACAAGGCATGCTATTCCGTACAAAACAACCACCTTGTTTTCAGCGGGAATGAATTGAAGCCAAGCTGCCCGATAAAAACCTACGGCGATCAAGCTATCGGGGATAGGGGTTCCAAGCTCAAAATAGCATGCATCGATGCCAGCATACCGTTCATCGAAATCCCAATCGAGGTTTCGGTGAAGAACATACCTTTCAAGACCGTGCAGTTGCAGCCCGCAACGCTATCCGGAAGCAGCGCCAAGGTGTTCCATCTCATCAATGAAAAGCAGGTGCCCAAGGACTACGTGCTTGCCGACGCGCAAATTTCAGCTGATTTTGCGGACGCATACACCTATGCCTGGAGCGGGGATGGCACCATCGAATTGATCGAGGATGGGAAGCGGATCGATGGAGTAAGCTACGAAAGGGAGGAAACCTACTTTCCGGATATAGATAACCAGGGCGGCAGGACGCCCGCTTGTTTTGATTACGTGTGCTGCGCCAGCAAGTGGTGCACGGAAACAGC
>JBDRDM010000017.1:0-4178 GCA_043820675.1 Microcaldota archaeon
GTAAAAATTCAGGGGAAGAGCATCATCGATGCAACCGACCTATCAATTGAGCAAGCCGTTGATTTTTTCCAAAAACTGCCGGGCCAGCTCGGGGAAAAGGAAATGGCAATTGCCAAACAGGTGTTAAAGGAGATAAATGAAAGGCTGGGTTTTCTTAAGAATGTGGGCCTTGGGTATTTGTCCCTTTCGAGGTCCGCACGGACGCTTTCTGGCGGGGAAGCCCAAAGGATAAGGCTTGCAACACAAATTGGATCTAACCTAATGGGCGTTCTTTACATTTTGGATGAGCCGTCCATTGGCCTCCACCAAAGGGACAACGAAAAACTGATAAATACCCTTCACCGCCTGCGTGATTTGGGGAACACGCTAATTGTTGTCGAGCATGATGAGGACACGATCAGGAATGCGGATTACATAATCGATATGGGGCCTGGCGCGGGTGTTCACGGGGGGCATATTGTTGCCCAGGGCACTCCAAGGGAAATCATGGCAAATAAAAAGAGCATGACTGGAAAATACCTTTCAGGGGAGCTTTCAATAGAATTCCCAAAAATTCGAAGGAGGGCATCAGAATTCATCAAAATCAAGGGCGCAAAGGAGAATAATCTGCAAAATTTGAATGTGGACCTGCCCATTGGCGTTCTTTGCGGAATCACCGGAGTTTCGGGCTCCGGAAAAAGTTCCCTAATGAACCAGACATTAATGCCTGCGCTTCGGAAGGGCTTTGGGGAACAGGTTGATCGGGTCGGGAAGCATGATTTGCTTGATGTTCCAAAAATTGTTTCAAACGTGATTGTTATCGATCAGGACCCTATTGGGAGGACTCCTAGGAGCAACCCTGCAACATACACCAAACTATTTGATGAGATCAGGAAAATCTTCGCACAAACAAAGGAGGCAAGACTTAGGGGGTATAATGAGGGGCGGTTTTCATTTAATGTGAAGGGCGGAAGGTGCGAAACTTGCAGCGGTGATGGGGTCTTGCGCATAGAGATGAATTTCCTTCCGGATGTTTACGTGCAATGCTCTGATTGCAAGGGCAAACGCTACAATAAGGAAACACTTGGCATCCTCTATAGGGGCAAGAACATTTCCGAAATATTGGATATGGAGGTAAGCGATGCGGCGGTTTTTTTTGATAATATCCCATCGGTTAAGCGCAGGCTGCAAACGCTCCTGGATGTAGGCCTTGGGTACATAAAATTAGGGCAAAGCTCCACAACCCTATCGGGCGGCGAGAGCCAGCGCATAAAAATAACTCGCGAACTGAGCAAGAACAAATCCGGCCACACCATCTACATGCTTGATGAACCTACTGTGGGGCTTCATTTTGATGACACAAAACGGCTGATCAAGGTGCTGAATAATCTGGTGGAAAAGGGCAATTCGGTTTTCGTAATAGAGCACAACCTGGACGTAGTCAAGAGCTGCGATTACCTCATTGACCTGGGCCCGGAAGGAGGCAGCGCCGGTGGGCAAGTAATTGCAATGGGAACCCCTGAAGAAATCGTACGCAATGAAAAATCCCGTACTGGCAAATTTCTTAAGCATATGTTAAAATGAACTGAAATAGAAATGAGGGGGGGGTGTGGGTGTCCTGAGGCGGGGAAATTAGCCGCCCAAATCATTCTCAAATCTAAACTTAATGGTGCCGCATAATAATGCTTCAAATTTCTTCAAAATCCGATTTTTCCCCCGATTCCATTCCAATCGGGCCCGGAGTTTACCTTTACCGGGATTTAGCCGACGAAATAATATATGTCGGAAAGGCAAAGAGCCTCCGGTCGCGCGTAAGGAGCTATTTTTCCAATTCGGAGCAGCCCACAAAGACCCAATTGCTTGTTTCCAAAATCAGATCCATCGACTGGATAGTTGTTGGCAGCGAAGTGGAAGCGCTGCTCTTGGAAAACAAGCTGGTAAAGCAGCACCTCCCGAAATACAACATCAACTTGAAGGATTCCAAGACATTTGCCTACATTGCGCTTACAAAGGAGGAATTCCCGAAAATAATTACAATCCGCAAACTCAATTCCAAAATGGAAGCGTTTGGCCCGTTCACCGATGGTTACATGCGCATGAACCTCAAGGAGGCTGCAGTTAAGGCATTCCAATTGCGGGTTTGCAAAACGATGCCAAGGCGTGCCTGCCTTAATTTCCATATCGGTCTTTGCACGGCGCCATGCATCGGAAATGTTACAAAAGCGCAGTATGGCAAGCAGGTGGAAAATGCCCGGGCGTTTTTGAAGGGGAATTATGGGGGGACGCTTTCCCAACTTGAGGGCCAGATGGATATTGCGGCCCATGATGAACACTATGAAAGGGCATTGGAACTTCGAAACCAGATCGCATCAATCAATCTGCTCACCAAAAAGCAGATTGTGGACAAGGATCGGGATTTCGACCAGGATGTGATGGCATTCCGCCGGCTCGGGGAAAGAATGCTAATTGTGCAAATGGGTATCCGGAAGGGCGTGCTGCTAGGAAAGAAGGAATTCGCGGTTGATCTGCAGAGCGGGGTTGAGCAGGAGTTCCTGAAAGCATTTTATTCCTCAAATCAAATTCCAAAAGAAATTTTGCTGAATAAGGAATGCTGGTTTGACGAAGGCGAAAAGGCGGCATTGGAGGAGTTCTTTGCAAAAAACAGGGGGGCGCCGGTACATTTGGTGGTTCCCGAACGGGCAGGCAAGCTTGCCCTCATCAAACTTGCAGAAAAGAACATTGAAGTCAATTTGGATAAGGATTCGGCGCTCCTGGATCTGCAAACGGCCCTTAATTTGCCAAAGCTTCCCCGAATAATCGAATGCTTCGATATCTCAAATCTCGGAAGGGAGCATTTGGTATCCGGAATGGTGCGTTTTTTTGATGGGAAGCCGGATAAAAGCAATTACCGGAAATTCAAAATTAATACTGTTGATGGGCAGGATGATTTTGCGAGCATGAATGAGGTCGTGGGCAGGAGGTATGGGGGGTTAATGGAATCGATTGCTCAATTGGCCGAATCTGTAGATGGAACTGCCAAAATGCCAAGTTCCCAAGGGGTTCACTCCCAATTTCCCGATTTAATCCTTATTGATGGGGGCCCGGGGCAGGTAACTGCTGCAAAAAATGCCCTCAAATCGCTTGGTTTGCAAATTCCATTAATCGGGCTTGCCAAAAAATACGAGGAGATTTACCTTCCGGATGGAATTATCCCCCTGAAGTTCGACAAAATGAGCCGCATGATGCTGCTCCTCCGAAAAATTCGTGACGAGGCCCACCGTTTTTCCATCTCCTACAACAAGAAGAGGAGGGAGATGAAGCTGAGGGGGGAGTTTTAGTGGAAGCAAATCATAATTTTTAGGATTGGGCAATTTGGCCAAATCCGTTTTGAACTTGTTTTTCAGGGGTTCAATTGCCAGATATAAAAATTGAGGGCAGCAGCGAAGCTGACCCAAAATATGTATGGGACGAGCAGGAATGCCGCGCGCTGGTCTATTGGTTTGAATTTTATGAATGTTGCCGCTATTGAGAGCCATAGGGCGATAATTCCTATCAGGCCAATTGCCGGATTCCTCATCCCAAAGAACAGGAACGACCAGAGGAAATTGAGGAATAGCTGAATGGCGAATATCTTGATTGCCAAATCCCTTACGGTGCTCTTCTTCTTGATCCAAATAAAATAGAGGGATACTCCCATTCCGAGGTATAGGAGCGTCCATACCGGCCCAAAGAGCCAATTTGGCGGGGAAAAGAGGGGCTTGTTTAGCGTCGCATACCAATTCGGGATATTCTGGATTGTAAAAAATGAACCCAATATCCCTGCAAGCTGGCATACTGCAATCGAAACTACGAGCTTTTTCCAATCTGTCATTTGCAAAACCCTGAAATTGGGGTCTTTGGTGAACCATTCCCAAATTCCCGTAATCAATAGTCAATCAGGGTATTTCAATTTAACCTTTTATTAAAATCCCAGCTTCTCATTGACAAAAATAAGTTGAGCCCTATCTGGGCTGACCTCCTTTTTGATAATTAGGATTTTGTTTATGCTGCTGCCATCCGCGCCATAGGCCTTCCTTGCACGTTCCGATTCAAGCGGGAGGACATATTCTTCAATACGGCTCATTGCATCATCCAAATTTTTAACGATTTTTGCTGTGGAAACAACCCAAATGACCTTCCCGGCGCCATAGGCATACGCG
>JBDRDM010000018.1:0-7053 GCA_043820675.1 Microcaldota archaeon
ACGGCTTATCCCCAAACAGGCCAGCCATCCAAATGCTTATATACTACATATGCTATATTATGTATGAGTGATTGGAATGGGTGCAATCAGGGCTACCGTATTGATTGATGAGGTTCTTGCAAGGCGTGTTAGGCAGTTTGCCGGAGGCAACCTCTCGAAGGGGATCAACGAGCTTTTGCATGCGCACCTAAGCGAAAATTCCGCGGGCGCGGGCTTTGGCTCCCTTAGGGGAAAAGCTTCTGCTAAGGACATAGTGAGGGATGATTCCGATGAGCAATATTCTCGTGGTTGACTCTTTTGCCTGGATGGAATATTTTGCTGGCAATGGCAATTACCGCCGGTTGATTGACGAGGGCAGCTTGTTGACGCCATCGGTCGTGGTTGCGGAGATTGCAAGAACGCTTAAGAGGAAAGGCCTTAATGATCCGGCCATCGATAGGCAGCTGGCAATCATCAAGCGCAGGAGCGCCATATTGGATTTGGATTTCGAGCATGCAAGGAAAGCGGGCATTATTGCCGAGGAGAAGGGGCTGCATTTTGCGGATGCGCTGATTTATTCGTTTGCGTCAGAAAAGGAGCTTTTGTTGACGGGCGATAGGCATTTTGAGAAACTGGAGTTTGCGAAGGTTGTAAAATAAGTGATAATGTTTATCTTGGCTGATCATTATTTTTTATGCCAACCTTTAGTTGATTATTACCGTATCCGGAACTCCTCCTTTCCCGCCCTCATCAGGATCCTTTGAAGAGGAGGCTTCAATGCTTTCGATCTCCTCCAATCCATCTGTTTTCTGCGCTGCGCCCTTCCGGAGAAGGATGTCGGCAATTTCAGAATCGATGCTCACGATCTGCGAGGGCTCATATGGGCCGTAAGTTGCGCCATCCGGAGCCACGAATTTGCTCATTGAAACAATTATCTTTATGCTGGAGAGCTTTTCACTGACTGCTTTTTGCGCCGGCTCGAGCTTTGATGCGCCCTTCTTCAATTCCGGCTTTTTTTCCTTGAAGAGCACAACTGATTGCTCGAATTCTTTCACGGATGCGAGCATCTTCAAATAGAACACCTTTTCCTCGCTGGTAAGCCCTGCGGAATCTATGGAGCTCGAGCGCAGATCCTTTAAGGTCTTAAGTACGATCTTCTGCTCCCTCTTGGCGCTTATCTCCTCTATGATTTTCTTCGCGTTCTCGTAGGCCTTCAGGGTCTCGATTGAAAACTCGTTTTGCAGGAGCCTTTTTTGCTCTGCGATCCAGAGGTTGTATTTCTCGTAGAAGTCCTCATCGAGCGCCGAAAGCGCCCCGAAGTTCCTCTCCTGCATTTGGATCTTCCTAAGCGCATCGTATGAGATTTCAGTCATTTTGAACCACTCGTGTAAATGAAACTATTCCCGGGCTTGATACGTTTTCTTCCTACTAATTATTACGGGTTGCGATCTATGCCAAGCCAACCCCCAAAACAAAGCCGTTTGCGATCATTCCATTCCTGCATTACTCTTTCTTTTCCAAGGCGCTCTTTTGCCTATCAATGTAGGCCTTCTTGAGCCCCCCCAGGATCTCGTCGTAATTCTTCGCCTGCTCCTTCCCGTTGGGGGAGATGCTGTCGGCAATGTTGTTTGCCAGCCTTGAAAGCTCGAGCGGGAATATCAATTTGTTGCTCTTCCCTTCGGAGATGCGCTTTAGCGCATCCAAGTAGAGGTAGGTCATGGTCTTGTCGCTCATCTTGCTTGCGGCCTTATCCAGGATTTCAAGCGAGATCTGCCTTGCGGACGCCTCAATCTCGACTTTTTCCTTGTATTCCTTTGCCTCGCGCGCCCTCGTCCTTGCGACGATTAGGGTGGGGGGCAGCTCGATCATCTCAAGCTCCACGCGCAGCACAACAAACCCCCATGCGTCCTCCACTTCCTTCAATTTTGCAAATAGGTGCTCGTTGACCTTTTCAGTTTCCTCGATGACCTCGTCCAAATCCATCTTGCCGATGATGAGGCGGATCTCGCCTTGGAGAAGCTTGACGATTGCGGTGTTCAGGTCGCGAACTTCCAGAACGACCTTTTTTGGGTTGGTTACCCGGATGAAGCTTACGATGTCGACCTTTACGCGCACATCGTCCTTGGTTTGCACCTCGTTTGGCTTCGTATCCAGGGTCTGCACCCGAAGGTCAACCGGGATGAACTTTTCGAAAACCGGGAAAATAAGAATCCATCCCGGGCCAGCCGTCCGGCTGTATTTGCCGATCTTGAGGATGACGGCCCGCTCGTATTCCTTGAATTCGTAGATTCTTGGAAGGAAAACGAGCGCCACGATTCCAAGGGCTGCAATCGTTAGGGCCCATTCCTGGTCGATTACCTTGCTGTTTTGCAGGCCATAGATGGCGGATGCAAGGACGAGCACCACTGCCAGGAAAATCAGCAACTCTTTTTGCATCATGCATCACCAAATTTTATCTGGTAAATTCCTCCTTCCATTCAATCTTCTTGAGTTCGGGAATGTATTGCATTGCCGCGGCAATTGCGGAATACTTCCATTGCAGGTAATCGTCCTGATTCATTGTCTCCTGCGGCACGTTCACGGACCCGTAGTCCCCATCTATGGTGACCGCATTCTTGAGGTTCAATTGCTCTTCCACGAGCGCATTGAGCTTCATCTTGGGGCCCGTGATCCTATCGATAATCTTGAATTTGTATATCACATCCCTTCCCGCAAGCTCATGGTTGAGATCCACCCTGACCCTGCCGGAGGAGATCGATTGCACCCTGCCGCGCGAGCCGTCAAGGTCAACTACCATCCCCACCTGGGGCGAGATGCCCGATCCCTGGAATTTCTTCATCGGCACGAGAACTACTAGGTCCTCGCGCCTATCCCCAAAAGCATCCGCCTTTGCTATCTTGGCAGTCTTCTCCTCTCCATCCTTTGCGCCAAGGAGCGCTTCCCTGAAACCCTTGACCATGCGGGTATCGGCCATCATGACAAGCGAATAGCCGTATTTGGCCTTTTCGCTGTAGATGTCTGCCTTCTTTGCCTCTTCCATGTCGGTTGTCTCAATGAGCTTTCCAAACTCGTCCGAGACGGAGAATTGGACCCTCAAAAAATCCTCGTTCTTCATATCTTCCATGCGTTTCATCCCCCTTTGCTGAAAAGAAAACGTTATAAACCAAAAGAGCAATATTACCTCTCCTTAATTTTCTGGTTTTCAATTTAAAACCATTAGCATTGTGCATGGAGATGGACAGATCCAAACTGATCAAATATGGGACGCTTGCATTAATCATAATTTTCGGGATCGAAATTATCGCATTCCTCTTTACGCAAAACCCCTATCAGAACACCATTCCGACCCCGATCCCCTCCGCAACTCCCGTGCCGGAAAGGTTTGAAGGGATCAATTCCACGGAAGGGTTCGTCATAAGCATTGGCAGGGAGCTTTTGGTTATATGCAATACGACCCAGAATCCAGAGGGGGCAATTAGGCAGGTGCCGGGAGTGCAGGCGGTTTCGTTTGATTCCCAAAACCTGCGGCTTGGAATAGTTGCAAAAGAAAATGCGAGCCTTGACTTGGTGGTTGCGGGAACCAGGGGCGAATTGCAAAGCTATTGCACTCCGCGAATCTTCAAGCGCGCATTCGTGAAGCTTGGGAACTACCTCAATTTCACTTCCGCAAGCGGCGGGGATTCGAAAGTCCTAGCGGGCGCCAATTTCCAGTGCCTCCAGCAGCATTCGCTCTCCCAATGTTTTGCATTCGTTCAGCCCGAAACGCAGGCGAATTCGACGGTTCCGCTTTTGGTTTATGTGCGGATGGTTGGAAGTGTTCCGGAATTCATCACCGCAGAAGAGCCAAGGCGGCAATCGCCCCTTGAGTTTAAGTCCGCACAGGCAGAAGCCTTGGTAACGGAGATTTTGCCAGGAGCTGCTGTTCATGCGAGCATCCCCTGGAAGGATCGCTTTGAGTATAGTGAGGGGCAAATTTCAGGTTCGCTCAACGGAAGCCTCAATTATTCGGAATTCAGCTATGAGCCGGTAAGTGAGATAACAATTCTGGAGGAGCTCGATAATGCAACGCTTGGGAAACTTGGGAACCTTTCCTTCGTGCAAAGCGTATTCCCATCCGATGGGGGCGTGATCGTGCAGGTGAAGGGGGGCTTCAATGACGAGGAATTGCTGATTGGCGGATTTGACGATCTCAACATTTCATCTTCCGAATACGAGATTCCAATCTCCTTCCTTTCATTCATTTTTGATTACTCCCCGGAGGCGGAAATTGCCGTTTCGAAGGCGCTTCCAAAAGGCACCCCGGTGCTAAGGGGCGTTGTTGCGGAAATAACCTCCATCGAATCCGCTGAAGGGCAGCTCGGAGGCAAGCTGCCCGAGCCGCAGATTACCTTGTTTGCAAGGAATGCCACAATCAATTCGACCATACTTGTTTCTTTGAATGCTATCGTGCAGGACGGGGAGATCAGCTATTTGGCCGGCCAGGAGCTGAATGTTGGGAATTAATTCCGTTGACGCTAGGTATTGGATAAGCAATACGGGTCCGTATGCCTAACGAACCGGCAAATTCATGAATAGTGCTTTAAAATAAATTCCGGCGAACCGCTTATTCCTATATGCCGCTCCAGCAAAATCAATTCTTTTTCCACAACCCCTTCAAAATTATTTCCTCTTCCTTGAGGAAGCGGGGCGTTTCTTTCCATTCCCTTTGAGGTACTTTTGCTTGAAGTACTCGAAGCTCCTTTCGCTGATCTTGCCCTGCAGGAGCATTTCCTCCGCCTTTTCCATGCGGTTTTTCCCATCGAGCCTTGCCTTAGCTGTGTTTTCTTCGGGAGGTTTGCGCATCAAAAATCCGTATGCCACAAGAAGCGCAACCAATGCTACGATGCTTGTTATGATAAGGTCCCTGGAAGAATTCTGGGGGATAGCAACAACCTGCACGCGAAGCTGCCTGCTTGGAGAAATTGATGGGGCGGGCATGCTTCCCGGTTCGTTCCCATATTCGGAAGGTGCCGGCAGGTTTGCGGCAATAGCAAGCGCTTCAGTTCTCCTTTTTTCGAAGCCCTCGCTAAGCTTTACCAGCTTCACTCCGTTCACTAGCGTTTGGATCTCGCTTGTACGGTTGCTATCCAGGAAATTGTAAAGGGAGTGTGCATAGTAGAGCTCGGCCCACATCGATTTCAGCCCCTTGTCCTTGAAAACTCCGCAGTCCACCCCGAAGGAATCGGTTTTGCAAAGCCGCCTTATGACCTCCTGGTATGTGCCTTCACCTAGCATATCGTATGCGTCCGAATAGGCGGTTGCAAATGTGGCATCGAATGCGGCCGTGAGGTAATCCGCGTCCTGGAATTCCTGCGTTGCTGTCTGCAGGTGGTCGAGGGCCTCGTTATCGAGCATTCCATCATTTTCAAGCTGCGAGGCATCATCGATGATTCCGGAGGCGAAATTGCGGTAATAAATGTCCTTCATTTCCATTCCCGAAGCCTTGCCTTTTGCAACCGCGTTCATCTTGTAGGCGGCCCTAAGCCAGCTCGTTGAAACCGCAATATCCCCTGCAGCGGAAATGTAGCTGCCAACGGCAATCTTATCCTCCGCTTCCAAGAGCTTGCCTTTGGCCCAATGGTAGCGCAGCTTGGCGCCGATCACCCATTCGAAATTGCCCTCGGTTTGCGCCGTGAAATTCAGGCTGCTTGCCATTTCATTTAGCTCCCTTAATCGCCCCCTAAGCTCCAATTTGCTTCCGTTGACGAATGCGAACTCGTCTATGCTGATGGAAGCGAGGAACGCGGAGTTTGCCGCCGAATAATAGTAGCCTTTTTCTAGCTGCTTTTGGGAGAGGTTTAGCGTTTCTTCAAGGGACGCCCTGATTTCCGGAGAAAAGTTGGATTGCATGAGCCTCAGTTTTGCTTCCTGGATTTCACCCTGCGCGATTTCCTTGAATTCCGCGGATTCGTCGGAAGGCTTGAATGGGATGAGCTTGAGCTCAGGGATGATGAGTTCCTTTGCCTCCACGATTGATCCTTCGCTGGTGTTGAATGCGTAATTCAGGACGTTTTCAATGGTGTCGACTTCCACGACCTGCAAATCCCATTTCTCCTTTGCATAAGTTGGGATGTCAACACCGCTTTGGGTGCGCTGGCCCCTTGGAATGAGGAACACCTTGAATTTGGGTGAGATGCTTTCGGCAACCGCCCGCGCCTTCTCGAAGATGCCTCCGACCTTTCCTATTTTGCCATCGCGCTCGATTGTTCCCGTCAGGGTCAAATCATTTCTCATGCTCTTTTTGGAAAGCTCCCCGAAACTTAGCAATGTGAGGGCGGCGCCAGCAGAGGGCCCATCCACCACTTCAGCTGTTGATTCAATTTTGAATAGAATATCGAGTTTCGATGTGTCTACATTCGCATGCCTGGCGGCTATGTCGACGGCGGTCTTTTCCGAATGCTGAGTGTCGACTCCGGTAAGTGGCTTGATGGACATGAAGATGTCCCCGCTACCCTTGCTTGCGGTTACGGATATTGCGCTTAGCACTCCCGCACCTTCCGCGTCAACTGCCGGGACCTCAAGGGAGGTCAGCGCGGATGCGATCGCGCTCATGAAAAGAAGTGCAAATAGAATGCCGCCTAGTTTGTTCATAATTATCCCCATTCCCCAATCAAGGATTAAAAGTAATTAATAGGCTTTTGGTTTTACTTAGTTTCCTGAGGGGGGTGCCTTTTTCGTATATTTAATTTGAATAAAGATACGGATGGCTATTCGCTTATTTCCCAGCCCCATTCAATCAAGTAATCCGTTCATTTCCCAACAGCCGCCTTGAATGCCCGGAAGTCCGCTTCCCGCATCGCGAACTGCATGGCTTCGCTGCCGCCGAACATGTCGAAGTATTTGAGTTCAACGCTTACCTTGTTCAATGGAAGCGCGCCCAGGTTTGTTATCTCGAGAACGTGGGATTTTTTGAGGGTGAGGTTCTTCCAGCCCTTCATGGAAACGCTATCTTCGGTAATCTCCCAGCTGCCGGTCCCTTCCGGGGTAAAGAACGAGTAGCTCTCCTTCATTTTTTGCATCATCGGATTCACCTTG
>JBDRDM010000019.1:0-25291 GCA_043820675.1 Microcaldota archaeon
CCGGAAAAGAGGAATGCGGAATTGCTATATTTCCTTAAGGGGCACAAATGCACGTTCATCGCAATCGAGGGAAAGGAACTCAAAAAGACCATTGAAAAATCCGATTGCGTCCTTATCGGGAACGGGATGGAGATAAATGCAACCAACCGAAAGCTGGTAAACTCCCTTCTGAAGAAATTCAACAAGAAAAAAAGGTTTGTTCTGGATGCGGGCTCGCTCCATATGGTCGATAAGAAACTGCTCAACATCAACGTATGCATAACGCCCCACATCCTGGAATTCTTCTCACTTTTCGGAAAGCGCGGGAATAGGCAGACGGTTTTGGGGATGGCTGAAAAATACGGGTGCACGGTGCTGTTGAAGCTTCCAACAGGCGATTTGATTTCTGATGGAAAGGAGCTTGCCATCAACGATACCGGCAACGAGGGCATGACAAAAGGAGGGACGGGGGATGTGCTTGCGGGGCTGGTTGCAGGCATTGCGTGCAAGAACAAATTATTCGCAGCGGCAAAGGCGGGGGCCTTCCTTAACGGATTTGCCGGCGACATGCTGAAAAAGGAGAGGGGAACCCATTTCGATGCGGATGACCTGGCGGATTATTTGGGGATTGCGTTTGAAACTGCGATTAGAAAATAGCCCGATTAGCTTTATGGCGAAAAAGGCGATTATTGGGCATTTTTCTTGCCCTCGATAAGATTATGGCTGCCTTTCTAACAAAATAGGTTGATTTTGAGATTGCGTTCAAGAAACTGCGGCATTATCGCGGCATAACGGCCAGCAGCCCTGACTTTTTCCGGGCCGGAAAGGTTTTTCATTGCCGATACTTTTTGAGCAAAGCCGATTATGGCAAAAGGCTTATAAGGTTGTGCGGCTAGACATATAACCATGAAATCAACTTTCCTGATTGAAGACAAGTGGTACCAGAAGCTGGTGAACAATGCAATGGAGAGGTATGGCAGCGCAAAAAACATCTCGGCTGCGCTGAACGAGATCCTGAAGAGCAATTTTTCACCCAGGAGCAGCATGTTCGGGAAGCTGAAACGCTTCAGCCTCCGGGATTTGAGGGATAAGGATGACCGCATTGCTTGATTCCTCCGCGTGGCTGGAATATTTTTTCGGCTCGGCAGCGGGCGAGAAGGTCAGCCCGGTCGTCGAGGGGGAAGATACCATCGTCCTTTCGAAAATAAACGTTTTCGAGGTTTATTCCAAAATACTCAAGGCGGCAGGGAGGGAAGAAGCGGAAAAGTTCGTGTCCTTCATGCTCAAAAGGGGCTTCCTGGATGAGCTCTCGGTCGACACCTTGAAGCTGGCCGGCGAGGAGAAGAGGAAATTCGGCCTTGGGATGGCGGATGCGATCATTGTGGCAACTGCCGTCAAGCATGATGCAGCGCTTTACACGAGGGATCAGGATTTCAAATCCGTTGCCGGACTCCTGGAAGTGATTTTCGTTTGAGAGCGGCCGGGCAATAAGTGAATTTTGGAGCGAAATTGGGGAAAAATGGCGAATAAGGCGATTATTGGGCCTTTTTGCTGCATTATTCCCACATGGCGGCGTTAATCGATAGTTCCCTTATTTTACCTAGCCACTATCAGTGCAAATTGGAAGGAAAGACTTATTTTTGGACTGGCGCACCACCGGGAGTATAATCATTAACGCATTGCATTCCCTTGGCGGTTTTCTTGCAAAGCTGACCTCCGGGGCAGCCGCATTTTTCGCACTTGTTCCCAATGAAATTACCGTTGCTGCAGTAATTGAGGCTGGAGCAGGTGCTGCTCAGGGTTCCGTCGAAGCAGAATGGGGCAGCGACAATCCGCACCCGTTGCATCTTCGAATCATAGAAAGAGGAACGAACCAGCTGCGGCGTGGTTGTTACCGGTTCGAGCTCCTTCATCATAATTGTCACAACGCCCCCTACCCCTTTAGGAATGGTCTTGAAATCCTCGAATGTATTATACTTTTGAACCTGAACCAACGCACTTCCGGGGGAAAGGATAAAACCGTGGACCCCCATGTCCTTGGACCTTGCCGTATTGTCGAATTTCACGGGCTCCAGTTCGGCGGGGTCGTAGGAGAGCTCGAATTCCAATGCCGAAAGGGGACCGTTATTTGAAAGATTAATCGAAATGTTCCTATAGATGGAGCTGGAATTCCCTTCTTGGAATGGGGTTTGTTCGACAATTTCCACCTTAGCCGAGATCGCCGAGGAAGGCCTGGATTTGCACACGTTAAGGCCGCTGTGCGCCATGCTATCTATAAGCAGCAGAAAATCAGCAATCGTCAAATCATTGCTGGCGTCGATGTCGCCATTGCGCCAATTTTGTGGCACGGGAAGCCTTCCGGTCAATATGTATTCCAGCGTCAGTATATCGAGCAGATTGAACGCCGTTCCATCGCCATTGACGTCGCCGCAGTCGATCGGTCTTGAATAAATACCAGTATGTTGGGGATCATGGCGGAATTGGGGCCAAAACATCGTTTCCTTTGCATAATTGCCGCCTTCCCAAGCATAAATTTGGCCATTCCAGGTAGCGGACAATATATCGACATTTCCGTCGTTATCAATATCGGCAATTGCACCAGTTGCATAAATTTCACTATCAAGTTTCTTTGGCCAACCATCGATTCTACTGCCATTGTCATTCCATGCATAAAGATTAGAATCGGAATTACCCACAACAACATCTGCTTGTCCATCGCCAGTAATATCTCCGATCAAGGCCGAAGAATGTGTAGCATATTCGGGGTCAAAATTTACCGGCCAACCGGGTATATCGGTACCATCTGAATTCCAGCCAAATACGGCATTATTGTACCATACTCCATTGGCTTGGACAATTTCGGGCGATTCGTCCCGATCCAAATCCGCTATTGCAGGCGAAGAGGCAAATTCCCCATACCCGAAGTCATCTCTTGGCCAAACGCCATCAAACCCATTCCCCTGGCCATCAAGAACGAAATATCTTCCATCTTCTAATAGACTCCCGAAAACAATTTCAAGTTTGCCATCACCGTTGAAATCAACAAGCGAGGGAGAACTAAAAATCAGACTATTTATTGAAACAGGCCAGTTACCGGGGCTTAGACCCCCGTTGCTATTAAGAACATAAATTTCAGATGAAAAATGAACCTGGGGATCGAACCGTATCTGATTGACAACAATTACCAACTCGGGCTGACCGTCTCCATCGACATCCCCTAAAGCAGGTGCATTTCGGGCAAACCCATAATCAAAATCCGGATCATCATTTGAAAAAACATGGGGCCAACCGGGAACGAACGAACCATCTGAATTTATCGCATAGGTTATGAAACTGTTCCTTTCAACGGATCCATAATGTTCTAACAAAGCAAGGTTGAAAATTATCTCCAGATAACCGTCACCATCGATGTCCGCAAGCAATGGGATTCCGCAATCCACCCCCCATCCACCATAATCCGATCCGCTTCCGACGGATAATGTTAATGGGAAATTTGGCAAGGGAACGCCCCGGAAATCCCTGACGGAAACAAGCCTAATTTTAGTCAAATCACCATCAACTGCGGGATGAGATTTGTTAAAGCAACTTACGATTTCCTTCTGCCCGTCATTATTGATGTCGCCGACGGATGAGGGAGTAACCAGGGGAAATTGCCTATTTACTATTGGCCAACCCTCCTGCATTTCGCCAATGCTATTCCAAACGTATGTTCCTTCTGACCCATCCAGCAAAATTTCCATAAGTCCATCCCCATTCAAGTCATCAACAATGACATTCGACTCCCTCCCGAAACGAGACCCCTCAATATTAATTGGCCATCCTATCTTCAAATCAGGATCCAGGTAAAGATCCGAAATGCGCTTTAACTCTTCATTCCTCGCAATATTTACCAACCGAAGGGAATAGTAGCCTTCAGCAAGGCTTCGAGTATCCCACGACGCAAGCACGGTATTTATTTCCGGCGGCAATATACTATTTATACTGATTCCATCTGACTTCCAGATTCCGTCAGACGGGTCCAGGTACTCCATGGTAAAATTGTCCGATGGGACATAAACATCTGCCTTGACTTGAACTATGCCGCCCAACCTGATCCTATCATTGTCTTTGGGCCAGAGCATTCTCACGTTCATTATTGTTAGAAATGCCTTATCCTGACTGATATGCCCGCCCGAATCTCGCGACACCAGCCTTATTGAGTATTCCCCATCGCTTAGCATATTTGTATTCAGGGTTGCAAGAATACTATTGAACACCTCAAGAGAGGCAGGTGGTTTGAAAATTACCCATGAGCTCGGATACGGACCCTTGCCATATTCCATATAGTAATCGGAAAAAGTATTACCTGATGCCGTGCCGTAAATCTCAAAATCGCCAGCGCCTGAAAGTGTGATATCATCGAGATAGGAATTAAGTTTTGCATTGGGTATTACCCCTATTTGCAACGATTGGAATGCATTGATCCTTCCAGTTCCCAAGTATTTTTGGGAAATGGGCGTTTCAACAGCAGTATGCAATATGTTCCTCACTTCTTCCTGTGAAAAATCAGGATACTTGGAAAGGATCAGCCCCACCAAACCGGCAGCTAGGGGAGTTGCCATGGAGGTGCCGCTCCAGCCAGCGTATTGATTATTGGGGAGGGTGGAAAATATGGCAACGCCGGGGGATGCAATGTCCACCCAGGAGCCGTAATTGGTAAACCAAGCGGGCTGATCGAGTTCGTCCGTAGCTGAAACGGAGATTACATTTTCATATCCAGCAGGATAACTCTTGAATTTGGAAGCGCCATTTCCAGCTGCGGCCACCAAAACCGCTCCTTGGGAATAAGCGTAATTGATGGCATCCTCCATGAGCTGGCCGCCCCCTCCACCGAAGCTCATGCTGATCACATCCGCACCATTGTCAGCAGCATAGACCAGCGCTTGCGCGATATCCTCGGTCAGCAAACCGCCGCCCCCATCAGTTGTCATAAAGCCCGTGCGCACCGGCATCACCTTGCAATTGGGGCAGATGCCCACTACGCCCAAATTATTGTTCATTTCCGCGCCAATGATTCCTGCAACGTGCGTGCCGTGGCCATGAACATCCAAGGGATCGTTATCTTCCTGAACGCAATCCTCGGTTGATGAACAATAAACCTCCGCACCGTACTCTTCAAGGTTAACAAAATCATAACCGCGGATATCATCAATGTACCCGTTTGCATCATCATCGATTCCATTGAAGTCGGTTTGATCAACAACCCCGTTCTGATCAAGGTCCTCGCCCGGATTAATCCAAATATTGCCGGCCAAATCCTCGTGGTTGAAGTCAACTCCGGTGTCAACGGCTGCAATAACGATGCCGGGATTACCCTGCTCAATTTCCCATGCCAGCTCGGATTGGATTATTTGGTGCGCCCATTGCCTTGGGTAAAATGGATCGTTAATCGGAGCTGGTGAGGGGGAAACGGTCGGTATGGGGGAGCCGGATGGAGAGGGATTGGGCGATGCGGAAGGGAGGGGAGTTGAGGTGGCATTGGGCGAAGGGGAATTGGTTACTGTGGGCGAGGGGGAGCTTGTGGGATTGGGCGAAGGCGAGGAGTAAATCACGATGGGGTCATCGGGTGCCGGATCGATTGCTTCCAAATAGTAGATTGTGTTCGGCTCGGCAAACTCCAGGTTGGAGTCTTTTTTGAATTCGGCTAGCAATCCGGCCAAATCAACGGATGAGTCAAACTTGAGCTTGAAAATGCCCCCCAATTTTTCCGATGCCTTGCCGCCCTTCAATTTCCCGAATAGTTCTTTGGCAAATTTGGGAGTTGGAAGCACTTTGCCGGTTTTTGAATTCCGCTTTGCAGCTATGTAACTTTTTGCATCATTTTCGGATTTTACCGGTGAGCCTTTGCGGAATTTTACCAGCACCTCGCCGGGGACAACATTGCGCAATTGCCTCATTTCCTTGTCGCAGGGCACGATTTCGCCTTTGGAATTCCGCTTATTGACGCAACCGGAGAACTGCCAAGAATCTTTATCAGTATTCACGGTAACATCCTGTTGCGCTTTGGCAGGCATGGGGATGGAGGAAAATCGCACCCAGTTGGCGGTTGCAGAATCTTTGCAAACATTCGCCTCATCAACCAACTTGTCGCAATCGTTGTCATAACCGTCGCATATTTCAGAAGAGCATGCTGTGGAAGTCGCGGTTTGAGGGGCAGGTTGGGAGGCCGGAAGTGAGCCAAAACCCTCCCCTACCAAATTATTAGAGGGATATTTGAATGCGGCTGCGCCCAGGAACAAGACAATCGCAACCACCCAAACGACGGATGCCGCCTTCATTTGCGCCTTGTTGGCCGGTTGCATGGAAAAAAAAAGGCTTGAAAGGTATAAATAGATTTCTAAAGAGGCAAAAAACCCCATATTTAACCGGATTTATTACAAGGGCGGGCGGCAATCCGATTAATTCAATTAGCCCAACTTGATCGGCGAAAAATGGTATAGCACCATTGCAAGCAAGGCAAAGAAAACAATCGGGGGCAATGCCGGCCAGTAGCCCTTCTTGCGTTCGATGTAGAAGAATAACAGGGAGATGCCGAATGTGGCTCCGAGCATTGCCGCAATCGAATGCCAAAATGAGAGGTGGAGGGCCGAAACCACAAGCATTGCGGGAATCGCAAGATCGCCGGTCCCAAGCTCAACTGCGCCGATCAGCTCCTTCTTGTAGGCCGCCTTGTATTTCATCATTTTGCTTTTAGGGATGACCTTCCCCTTCAAATCCGAGGGGAATGTTATGCTAAAGCCAGCTTCCCTATCCCCAAGCTCCTTTGCTAGGGTCACCATGTGCTTTGTGTAGAAAACGGCAATCACATCATATATGGATAGGCCCATTGCAAGAAGCGCGGCCGGAAAGATGTCAAGTGAAGCTCCAAGAAGCGCTCCAACGATGGCGGTTGCAAACAGGAGGAAAATGTTCTTGTAGGAGGGATAAAGTATGCGCAAAAGCACCATCGCAAGGCCCAATATGAGCGCCCAGGAAACGGATGCAAGCCCGGGAATCACCAAATCCTCTATTGGCATTATCGCAAAGAATATGCTAAATGAGACGAAAACCATCCCAAGCTCGAGCAAATAAAAGAGCAGCTTTCCCTTGTAGACCTTGAGGATGAGGAGGATGGCAAAAGCGGCGAAAAGCACATAGCCAAGGAAGAACGCCGAATTCCCAACATCGGCAGGGTCCTCGGTGACAGATACCTGGGCGAGAATGAACAGCCAGCCGACGATGATTGCTAAAAGCTGCACGTTAATGAACGAAAGCAGCATGTAAAAGGATCCGGTTTTCATATTGGAGCACCGCATTGAAGGAATTACTGGAAAATCCCGAGGGTTTAATTTGCACTTTAAATTGTCCTTCCAAAAGAAGGCGGCCTAAAGCTCATTATCGAATCATTTTTGCCTGCCTTCCCCATACATCATATGGAAAAAATAACTTCCGCCGCAAACAAGCAGGTAAATTACGAAAACAACCAGCGTGTTTATGGGTATGCGGAAAAGGAAATTGAGGAAAAAGATTATGAGGGGGGGAATTGTCAGGGAAAACGTGATGCTGTAAACTATCCTCTCAATGAGGTCGAGCTCGTTTTTCCTGAAGAGAGTTAGCGTGAGCAAATAGCCGGAGGCAAAGAATAATGCCAGCCCAACTACAACCTGGATTGCACCTAAGAAATCGACCATAATTTATGCCTTATTTAAATTAAACCCTTGGAATTTAAAGATAAAGGACCATTTTAAATCTTCCGAATCGATAATGGCAAAGGGGATCAATGCGGATGGGGATTTTGGATAAAATAATTCGGGGAATAATGAATCGGCGCGTATGAATTAAAAATAGGGTCGATAAATCAAAACGGGGCATAATTGACAGCGCTTTTGCTGGAAAGGAAAGGCTGAGAATGATGGATAAAAAGGCAATTGTCATCGGCGCTTCCGCAGTTGGCTCGATCACCGCTAAGGAATTGGCAAAACGTGGCATCGAAGTGGAACTGCTGGAGGAGGATTCGCAAGTTGGGAAGTTCGGCAAATGCGGGGGCATATTCTCGAAGCATGGGATGGATTTCACAGGCATACGCTACAAGGACCTATTATTGAATGAAATCCGGGGCGCAAGGATAGTTGCCGGAAAGGAGGAAATGAAAGTAAGGACGCCCCAAACCCAGGCGGTGGTGCTCTCAAGGCAGGCATTTGATGAAAGGGCGGCCGATGAGGCGGTAGCGGCTGGAGCGGAACTTCATCTGAACTCGAGAGTTAGGAATTTTGAAATAAACAATGGAATGGGAAATGGTAAAGGGAATCTTGGTACGGACGGAAATAAGCGGAACGGGAATATCACCGTAAAAACAACCGATGGAAAGCCTTATTCCGGAAAAGTGATAATCGGATGCGATGGGAACTCCTCAATAACCGCACGGAATTTCAAATTCCCGGTAATTAAGTATTCAGATATGGTGATGAGCTATCAGGCGGAATTTTTAAATGCGGATGTGCCAGAGCCGGATATTGTCGACCTATACCTGGATCATGCGAATTACCGCAATTTCTTTATGTGGACGATTCCCATATCGGATGAGAAAATCAGGGTTGGGGTTGCGACAACGGAAATACGCGGAATTGAAAAGGCAAAAACTGCCGCGTTCAAGGAGCCATATATTGCAGGAATGCTGGAAAATGCGAAGAAGACGTTCGAATTCCACCATATGATACCACTAAGGTACCGGAAAAAAACTCAAATGAAGATGGGGGATGCAGGATACGTGCTTCTTGTTGGCGATGCAGCCGGGCAGGTAAAGGCAACAAGTGGCGGAGGGGTGAATTTCGGGGCCAAGTGCGCAAAAATTGCAGCAGAAGAAACTGCTAATTACCTATTGGAGGGCGAGGAGATCGAGTATGAACGTAAATGGAGGAGCACCCACGGGGAAGTTCTTAAGCTCCACTACCTTTTGCATCGAGCTTACCGGTTATTTCCGGATTGGCTAACGGAATATTCCCTGGGAGCGGCGAAAAGGCTCGGGATGGGAAGACTCCTCGAATCTAAGGGGGATATGGACTATATTATCAGGGCGTGATGCATGGCATATTTTTAATAGGCCATCGCCATAAAGGGATATCATGAAGGAGGAAAAAGAGCAAAGGACAATAAATGAATCAATTAGGGACGTGGAGCGCGCGCTTGGCCAACACGGAGATTTAGTGAATTTGCTGGTAAATGCGATGGGCATTGAAAGGGCCCGGCATTACATTTCAGTTGCCGAGACATTGCACCGCCACCAATTCAGCCCCGAATTAATTGCCGTCGGGCTACTGCACGGTATAAACGATATCCCAACAAAAAAGAGGGGCCATCTTGGCGAGCGGATTGATCCAACAGAATGGAAAATGATACAAAAATACGGGCAGCTCCCAAAATTCACGGGTTCGCACGAAATAGACCCCAACAAGATGCACGAATTCCTCGAAGCTGCAGGAAGCGCAGATATCGGCCTTTTATGGTTGCGCGCCGCGGATAGGCTTGATCGGCTCCGGAGCACAGAGGTATCGAAAAAGGATAGGGAAGATGCAGCCAGGGCCACTTTGAAATATTACGCCCCTATTCTTCGGAACGCTAATCACTATGAGTTCGCAGATGAAATGGAGAATACTGCCTTTAAAGCGCTTTACCCGGACCTGTACGAAAGGATGCGCAAGGTTATTGAGCAAAGAACTGGCAAGACGGATATGGATGGCTTGCGTAAAAAGCTTGAAGATATAGCCCTTGGGGTCCACGTTGTGCCTAAAGTTAGCGTAAGAAAAAAATCCGTCGCAAGCACTTTTCTTAAAATGTTCCCGAATGCAAACCTGAGCAAACTAACCAGCTCAAAGTATCCGAACAGCAAAATTTTAAGGCGCATATCGGGCATAAGCGACCTGATCGCGGCAAGGATCGTCACACCGGACGGGGGGGATGAGCGCGGCCCGTTTTATAATAGCGTGCTTTATGCAATAAGTTCTAATTTCGGCAAGAGGTTTATTTTTGAGGATGACTACATTGCAAGGCCAAAGGCTAACGGCTACCAATCCATTCACGCGGAACTGATTGACATGAATAACCCCAAGACGAAAGTTAATCTCCAGATAAGGGACGAAACCATGAACAGCTTTGCGGAATACGGGGGCGCTGCCCATTCCGAATACAAGATTGGCCAAGGGCGAGGTACGCGTCCGATCATCAGCGAGGGCCACAAATCCATCATTAGAGCATATGGGCAGTATCTGAAATCCGCACCTCCCGCCTCGGCCAGCCAGACGGGATTTAGGAAATTCATCTCAAAAAGTAATCCCGTCGGCAAGGGTAAGTTGCTTGTGGAGAGTTCGGGATGGCATATCTTCCCCGAATTCCAACAATCTGGGAAGAGGAAGCTTAAACCAACGGTCACTGACCTTATGGCAAAGGCCCATCCCCATCAAGGAGACCTGGTTTCTGCAATATTCAGGTTGAAACCCGACGGAACCGAAATCGAAGTATCCCCGGACCACACACTGCAGCACGGGTCCGCTTACAGGTTCGAATTTGGGGGGCGTCTTGATCCTCGAAAGCTCCGGGATTATGCAGCCTTGCCAGAAACACGGAAATGGCTAAGGGAAAAAATCGCGGCCCACACGAAGGCACGCGAATAAAATATGGTGCAATCCATGCTGACAAAAGAAGCGCTCGTAAAGGAATTCGAAAAGGAATTCAAGAAATACTACGAAGTGGAGCTCTTCCGCAAGGAAGGGTTCGCGAGGAAGAAATGCGCAACGTGCGGAAAGGCATTCTGGAGCACAACGGACGCGCTTAATTGCGGCGATTCGGCGCATAATGATTATTCGTTTTTCGCAAAGGAGAGGGGCAAAAAAGAGCAACTTACGTACACGCAGTTCTGGAAATTATATGCCGATTTTTGGAAAAAGCACGGGCACGAGGTTCTTGGCAGGTACCCGGTGATTTGCAGATGGAGGGATGATTTGTATTTCACCATTGCCAGCATCGTCGACTTCCAGAGATTGGAGAAGGGGAAGGTGGTATTCGAGTACCCTGCAAACCCTTTGATGGTACCACAGATCTGCCTTAGGTTCGTGGATATTGCAAACGTCGGGGTGACCGGAAGGCACTTTTCGTGCTTCATGATGGCCGGACAGCATTCTTTCAATGAGAAAAAGGGGGTATCGGATGGGAAAGATGGAAAATCCGGAAAGATCAAAAATAATCCATACTGGAAGGATAAATGCATTGAATTGAATTATAAGTTTTTGACCGAGATCTTGAAAATCCCCAAGAACGAAATAACTTATGGGGAGGATCTTTGGCATATGCCTGATTTTTCCGCGTTCGGGCCTTCAATTGAAAGTTTTTCCGGAGGATTGGAATTGGTGAACAGCGTATTCATGCAATTCCGCGCTCTCGAAGATGGATCATTTGAAGAGTTGGATACAAGAGTCATAGATGTTGGCTGGGGGTTTGAGAGGCTGCTTTGGTTTTACAACCGCACGCCTTCGGCATACGATTCGGTTTTCCCCGAAGAGATAAAATACATGAAGGAAAAATCCGGCCTTAAGGTTGACAAGGAATTGTTCGACTCCTATTCCAAACTTGCCTCCAAGCTCAATATTGAGGAAGTGCATAACCTAAGGGAGGAAAAGGAGCGCATTGCCAGGGCGCTTGGAATAACATTGCAGGAGCTTGAGCGGACAATTTCCCCGCTGCAGGCAATCTATGCGATTGCAGACCATTCAAGAACGCTGCTTTTTGCACTCTCTGACGGGGCGCTCCCCTCCAATTCGGCGGGAGGGTATAATTTGCGCATCCTGCTAAGGCGCGCATTTGGTTTTATCGACGAATACAATCTTGATTTCGATATGCACGAGATCATGAAGCTTCAGGCAAAGAACTACAAGGATATTTTCCCTGAATTGTCTGAGAATATGGATGGAATAGGAAAAATCCTTTCTATCGAGCGCAGGAAATACGGGGAAACAAAGGAAAAAGCAAGGCGGCTTGCAGCTGAAATCCTCCGGAAGGGAGAATTCGACACCCAGAAGCTTTCGATGCTTTATGAATCCCACGGACTGACCCCGGAAATCCTTGAAAAGGTCGCTTCGGAAATGAAGATCGAAGCAAAGGTCCCGACGGATTTCTACAGGAAGGTCACGGAAAGGCACATTATGGAAGCAAAGGGCGCAAAGGATCCCCTGCTGAATGATCCGATGTTCGAAAAGCTGCCGAAAACCAAATTGGTTTATTACGATGACCCGAACAAATTGGAGGATATGGGGAAGGTGCTTGCGATTTTCGGGAACCGGATTGTGCTGGATAAGACGATAATCTATCCCGAGGGCGGGGGGCAAGTTGCGGACTACGGGATCATCGGCGATGCGAGAGTCGTGGATGCGCAAAAGCTGGATGGGATTGTTTTGCACCAAATTGAAACTAGGGATGGAGGAAAGGGGAGCCATATTTCACTCAAAGAGGGCGCTTCCTACGCAATCAAGGTAGATGCAGAAAGGCGCATGTCCCTAAGAAGGCACCACACATCCACCCACCTCATGATCGCAGCATGCAGGCAGGTGCTTGGGAACCACATCTGGCAGGCGGGCGCGAAGAAGGAGGAGAGCGAAGCGCATCTGGATATTACGCATTACGAAAAACCCGGGGTCGGGGAGCTGCAAAAAATAGAAAACATTGCAAATGGGCACGTCCTAATAAATGTGAAAACCAACATACGCTTCATGGACCGGGGCGAAGCCGAGAAGAAATACGGCTTTAGGCTCTACCAGGGCGGGGGCGCAATTGGAAATATCATAAGGGTCGTGGAATACCCCGGAATCGACGTCGAGGCATGCGGGGGCCTCCATTGCGATTATTCCTCCCAGCCGGGAATCGTCAAGATCGTCGGATGCGAGCAGATCCAGGATGGTGTCGTGCGCATCAGGTACAAGGCGGGCGGCCAGGCCCTGAAATGGATACAAAAAAGGGAGGAGATATTGAAGAATGCGAGTGGGGAATTGAGCGTCCAGGAGGATCAATTGCCCAATACAGTCAAACGATTTTTTGATGAATGGAAGGAGCGCGGAAAGCAACTTGAGAGGGCGCATGCGGATATTGCGGAATCAACTGTGAAAAAGCTCATTCATGAAGCAAAGGAAAAAGCCGGAAAATTGGAGGAAAAGGGGCCAATAAGCGCCGAACTTGGGCTCTCGCTCCCGCTTTTGGAAAAGGTGGCCCTTGAGGTCGCTAAAGTGGATGGGCTTGCAATAATAGTATGGAATAAGGAGGGGTTCGTTGCAGCGGCGGTTAACGCAAAGAGCGGACTTGATGCGCTCGAGCTATTGAAGGCGAAGGGAGCAAAGGGCGGCGGGAACAAGAATTTTGCACGAGGGAAAATTGAAGGGGCGGGAAGGCCCGATAGGGGAAAGGAATAGAATTAGTTCGAGCGGATAGAAAAAGAATTTAGCCTATGAACATCCGCCACTGATAGGAAAAAAAATTAAAAAAATACCCCTAGAAGGGGTAGAAGTTCACGAGTATCCAGCCGCCGACAAGGTACTTGAAGATCCCGCCGACCATGTCACCAAGGAGGAACTTTTCAGGCAGGTTCATCGTAAGTGCCATGCTCACCCTCACCGGGATTTGCACGACGACTCCCAGCAGCGCATAGAAGAGCCAGAAGTTCTCCTGATTATACAGCCCCAACGTGATGATGAACATCAGGAACACGAAGAATGCCTCAACGAACGAGTTAAGCACCGATAGCATGAACACCTTGCTGTTATCCTTCTTCATGAGCCTTTCGAATCCGCGCTTGCGGCCCCATTTCTCAAGCATTGTTGAAGTTCCAAGCCAGCTGAATACAGCAAACCATATCCCAAGAACGACCCAAGGAATCAGGAATTCCGCAGAACCCATACAATCACCTCCAAGCATTAAATTGAGCCCATATATATTGGTTTCGAATCGGGCGCATTTAACACCCACAAATCATTCCCTTCTTGAGAGCATCGGATTGCTAGCCGCATGCATGCAAGTCAATACGGAGCGCATAATTGCAGGGGGCATATGCGCATCGATAAACCCAATGGAGGTTAAACCCATTGAAGGCCGCCATTGAATCAGATTGGAGGCCACAATTAATGCCCCAGGGCATATTCGTTCTGAACGGATTTCGTAAATGAAGCATAATCCAGACATGCCCCCTCCTTTAATAGTGCAAGGAGCCATTTTTCCCTCTTGAAAAGCTCGCTTAATAGGCCCTCTTGGCTTTTACGGTAATTGGCGGAAATTTTACCGAAGAGGGCGCTGTTCTTGATGGCAGACAGATCGGGCAGGAGCGCATCCTTCCCCGGATCATAAGCAAAAAGCCTTGAAATGCCAGCCTTGCCTGTGAATTCGGAAATCTCGGTAACGCGCCTTATTTCAAGGGGCCGGTTGCCGGCATCGGAAAATACGGAAATCCTGCGAAGTACCACGAGAAGATCGATTGCGGAAAGATCGGAAGAAGGTATGCCCGCATGGAAAAGGCGGTTTGCCGCCTCCCGGGAATCCTTGGAATGGAAGGTTGCATAGATGCCCCGCGCCTGGCCGGCCTGGAGGGATTCAAATAATGCGGAAATTTCGCTTCGGCTTTTGACCTCGCCGATTATGACGCGGTCGGGACGCATCCGGAGGGAATTTTGGACGAGTTCAAGCATGCTGATTTTGGATTGCTCATTGGAAACCAGGCGCACAACATGCCCGTGAGGTATGGATATCTCGGGCGTCTCTTCGGCGATAACGACCCTATCACAAAGGGGAACGCATGAAAAAAGCGAGTTGAGGAAAGTAGTCTTGCCCGAACCGGTATTGCCGCACATAAGAATGGATGTGTCCGCTGCTGCAGCCAGCCAGAGGAATGAGATGGAAAGGGGGGAAAGCATTCCCGAAAGGGCCAACTGCGGAAGGCTCATTGGCTGCTTTGAAAACTTGCGGATGGTAATCTCGAAACCGGACCTGTTGATCGGGGAAATCGAGGCATGGAGTCGCGAGCCATCCGGAAGGGATGCGCTCAATGCGGGGGATGCAAAAGAAATCCTGCGCCCAAGATGGCGTGCGATCCTGTTGATGCAAGCAATCGCATACTTCTTGCTGGCAATGGAGCAATTGGTATCGAGCCAGCCGGTGTTGCGCACGTAAACCCTTATCGGAAGGCCAGGCCCCAGTACAGCAATTTCCTCGAGTGAATCATCCTTAAGCAATAGGTCCAGTACGCCAAGCCCGGAAAGGGCCATTCCCGCAAGCCTGAGCAGAAGTTCCGCCCTATTTTTTTGCATCGGATAGGAGGATTTGTCGCATATGCCCAATAGCAGCGCCAAAAGGGTCTTGCCATCAGGTTTAACTCCGGAGGAATCCCTGCATTTTTTCATGAATTCCAGGAGGAGGGATTCGAGGGCCCGGGATTCAAGCGGATCAAGGGAGAAATCCTCTTCAATGAAATAGGGGGAATTGATATGCGGATCCACATTCCAGCCGGGGTCGTACATGGGGGCTCACCAAATTGGCCTCCACGACATCGGAAAAGGAATTTGATTGGAAAAAATGATGAAGTTTGGAATTGGGCCATATTTGTGGGACATACGTTCCCAGGAGCCAATACCAGCCTATATATGAAAAAAAATTAATAAAAAAATTACCTCCGCCTGCGCCTCCTGCGTTTTGGCTTCTCCTTTGCTTCCTCATCCTCCCCGTCCTCATTAACGGAATCCTCGCCGCCCCTGCGCAATACGAAGTAAAGCGCCGCGACAATTATGAGGAATGCCACAAGAAGGAGGGGAATGGTCCCAAGGTTGCCAGCGCTGCCTGAAGCGCCCTCCCCGTCGGTAACATTGACCGCCAAGGTCAGGGGCTTGTAGCCGGATCGCGAGAGAGTGATGAGGAAAGTGCCAGCGCCGATGTCCTGCATGAATGTGCCCTCGGAATCGGTCATGTTTTCGGTGATGTTCCCATCCTCCCTCGAAATTATGATCTTGGTGTCGGGGAGGGATTTTATCACGAGCGTATCCTCGGAGTAGTTGACTTCCGCAGTAAGGACTTTTGCACCGGCTCCCGCGGAGGGCTTGGGGGAAACGCTCACAACCGAAACCGGCGGTATTGCGCCCTTCTCCTCGGGCTCCATTTCTATTGTGAACCTCTTTGAGGCCGATGTCCCTTTGCCCTCAGCCATCATGTCCACATCAAAAGTCGTTCCGCATTTGGATGGGGAGGGGAATACGACCAGCTGAACTTCCTTGGTATCCCCGGGCGAAAGAAGCAAATTGTCGGGAGTTACCTTAGATCCAAAAGTCGCGGAAAGCGAAACCGCAGTCTCCTTGGTTCCAAGGTTTGTGACCTGCACGGCCTGGCCCTTGATTTCGCATTTGGAAGGGATCTTATCGGTTGCGGATTTCAGCTCTATCCCATAGCATTGTTCCTTGCTCTTCACCGTAAGGTCGATTTTCAAGGAATCCTGGCCGCTGGGATATGCGCCCGATTTTGCAACTATGACTCCATTGTATTTGCCGCTTTCGAGGGAGCACGAATTAACGGTTGCAATAAGAGCGCCCTTGCCCTTGCTTGCAACGGAAATGCTTTGCTGCTTTAAGGTGAGGAAGTTCGATTCGCTCTTGAGGGAGTAGGCATCGTCTTTGATGCCGAAATTGATGAGTTCAAAGGTTATGTCCGCCTGCTCGCAGGGGCATAATTCAACTTCCGGCCCGGTGAGCCTGAAATCGAAGCATTTCTGCACGGAAAGCTCCTTTGTGATCGAATCCTTGCCTTCCGAGGATGCGGCGGTTATCGTTGCGGTGAATGTGCCGGTGTCGGAATCCTTGGGGATTACGAACTTCAAGATCTGGGATTCGGATTTCCCGAGGGTAATTTTATCCTTGGATAATGCCGCATCGATGCCGCTTACTGAAAGCGCATATTCGGCGGGCGTATCGCGGTTTGTTAGCTTAAGGCCGTACTCCGCCCCGTCCTCCGAGCAGATTACCTTGTCTGCGGAGATTTGCATGTCGACTCCGAAGCATTCGCGCGATATGATCTTGAGGTCCCTGTCAACGGATTTCAGGTCGGATTTGGCGGTGAGCTTTGCGGCGTATTCGCCCTTGGGGGCAGTTATCGTCATGTCGATGTCCGCAACCTCGGATTGGTGGAGGGTGCCGCTGGATGGCTGGAATGTGATGTAGCTCGCATCCGAAACGACCGCAACTTCGGCAGGCGCGCCCTTGTTTATGAGCTTTGCCTTGAATACAGTGGGAACGCCCGCGCATACATCCGCCACGGATGGCGCCTGAAATTCATATGATTCGCAATTCTTTACGTTGACATTGATGGCGGCCGTATCGACATCGGTTGTTGGGACATCGGTCGCCTCGTAGAGCGCCTGCGCCTTTATTTCGAAAGCATAGCTGCCAACATCCAGGCCCGAGGCATCTACGGAGAACTCGAAATCCTTTTGCGAATTCACGCCAACCTCCACTTTTTGAGGGGCGGAAAGGGCCGCGGCGGGAATCGTCTGGGAAGAGGCGGTTATCCGGTAGATGCGGGCCTCATCACGGGCAATGTTCCTGATTGAAATTTTAGAGGTCGCTGTTTCGCCCCTGCAAAGGGAGATTTCCTGGCTTGCGGGAAGGTCAACGCATGCCGATACATCAACACCGATCTTTGTGGTGGAGGATTCGGATCCGCTCTTGGCTGTCACGGAAACGGAATATTTCCCGGGAACTGCAAAGCAGTCGGGAGTGACAAAAGCGGTGATATCGCGCAAGCTGCGTGGAGAGAGATTGAATTCCTTCGGGCCGGGAATCACCCAGGGCTTATCGCCACTCGAGCTCATGACAACAGATAGGAGGCCCTCGCCCGTATTGGATGCGGTGATCTTGACCAGATTGGTTTCACAGATGCAGCTTGTAATGGATGTGCTTTCGGGGACAAGCGAAAGGCCCGAAACGGAACTGGCCAGCGCAAACAATGCCAAAATAGATATGAAGAAAATGCCCGCCCTTGAACCGATGCCCATTTGTATCGCCCTCTAAGAAATTGATATAACTTGTTAGTGGTAATTACCAGGAAAAAAATATAAAGGTTTGTTTGGGGGACAAGCTGGGAATAAATGGAAAAATTGGAGGAAAAGGGCCCGTACAGCGCACACTGATGAGAGGGAAAAATGAATGACCGCAGTTAATGATTGAGCCCGATCAATTCTTTTTCCTGCCCTTCCTGAACTTATCAAAGAGCCAAGGGGAGGGCTTTTGAGGGGTTTTAGGGCCAATCCCCGGCTCATTCACGGTTTCTGGCAGGGGCTTTTTTTTTATTTCCAGATCCTTTGGAGATTCGATCTGTGGCTTTTGGATATTCTTGCCGGAAACATTCATGAAATCCTCCCTTGGAAGGGGCGCTGGATTTTCCTTCTCAAGCGCCTCGAGGGAAGCGATGATGAGGCGGCCGAATATTTCTGCCTCCTTTGATTCCTCATACAGAACCTTGACTTGGGTCGTTCCATCCTTCCTATCATAGATGCGAACGACAACGAAAGGCGTGCGGCTAATGAAATTGGTGGGGTAGTTGAATTTCGAGCCCATCAGATATTGCTGCATCACAGCTACCAGGTAGCGCTCGATCCCGAATTCAAAATTATCGAGCTTAGTGAACTGGATGTTCTTGTCGAGGTAGAATTTGGCGACCCTGGCCTTCACCTTCTCATAACTCAGCCGGTAGAGGAATGCGCGCTTTGCCGAAAAATTTATCAGGATGTCCAAAAGGAGGAGTAGCGTGAGGATTACGCCCTTAAGTATCAGGTATGGCAGGAAGATCAGAAGGACAACGCCAAACGCCTCGCGCTTTGTTACGCCGTCCAAAAGAAGGGAGGGCACAAGCACAGCCGCTGCAAGGAAACCAAGGATGAACAGCAGGATGGTGAAGAGCCTCTGGTTCAGTAGGCGGATTGCCATTGTTGAGGTCTTTACAAGATTGCCGATCATGTTGCATGCACCTAGCGATCCATCTCCTCTTCCATCTGCTCTTCTTTGTTTAGGAACTCCAGGGAGTTAATAATTATTTTAGCTAGCACCTTTGCCTCGTTGCGCTCCTCCGTGAAGATGCGCACGCCCACGCGCTCCTTGTTTTCCACCTGCCGCATGAGGCTCACAACGCGCTTTGAGCCGATGGTCCGGAATATCTTGATGACAACAAAGGGCCGGTCGGTTGCGACATAGATCAGGGGGAATCTGAGATGGAGCAGCGAACGCAGATAATTGAGGGTTTCCCTCTCAAGGCCAAGGGCAATGGCGTCGAGGGACTGGTATTTGACCTTGCGCTCCACGAGCACTTTTGTCACCCGGGCGCGAACCTTTTCCACGTTCACGTCATATTCCTTGTCGTAGTCCGTGCTCGTAATGAGGATGAAATCAAAAAGCGCAAGCATAAAGTAGAGGAGCGCCTTGTATAGGAGGAAGGGGAGCAAGACGACAACGATTGTCAGAAGGAACTGGTACTTCACATCGGGGGAAACGATGTAATCCCGGAAAATGAATACGGAAATTGGGGAGCCCAGGAGTATTGCAAGCATCATGGAGTAGCTGCTGTTGACTACGCGGAAGGTTTTTGCAAGAAGGCGAAGGAAGCCATCAACATACTTCATTGGTTGATTATCGCGGGTGACTATAAAAACATTGAGGAAGGAGAGGATAAATGGGCATTTTTTCGAATAGGTGAAAAAAAACAATGAGGAGGGGAATCCTTAACGATCATTTTTCACTTTTCCCCAAAATGCACAAATAGGTCATCAAATTTGCAGGGCGCGGTGGACCGTGAATAATATATATGTGGGCCATGTGCCTATATACTGTTATGGCTACTTTGATGAAACTTGTTTTGTTACTTGTGATTTTCGCCCAATTGGCGCCAGCCCAGGTGCTTTTCACTCGGGATAGCATATACGATCCGGCTATGAGCGACGAATTCATCGTTTGGAAGGAAGGTGTGACAACCACCCATGCGGTTTACATGTATGCAATAGACCTTGGCCTCATCAACCGGATAAGCTCGTTTAGCAAATTCAATCCGGACATCTACGGCAATAAGGTCGTGTACTACGGCACTACGGGAAACGAGGATCTGTACGTTTACGATATTTCAAAGGCAAAGGAGGACGTCCTAAGGATCACCGCTTCCGCATCCGAGGAGGATCCGGCAATTGATGGCGATCATGTCGCTTACATCTTGGACAATGGCGCCAGGAAGGACACCTACCTTTTCAGCTTTTCAACGAATTCATCACTCAAGCTCTCAAGCGGCACAAGCTACAACGCATACCTGCCCTCAATAAGCGGCAACATTGTTGTTTGGCAGCAAAAGGACGGCTCCGCTAGAGATGATATTTACTACCATGTTATCTCAACCGGAAACACCTCACGGCTAACAACCAATACCGGAGGACAAACCGAACCGGATATTTATGGGAACCGGATCGTTTGGACTGATGACCGAAGTGGAAATTGGGATATCTACTATTACGACTTGATTGCAAAGACCGAAAGTCCAGTAATCGTTAAAAGCGGGTCCCAATATAGGCCCAGAATATATGGGGACCTTCTCACGTATCTTGACGGTTCGTCGACTCCAACGAAAATTAGGGTTTACAATTTTTCGGATGGCTCTGATATCAGCATCGGGAGCACCAATATGGGAGGGGGAAGCGGGCTTGATGTTTATAAAAATAAAATATTTTGGGTGACTACTGCCGGAACGGCTGATGCTTTCAACATCATTCAGCTTCCGGCGCCCATGCCCAATAGCTGCACCGATTCGGATGGGATAAACTATTCGAAAGCGGGATATGTTTATGGGTATTTAGGAGGGAATTATTACAATTGGAGCGATTTTTGCATCAATCCGGCGACCGTGCGTGAATATTATTGTTCAGGTACCGCCAACGCATCCCAGACTTCCGCATGCACATACGGATGCGCAAATGGCGCATGCCTGCCGCAGATTCCAAACAGTTGTTCGGATTCAGATGGGGGGATGAATGTCAATGTAAGCGGGCATGCAACGGGAATCTATAGCCAGAATGCATACGATTACGCCGACACATGCTTTGGGAACCTCCTCCGCGAATTCTCCTGCTCCGGAACTAACCTTTCGAGCACCAATTTCAATTGCCCCCCGGGCCCTAACGCTACCATCTTCGGTTGCCAAAACGGCGCTTGCGTACCCGTGATACCAAACAGCTGCATCGATTCGGATAACGGCAACAACTACAATGTATCGGGAAGCGTTCGCGGAAACTTTAGCCAGAACGCATACACATATTCCGATACTTGTTTCGGATCGATTTTAAAGGAATTTTCCTGCTCGGGGACGAATTCCTCATGGAGCAATTACAATTGCCCTCTTGGGTGCTCCAATAGCTCGTGCAATACCGGCAGCCCATCAGCTTCACCTTCCGCTTCCCCAACTGCGAATGCGTCCGCATCACCGAGTGTCTCGGGATCGCCTTCAACAAGCGCAAGCCCTACGGCAAATGCGAGTGCTTCCCCCACAGCAAGCGCATCGCCTCCACCGAACAATCCGGGTGGCAACAATTATCCGGGCGGCGGGGGCGGCTCAGGCAGCAATAATTACGGGCCATCAGGCTCTGCCAGCCCCACAGCCGGCGCAACACCTAACCCTTCGCCGGGCATATCCGGATCCCCTTCCCCAACAAGAAAAATGGAATTCATCGAAATCGCAAGTGAAATCGAGGAGGACATAAGGATCATGAGGGAAAATGGCATCACCGACACGGATGCCGAAAGGTACCTCGAGGATGCCAAGGTGCTGGAAAAGGAAGGGCGGAAGGAAGAGGCCATTTTGCTTTTGCAAAAAGCCGCGGAGCAAATTTCCCTCAAGAAAGCGAGCCTCAATAACAGCAAAATAGCCCTCGTTTGGATTCTTGGATTCGGACTGATTTTGCTGGTTTTGGGCGCTGCCGCATACAACTATTTCAGGATGGGTGGCAGGATTGCGGAGGTCAAAACACCTGCAATTCCAGTGGGAGCATCTGAGGGAAAACCGCATGAGGAAAAAGGAGACGCAAAACCGATTCATCATCCAAAGGATGATGATGGAAAAACCCTTATAACGGAATTTGGCAAATTGGAGAAAGGCACATCGGGAGCTGGAATGAAAAGTGAGGAAAAAACGGAGGAGGCAAACAAAAAAGTCAAAGCTGATGCAAAGGAAAGCGTAACCGATGTGAAAAAGGGAGAACCGGTCGGGGAACCGGAAATTAGCAAAGAGAATGGGGATGGCGATAAGCCGGAAATGAAGGAGGAAAAATCAGGCGATGAGGATAGCGACATTCTTGCGATGATGAAGGAGGATACGGACCATAAGGATTCGGGCCAGGCAGTTGCAAGCAGGGATGAGCCCAAACCACCCTCAGGCGGGGATGATACGGATAAAGAAGGGGCGGAACCAGGCATTCCGCTGCATGAAAGGCTGAAAAAATTGTTGAAATAAGAATCAGTCAGAGGCAAATTCTTGTTTCGGAATCCGTTCACTGCGCCATTATTGCTAAGCGGAGTTCACCATCCAGGTTCAATTCAACCAGGCATTACACTAAACCATTTACCCCACATTCCTGCTCACCCATTTATAAATTGGCTCACTCTTTACTATCTCCCGAATGCTTTATGCGATTAGCGCCATTAGGGGGACCTGCGAAAGGAAATATCCGTTTTGAGCCCGATCCGTTTGCCCTTAAAATAATATCGAATGAGCCACGCCCAACTTCCGCTTTGCTACTAAACGATGGCACCTGCTACCTTGGGCGCCATTTCGGAGCGGAAATAGAAGCTCTTGGAGAACTGGTTTTCAATACTTCAATGACGGGCTATCAGGAAGCGATCACGGACCCTTCATATGCGGGCCAGATACTTACCTTCGCATATCCGCTCCAAGGCAATTACGGGATCAATAAGGAAGATTCCGAATCCGATAAGGTGCATGTGCGCGCGGTTGTTGCCAGGGAGGTTTGCACGGATGCGAATTCGCACTACCGATCAGTTTCCAGTTTAGGGGAACACCTGCGTTCGAATGGCATACCTGGAATTTCCAACATCGATACACGATCAATTGTAAGAAGGGTGAGGGAGCACGGGGTAATGCCTGCAGCTATTACGCCTCTCGAAAAAGGGTTATCGGATGGGAAAATACGGGAAAAACTGGGAGAGCTCCATTCAAAAATATGCAAATACGATTACGGCTCCATTAATTTTGTCGCGGATGTTAGCACAGAAAAAAGGAAGGAATTCCCTGCAGGAAAATCAGCGCTAAAGAATGTTGCACTGATCGATTGCGGCGTGAAATTGAACATTATAAGGGAGCTGAATGCGAGGAAAATTGACGTTACGGCATTTCCATACAATGTTTCCGCTGATGAATTGCTCAAAGGGGAGCCCGATGGCATATTGATCTCGAATGGCCCGGGGGATCCCTCTTTGATGAATGCAACAATCAACACAACTAAATCCCTGCTAGGAAAGCTCCCGATATTTGGGATTTGCCTTGGGCACCAAATCATTGCACATGCCCTGGGGGGCACCACTTACAAGCTAAAATTCGGGCACCGCGGCTCGAACCATGCGGTAGTAAACCCCAGCACCGGAAAAATCTACATAACAACGCAAAACCACGGTTTTGCTGCCAAGGATATACCGGAAGGCGTTGCGGAGGCACTATTCGTAAATTGCAACGACGGAACAAACGAAGGGCTAAGGCATAGGAAGCTGCCCATAATATCCTCGCAATTCCACCCGGAGGGTGCATGCGGCCCGAAGGATGCAAACTTCCTTTTCGATGAATTCATGAAGATGATGAAATGATTCAATAGGGAAAATGGATACCAAATAAAACCAAAAATTAAATGCGAAATTCGATTTGTGATTCAAATGGATAATAAAATGGGAAAGCCCACGATAAAATCCAAATGGGCCGGGAAAAAGATCCTCGTAATCGGAAGCGGGCCCATCGTGATCGGGCAGGCGGCAGAATTCGATTATTCCGGGACGCAGTGCTGCAAGGCCCTTAGGGAGGAGGGCGCAATCATAATATTGATCAATAGCAATCCCGCAACCATCCAGACTGATTTTGAATTTGCGGACCGGATTTACATCGAGCCCCTAGTACCTGAAACCGTGGAAGAAATAATCAGGATCGAAAAACCAGTTGCGATGATCGCCACGATGGCTGGCCAGACGGGATTGAATTTGGCAATGAAGCTTGGAAGCATTATCAAGGAAAACAGCATCGAATTGCTTGGAACAACGCTAAACACTATCGAACTTGCCGAGGACCGGGAAAAATTTGCCGAACTGATGAAAAAAATAAATGAGCCCATACCAAAAAGCGCAAGGGCATCCAGTATTCCCGAAGCAAAACTCGCCCTTTCAAAAATAGGCATACCATGCATCGTGAGGCCGGATTTTGCGCTCGGAGGGAGCGGCTCGGGAATAGTGCGAAGGGAGGCTGATTTCCTGCCAATTGTTGAACGCGCCCTGAATCTGAGCGGATCGCAATCCTGCCTCATCGAGCAATCCGTCGAGGGGACATGCGAAATCGAATACGAGGTCGTTCGCGACAATGCGGACAACTGCATCACCATCTGCAATATGGAAAACCTTGATGCGATGGGCGTCCATACAGGAGAGAGTATTGTGGTTGCACCCTCCCAGACCCTCACGGATCGGGAATACCATATGCTCCGAAGGGCCGCAATCAAAGTCGTTAAGGCCCTGGAAGTTCGAGGCGCTTGCAACATCCAGTTCGCGCTGAACCAGAAAAACGGGGAATACTTCATCATAGAAGTGAACCCCAGGACGAGCAGGAGCTCGGCGCTCGCATCCAAGGCAACGGGCTATCCGATCGCAAGGGTCGCGGCAAAAATTGCGCTGGGCTATAATCTTGATGAAATCAAAAACGGGATAACGGGCAAATCGGCTGCATTCGAACCGGCGCTCGATTATTGCGTCGTGAAAATACCCAAATGGCCATTCGATAAGCTTTATGCGGCAAGGCAGCTTGGAACGCAGATGAAGAGCACCGGCGAGGCGATGGCAATAGGCCGCACATTCGAGGAGGCTTTGCAAAAGGCGATACATTCCCTTGAATTGAAGCAGAAAATCGAATTCGATTTCAAGGAGGAGGGCGCATTGGAAAAATACCTGGCACCAAGCGAGCTTCGGTTATTTGCAATCAAGGATATTCTCCGGCA
>JBDRDM010000020.1:0-10724 GCA_043820675.1 Microcaldota archaeon
ATAGCCTAGTGACACGGATCCGGATATGAAATAAATGTAGAAAACATACGCAAGATAATCCATGGATAACCGACGGCGGGGATATTTAAATATTTGACACCAACCCCTCTAGGGGGCTAACCACCCAACCCACAGGGGAAACAAGTTTCCCCTCTTGGGTTGCTTCACCCCTTCCAATATGTTCCGCGAATCAATTTATGGATCAGATAACCCATGGATCGACGTATTTGTATGGGCATAGCAACATCTGTAAATTGCCATTCCCCGTAAAGAGGTTGCCCACTATCCCCTTATTTTGATTTGCGAATTAGGAGGGGATGCCTCCAAGGGTGGCGGGGGAACCTAAGGTTCCCCCAAGACGCTTGCCGCCTCCCCCTTTAATTACTCTTGCGAATCATATAAATGGAAATAATTTTTTAAGGCAAATTTGGCATGGAGATGTGATTTGATGAAAAGCAAATTCACCGAAATAGAACAACTGCTTGACGGCAAGCTGGAGGGCCAAAACGTGGAGATACGCGGCTGGGTCTACAGGAAGCGCACCTCCGGAGGCATGCTCTTCCTTGTTGTACGCGATGCATCTGACATCATCCAGGTCGCAGTGAAAAAGGACAAGGTGCACGAGAAGGATTTTTCCTCTGCAGAAAAAGCGCTGATCGAAAGCGCCGTGGAAGTAAGCGGGCTTGTCAAGAGGGATGCAAGGGCTCCAAACGGCTTCGAATTGGTCGCATCCGGATTGAAGGTCACCCATTCGGCGCACGCATTTCCTATCGCAAAGGACAATTCCACCGAATTCCTCCTTGACATCCGGCACCTTTGGATTAGGAGCCGCGAAATTTCCGCCATCATGAAGGTCAAATCTTGCCTTCTGGAGGGCGTGCGCGAGTTCTTCAAGCAGGAAGGGTACTTCGAAACCACCCCACCCATCATCGTCAGCGGCGCAGTTGAGGGCGGCAGCACCCTGTTCGAAATGAATTATTTCGGGAAGAAGGCATTCCTCTCGCAATCGGCACAGCTTTACCTCGAAGCGCTCATCTTCTCCCTCGGAAAGGTTTATTCCATAACACCCTCCTTCCGGGCTGAAAAAAGCCGCACCCTGCGCCACCTTGCCGAATATTGGCACATCGAAGCGGAGGCCGCGCATGCCGACCTTGATGACATGCTGGAACTGGAAGAGGGGCTTTTATCGTTTGTTTGCCAAAAAGCCGCAAGGGAACGCGGCAAGGAATTGAAATTCCTAGGGCGGGATCCGGAGGAATTGAAGAAAATTGCTCCGCCCTTCGAACGCTTAAAGTATGACGAGGCAATTGCAATTCTCCAAGGCAAGAAAAGCCAAATCAAATGGGGGGACGACCTGGGTACGGAAGATGAGCGCATCCTGACCGCGGAAAAAACAGTGCCGATCTTCATCACTTACTACCCAAAGCACATCAAGGCATTTTACATGAAGGAGGATCCGGATAATGCGAAATTGGTCAGGAACAACGACTGCCTGGCCCCGGAGGGCTATGGCGAAATCATCGGCGGCTCACAGCGCGAGGAGGATGTGGATTTGCTAATTGCAAGATTGAAGGAGGAAGGAGCGGATGTTGCCGCATATGAATGGTACCTGGATCTGCGCAGGTACGGCTCCGTTCCCCACTCGGGCTTTGGGCTTGGGATGGAAAGGCTTGTCCGGTGGATCTGCAAATTGGAGCACATAAGGGATGCCACACCATTCCCAAGGGTAATGAACCGGAGCCATCCTTGAGGGAAAGATATAAATTATTTCCTTCCCAGCAATTAATCGGGGGCATTTTGCGGCTGACGATCGATGTTGGATAACGAATTCCGTGAGGAGCTGGCAGGCCTTGGCATACCATTCAAGTTCAACGGGCTATTATTCGCAATATTGGCGGTTTCCGGAGTGCTTTCCCTCACCCCATTGATTTTCGTAGGCGGGGATCCGTTCCCCAGGCTGCTTTTGGGACTTGCGATTCTTTCCCTCCCGCCCTCGCTTCTCTATTTCCTCCTGGATTATATGAGGGATAGCAAGCAAAATGCAATAGAAGAAGCGCTCCCCGAAGCGCTCTTCCGCATCGCCTCCTTCCCTCCCGGAACGCCCCTGGAAAAAATAATCGAAGGGATCGCTGCCATGGATTCGCCGCTGGGGAGGGAATTCCAAAAAGCGGATAGGATGGCAAAGGCCGGCATCCCCACCGATGCATCATTGGTTTCCATCGCGGAAAACAATTCCTCCCCGCTGCTGAAATCCGGCATCTCGATGATCCTGGAAACATATGAAATCGGCGCACCAACATCGGCCCTTGAGACCATCGCTAGCGACCTCCTCGAAATGCAATCCGTCCGCAAGGAGGCAACTTCTGCGCTTTCCCTTCAGAAATACACGCTTCTTGGGGCTTGCGGGATACTGATACCAGTTATCCTCTCGCTTCTCCTGGGAACCGTTTTTTCCCTAGGGTTTACGCTTGATGATTCCATTTTCGGGGATGCGCAAGGCAACGCCGGTTTGCTTGCAGCCGCAATAGGTGCAATCCAGATTTACCTATTCCTACTCTGCGCAATCGCGGGTGTTTTCATCGCGTTGCAGGAAGGGAAGCTTAAAAAGGCGCCAGTATATTTTTGTATGCTGTTCCCAGGCGCGCTGCTAATCTTCCACGTCCTTCGGGGCATGCCATTCCTTTAAGGTGGTTGAATGATCGTAGAAATCCGCGAATTGGAAAAAGTGAAGCTGAAAAATGCCATCATGATCGAGGGCTTCCCGGGAATTGGGATGATAGGCACCATATCCGCATCCTATCTTGCGGACAAGCTGGGGCTTAGGATCATCGGATACATTTCAAGCTCGCACTTCCCGCCAATAGCTGCAATTCACGACTACATGCCCGTTTCGCCGGCCAGGATTTACGCTTCCGAAAAGCACAACCTCGTCGTCCTCTTTTCCGAGTTCGTGATCCCTTCAGAAGTCGCATTCACCCTTTCCCAGAAGATCTTGAAATATGCAAAGGAAAAGGGTGTCAAGGAAATCTACTCGCTCGCGGGCATCGCTTCGGAAACCCCGCTCGATAAAATTTATGGCATCGGCTCCACGAAGGGGATGGTCGATAGGCTCAAGAAGGAAGGTGTTGAGGTAATCAAGGAAGGAGCAACGCAGGGAGTTTCGGGCCTTCTCATTGCGGAATGCGCCTCGCAGAAATTCCCGGCTGCAAACCTTCTCATCCAGACCTCCCAGCCGATGGAACCCAAGGGCTCTGCAAAGCTCCTCTCGAAATTATCCGAGATGATCAAGGTGCCAATCGATGTGAAGCCCCTTATGGCGGAGGGCGATGTGATTGAGGAAAAAATAAAAAACAGCATGGAAAAGATCCGGAGCCTGCACACGAAGTACGATGAAATGGGGCAAAACCCGGCTTACGCATAAGACCCAAGGGGGAGCCCCCCTTAGTTCTTATCAACTGCCCAAACCCCCCTTTAATGAGCTGCGAATTTATCCTCCCGGACCCCCAATTACCTCTACGAATTAGTACGAATCAGATATTACGGTATTTTTCCTGTGAAAATCATCATTTGCAGATCTTGCCTTCCTTGCAGCATTCCCCGCCCCCACATTCTCCTGCGCAACAATCATTTTCGCCAGAGCGCATGCCATCTTCGCAGCAATTTCCGCGCAATTTCGCCTTCCTTAGATCAGCAAGGTTTTTGCTCCTTGTCAGGAACATTGCAATCTTGAGCTCTTCTTTCCACATTTGGATTTCCTTCCTTATCCCTTCAATTCCCCCAGCGTTTTGCGCCTTTATGAATGGAAGGCCAGCCCCACCCAATGTTGCTCCCAACCGGATCGCCTTTGCAACATCAAGTCCCGATCTTACTCCGCCGGATGCAATCAATGGGATCCTTACCGCCTCCGAGCACTCCCTTAGGCACTCAACCGTCGTATTTCCCCAGTCCCAAAACGCCCCGCCAGCTTTCGCGCCCTTCCTATAAAGCTCAATTGCACTCCATGAGGTGCCTCCAACACCGGAAATGTCAATGGCGGAAACCCCGGCCTGCTCAAGCTCCTTTGCCACAATGCCGTTTATCCCCGCGCCCGTCTCCTTTACGATAACTGGCACATCAAGGTAATCGCACACCTTCCCAATCTGATGCAAGGCGCCCAACCAATTTTTATCTCCCTCTTGCTGGATTGCTTCCTGGAGGGGATTTAGATGGATGCAAAGCGCATTGGCATCAGTCGATGAAACAAGGGATTCAATTTGGACCTTGGAATATGCCTGGAGCTGAACTGCGCCGATGTTCCCCGCCAAAAAGACGTTGGGGGCAACATCCCTTACCATGAATGTTTTTTTCATCTCCGGCTTTTCGAGCATTACCCGCTGGGAGCCAAGGCCCAGGGGAATCCCCTCCTTTTCAGCTGCCTGCGCCAAATGCCGGTTGATTTTTTCCGCCTCCGGAAAGCCGCCCGTCATCGAAACGATCATCAAGGGCGCTAAGAATTTGCGTTTCAGGAACGTTGCACTAATATCCATTTCATCGAAGTTTGATTCGGGGAGGGAATAATGCTCGAAGTCAACTGCCCCAAAACCCGGCTTGCGGTTGGCTTCTATATTCTTTTTCAATGCAATCTCCACGTGCTGCATCTTGCGGGTCTCTATTCCCATATATCCATCCTCCTGGAATTATTCTATTTTCGGCTGTTTTTAAGCATTGGTTTTGCTGCGCAGCAGGTATGATTGAAGGAAGGCGCCAAAGGGGCGGAATGCGGATGCCCATGGATGCGCAGCCTGGAATAGTTTCACGCACGCCAAGGAAGGCTAAAGCCATCTTTTGAGCATCCCTTCAAAGGCAAGTGGCGCTTCCCGCCTTACGCCCTCGTTGCCAAGCGACACATCGAGAACTTCCAATTTAAGCGATTTCCAATAGTTCCGGACCCTTCTTGCCTCGTTTTCTGATAGGCAGATCGCGGCAACCGAATCCCCTCCGCCTGCTCCCGGCAGCCGGCAAACATATGCGCCATTTTGCATCGTGGAGTGGATGAGCCGCGTCATGGAGGCGTTTTCGATTTCCGCGCCCGCAAGCTCGCCTAGTTTTTTGGTAAGGAGGCGCGCTTCCTCAAAGGCGGCCTTGAAGGCCTCCCCCGGACCGTGGCCGCGGCGCATCTCAAGCATATACTCTTCCAAGTCCTTATTGCGCAAAGCCAAAATGCGCTCGAGCGACCCGATAGCCATGACATTTGCACCATCAATTTCCCTGACCATTTCGGAATAAGTGCTTTTCCTGCGGGCCTTGAATGCATTCAGCTTTGCAATCATGCGGGTCGTGGAAGAGGGCTTGCCGGTAAATGCAAGCGCAATTGCGAACTCCTTGGGGGGCGCAAGGAAAGCTATTTTGTAATCCCAGGCCTTCTCCACAACTTCCGCAAAACGTTTTCCAGCAGATTTGCCCGCCTTTTGAATGGCATCCCGCGATGGCCGCGAATATGATATCGGCCCGAACACGCCGCTGGCAACATCAAAGCCGCTGCCGATCTTGCCCTGCGCTTGCGAATGCGCAAGCTGCGACAAATTGTGCGCCACCACTTTGCATTTTTCGTATGAGGGATCGCAGCCATTAAGGCCCAGTACTGCGCCGATTGCGGCAACCGTAACCGCAGAAGAACTCCCAAGGCCGGTTTTAAATCCGGCCCTGCCGAATACGGGATCGTTAACTGCAATGAGCCTAAAACCGTGCGCCTTCCCGCCGCCTTTGGAATGCAGATACTTGAGGGAAATGGATACGGCAGCAACAAGAAACCGCGCAGATTCGAGTTTTTTCCTTGGGACCGATTTGAAAGATGGTTTGCCGTTGCGGATGGTTCCAAACAAATCTATCCCGAACTGGGGGGCCTTTATCTCCAATGCATTCCCTTCGAGAAGCGAGGCTTGCGCATATGCACGCTTGTCAATGGAGGCAACATATGCGGCATTTCCCCTCTCCAAAACCGAGTAGCCCCCAAGCCAGAGTATTTTTCCGGGCGCGGACGCGCAGAACTGCTCCATATCAAACATCTTTCCTGGTTTGGTGGCCCCCCATAAGGCCCAATAAATAAATCGCTTCTTTGGATGAATCAGCCCAAAAGGCGCGGGCCACTTCCAACCCTGCTAACAATCAATTGCTTAACGCCCTTGATGCCAGCAAGCATCCTCTTGACTGCTGGAACGTTCGCTTCCAAGGTGTAAAGGTGCGCATTGGGACCCGCATCGAAGGTATATGCCGCCAGGACGGATTTGGAATTCAAAACCCCAACCCCCTCAATTATCCTGCGGCTGACGTCATTTAGGTAAACGATTGAGGGGCGCGTATCTGCCATTACTGAATGGAGGCTGTTGCTCTCCGCCATCGTTAGCCTAGCAAACGCCTCAAAATCCCTTGCCAGCACTGCCCGTTTCATTTCAGAAACAACGCGGTCCATGCGCCTTAGCCTTTCCTTGAAAAGCTGGGAAGTCTTAACCGTGGCGCGCATGCCCTCCCGCGAGGAAACCTTCTTCTTTTCGGCATCTACGATAGCAACGACATTTCGGATTTCCGGCCAATGGTCCTCATCTGCAACCTGCTTTGCAAAGCAGTCCGATCCATCCTCCTTGCTTCCCTTGCGCCATTCCACGAACCCGCCATAAATGGACCTGCTTGCCGAACCCGACCCCAAGCGCGCCAGGATAGATAACTCCCTTCCATCAAGGTCCAATTTCAAGGCCGCATTAAGAGCAAATGCAAGCGCCGCATACCCCGACGCGGACGAGGCCATCCCTGCTGCCGTAGGGAAATAGTTCTTTGAATCGATTTTTGCGTTCAAACGGACATCGTACTTGCCGCGCAGGTATGAAAAGACCTTGTTGATGCCCTCCATTTCCTTCCCCGAAAGCTCGCGGCCATCCAAAGTCAGCTCCGTTGCCTTAAGGCCCGGATCGAACCTAACATCCGTAACCGTCTTGAGCTGCTCATCCATTGTAAAGCTCAAGGATGAATTCGTCGGGAGCATCAGCGCCTCATCGCGCTTCCCCCAATATTTTACGACCGCGATGTTGGGAGTTGCCAGCGCTCTTGCCCCGTATGCCATCATTCCCACCAAATAAGACACTCAATTGGAATTAAAAAGCACGGGGCAAAACCTTATAGGATGCCAAGAAGCTCCTCAGGGCGCGGTATCTCCATAGCCTTCACGTAATCCTTTTTCAGCTTCCCATAGCCCCAGCCGGCAAAGAGAAGCACCACCCCAGTTCCAACCTTCGCAAGATTGAAGGGGATGTCGTCAATGAAAAAATACTCGATATTTGCCGGAAGCCTCAGATCGCCAGGGCCCATATCGCCATTGCCCGCAAGGCGGTGATTTTCCTTTGCGGCCTGTTTTTCCCAAGTAGCGTGTTTTTCGCTTGCATAACGTTTTTCCCCGGCAATAAGCTTTTCATCCCCGGCACATTTTTCCCCTCCGGGATCATTTGCGTATTTTTCGGAAAAATACGCCTTCAGGAGGCTAATTTGCTTTCCCTTCACGTGCCTATCGCCCTTCTCGACCTCGTGGCCGATGATGAATTCAAAATGGCCCAATAAAGAGAAGTGATCCAATATCTGCCTTATGGAATGGGAATCGCGCGCGCTCATAATGGCATGCCGTACCCCCTTACGGGAAAGTGATTCCAGCACATCCGGGATTCCGGGATATACCTTAAGGGTTTCAAAATAGGCCGCCTCATCCTCGTTCATCATCCTCTCCCTTTCCTCATAAAACACAACATCCATCCGCCTAAGGAACGCCCGGTGCTCATTTGTCGCCTTTTCAAGGTTATCCTCGCTTAATTCCTCCCCGGCCCGATGGAGAAGGTAATTGGCAAAGAAGTCGGCCGCATTGACGCTTTTTGAGCGGTATGCTTCAAAATCCCCAAATGGGATCGGCGGGAATTTAGTCAGCCCCGCTTCCTTTGTGATGCCTGCCTTCTCCTTTTCGATGGTCCTTAGCATCAGCGCATAGCATTCCTGGACCGTATCCACGATCACGCCATCGAAATCCCAAATGAGCACACGCATTTGCATCGCCTTTTAATAACTAAAAGAAGGATTATTACAAGCGGATATAAATTACAATTTCTTCACGCCCTAGATGGCCTAGGTGATTTGCGGATGAGGATGATTCGGGCAAGCTCCCCAACGAAAGCAATTATCGCAGGTGAGCATTCCGTTGTTTACGGGGGAACAGCACTGGCCGTGCCGTTAAGCAACAAAAAGAGGTGCATTTGCGAAGTTAGGGAAGGCAGCGGCTCAATTTCCGTTGATGATTCGGCCGGCATTGGAAAATACCTTCCCGATGGTTCCTTCGAGGATGCGGACGGATGGTTTGCTGCCAAAGCGCGCCTCATCGAGCATATCCTTAAATCGGAAAAAGCCGGCCTTGAAGGCCATGAGATTTCGCTCACCTTTTCAAAAAACAGGATACCCAAAGGCACCGGCCATTCGGCCGCAACAGCTGCATGCATGGCACTTTGCCTTTTCGAGGCGTTTGGCCGCTTGCCCGCAAAGGAAAAGCTATTCGAAGCGGTGCAGGCCTTCGAGGCAGTTGCCCATGCGGGAATCCCTTCCGGAATAGACGCGCAAACCGTGCTTTCCGATAGGGCCGTTAAATTCCGCAAGGATTTTTCGCAGGGAGGAAATGCAAAACCAAGGTTCGAGGAAATCGCCCTTGAGCTTCCAAGCGGCACATCCCTCCTGCTGGTTGACACTTTGCTTGGGGGCCAAAGCGCCTCAACAACCGCACAGATGCTCGAAAAGTTCGCGGCTGCAAAGGGAATTGGCAAAAAGCCCGCCGAAATGGCCAAGGGCGAGCGCCGGGCAGTCATAAAAAAATTCGATGAAATCGTGGGGAAAGTGGAGGCGGAGCTTTTTGCCGGAGGGAATGCCCAAAGGCTCGGGATGCTGCTTAATGAAAACCACGCCCTCCTAAGGGAAAACGGCGTCTCCTCGGAGGGGATAGATGAAGCCGTGAGAACGGCATTGCAAAGCGGGGCTCTTGGAGCGAAAATTTCAGGCGCCGGAGGGATAGGCGGCGCGGTGCTCGCTCTTTGCCAAACCGTAAAGGTTGGCGGCATCATAGGCTCATTGGAGGAAATCGGAATGCATGGAGTTAGGGCGGAAATATCCACAAAGGGCGCATGCCTTGATCCGCATTAATGCTATTTCAGCCTGACGTCGAATTCCAGGACGCGCTGCTTGAATTTGTCGCCTGCAATGAACATCAGCATCCCCGCGGACAATATGCCTATTGTCCCAATGATTTTGAGGAATATCGGGTGGGGGAAAAGGTTCAATAGCCTGTTCTCGAAAACAAATGCGTTCACTACTCCTGGAAGCAGCATCATCACGCCCGCAATGTAAAGCATCCGGCTCACATGCACCACCTTGGAGAATGCAAGCGCATAATTCGCGAAATAGAACATGGAAAGGGAGAGCATCATCATCGCCGTCGTGAACAGCAGATTGTTAAGGACGTCCCCAAAGTCCGAAAGCTGGAAGCTCAAATACACAGAAAGCCCCAAGTATGCAACAATTAGCGACGCGGCAACCCCCGAAAGCTCCCTGCGCAGCTGCAATAGCCTAACCTGATGCGCGAGATACAAAAGCAGGAGGGATCCAATTGCCATAAGGATCGTAAGCGAGGTAACGACGCTCTTTGAAAGAGGCACATCCCCGCCAAACAAATACTGATAGAAAAGGAATGTTGGATAGAGCAACAGGAGAGGCAATATGAGATACATCATGCTCCAGCGCAGCTTGCTGCTCTCGGATTTCGCATCCTTGAGGATGTCCCTTAGGATCATCCCTGCAATGCCGATAAGGATCCAACCCCCTATGGAAAGCAGGTCCAATATCGCATAAATGGAATCCGCCATCATCCCAGCCTCAAAAGCCGCTTAAACCAATTAAGAGTGCGGGATATAAATGAATAGTCAAGGCCCCCCTCCAGGGCGCCCCCGGAAAGCTGCAATGCGGCAACTTTCAATTTCTGGGATGCGCCTGAATGCGGCTTGTATAGCACCACAGGCAGCCTTGCCGCAATGGATGCGGGAACGCTGTCATCCTCGGGGATATCACAGATTACCGAAACCTCGGACATGCTCTCGATCTCCTTTTCCGAGAGCTCGTAATTTGAATTGGTGACGCGGTTTGCGATGATGCCCGCAACCTCGGTCTTCACATCCTTGCAAAGGGACACTATTTTCGATGCGCTTGTAATTGAAGGAATGTCGGGCGTCGTCACAATCACGATCCTGTCGCATGCCTCAAGTATGTGCTCCACATCCTCAGTTATCCCCGGCGGGGAGTCGATGATGACATAATCGTAGGCATCGAGGGTCTTAACAACGGATTTGAGGTTTTTTAGGGTAGCTTCGGGCTTGTACTTGAGGCTTGCCGGAAGCACGCGCAGCCCAGTTAGCGGATGTATGATAAGGCCATCGATTGCCTTGTTCTTCCCCGAAAGCACCTCCTGGATCCCAATTGGCGTGTAGGAAAGGCCAAGATGCAGGGAAATTGAAGGGTTGCTAAGATCCGCATCCACGAGAGCGACTTGCTTTCCGAGTTTTGATAGCAATGTGGCGGTATTGACGGCAACTACGCTCTTGCCAACGCCTCCCTTCCCGGAAATGATCCCGATCACTGTGGTGCTCGACTTATCAGCCATCCTCTCACGGATTAAAGCA
>JBDRDM010000021.1:0-2832 GCA_043820675.1 Microcaldota archaeon
GCGGCAAGGGTCTTGTTATGTGCAACAATAAGGGTCGGCTTTTGGAGAATTTGGATCATGTTCGCCATGATGAAGGTTTTTCCGCTCCCCGTGATCCCGAGCAGCGTCTGTTTAATTTGGTTCGAGGGCAAAGTTGAAATGGATTGAATTGGGGATTTGGTTTTTCTGAAACCGGCCATCTTGCCGCTCATTCCCTTATTGCCGGACCCATAAGATATGCCCCTAATCCCAACCCCAAAACCCCCCGCAAGCTTCCCAATTGCCTCCTGCTGCCCCGGAGAGGGTTTGTATGGTGCTGAAAGCTGGAATTGCATAATCTAATCCTCCACTAATTGACTTCAAAACGACCGGATAGTATTGTGCAAAATTGATGCTTTTAAGGCTAATTAGGGGTTATTTCCGATGCCATAAAAAAACGCTCGCCCACCCTCCCCCAACTCACAATTTGTTCACTTCTCATTCATCGCCAATTTGAAATTGAACATGGGCGTCTTTAATGCGCCCCATAGGTTTATCCAGAGAGGAAGTATCATCTCAACTCCCCTCGAGCTCTTGATATCCCCAAGATCCAGAATATTTTCCCAGCCATATTCCCTTTTCAAAAAGGAAATAACCTCCTGTTTTGCTTCCGGGTCATTACCACAAACAAAAATGTGGTGATCCCCCCCGGCCATCAGATGCGGATCAACCTGCAAAGGTGCGCTTAAGGTATTGAGTGACTTCACGATTTTCGCCTTTGGGAATGCTTTTTGGATCTGTTCCCCGAGCGAATCCGTGTTGCAAACAGTTAGCGTTGGCGGCATGCCCTTTGAGAAATCAAGCGGATTGGAGATGTCGATTACAATTTTCCTATCGATTTCCGAACCAGCCGACCTGAGAGCTTCAATAGAATGCTGCCCAAGAGTTGCGTTAATTAGCAATTCCCCATGCATCGCACAATCAGCAAAGGTCCCGACCTTGACTTTCCTGTTACTTTCATACCACGTTCCAAATGAGCCCCTTCCCATCGCATCCTTTTCCTTGTTTGCGATCGTTTTATGCGGGCTTCTTGTACCGACCATGACATCATGCCCCATGCCAACCAACCTGGCTGCATGCGCCTGCCCAACCGGACCTGTCCCGAGTATCCCTATTTTCATCAAAACCACCTTCCAATCAGGGGAATATGTAAGAAAGCTTCGAATATAAGGGCGGGGTTTAATTTCCGGCGAAAGAAGCGTTGGGCGGTCCATGATGGTCGGTCTTTACTAACGCTGTTCTTTTTAAGAGGCAACTACCAATTATTTCATCATGCGGATCTTATGCAAACGCATCAAATGGAACCAACATGAAAAGCAAAAAGATACTGTTCGTACATACCTAAAAGAAGTTCAGGACAGGAGCACAAAACATTACGGAAACAATAATTGAAAGGCTCAAGCAGCGGGGGTATATCGCCGATAGGATATACCCGAATGAAAGCATCGACTTGCTATCAAGCGACCTTACCGGCATCGCCAATATCCTATTTTTCTATTCCCTCATAAAAAAGCACGAGGATAGCAGCAAATACGACCTCATCCAGGGCACGACGTACACTCCGCTGGCATTTTTAAACAACGGAATCCCGGTGATTTCGCATTTTGGCTCAACAACGTGTGGGTTCTTGAATTCCGTACCGACATTGAAGTCCTTGGAAAAAGAAAACAAGGAGCTCGGCTTGATCCTAAGGAACCTGCATGAGAACAACGCGATCCCAACGCTCAAGGATCCGATCAAGCCATTAAGCGACATCTCCAAAATAGAGATCTACGCGGCGAAGAGAAGTGATGCGGTAATTGCGGCCTCAGAAAAGGTAAGGATCGAATTAATCAAAAACAAGGTGCAAAAGAACAAAATTTACCTGATCCACAACGCAATCGAGGACTACTGGTTCAAAACGAGGATCGGGAAAAAGGTCAAAAAGGAGGCCGACCTGGTCTATTTAGGCAGGCTTGGGAACGATCCGTTCACAGTTAAATTGAAGGGAATACCCCACCTCATATACGTTCTGAAAAATTACCCGAAGTTGAATAAGGTAATCATTGGAATGTGCCACAATACCAAACAATATGAAAAAGTGTTCGGCCAAATCCTTAACACGAAGACATTCCTGAGCGTGAAAAAGCGCAAAATACCCCCAATATTGAGAAAGCATTATGGCGATTTATACATCAATACTTCCCGCTACGAAGGATTCTGCCTGAGCCTTATCGAGGCAATGTCGCAGGGACTGGTTCCGGTCGTATTTGATTTTGGCGTAGCCCCTGAAATTATTGAAAACGGCAAAAACGGATATATCGTCAAGGACATGGAAGGGATGATTTCCATCATCAATCGGCTCAAGTCCGATCCACAAAAGAGGAAACGCATGGCTGAAAGGGCAATACAAACCTCAAAGCAGTTCAATTCGGCAACAATCATTAAGCAATATATAGAACTTTACGAAACCCTGATAAATAAGAACCGGCTGCCTGCAACAGTATCAAAATCTTAGGATATATTGGAGATTGCACCTCGAGATACCCAACCAATTAAGGAATAAGGCGCCACGGATATTTAGGAAAGAGCCGGCCATCAACGTTAACTGCTTGCATCCGCCGTCGAGCCCCAGGACCATAGCCTTAACCGAAAACTATATTAATGTTAGTTAAACATAACATAATGTGCTAAATAGATAACAATTTGTTTGCAATATAGCACAGGTGATGGAAATGGGCGCAGAAAGGAGGCTGGTCCTGCAGGGCATCTTGCTGGGCACGATCGTGCTTACGGGGATGCTCTTTGCCGCGGTATCATTGAATAATGGGAACA
>JBDRDM010000022.1:0-8541 GCA_043820675.1 Microcaldota archaeon
GCATCCATCAGCGCCCTTAATTCTGCAAGCTCCCTTAGATCCCCATCAGTTGAAATAGACCGCATGCAAAAGGCAAAAGGGGAAATAGTAAGGCACCTGACCACGGAGGCAAAGCTTCAGCGGCTGCACAATAAGCTTGAGGAAATGAAGTCGGCTCTAAGCACGCTTTCGAAGGAAGAGGGAACTTCCCAAGCAAAGCAGCAAATCCCTTTCCCTTCCCAGAAAAAAACCTCGCCATCAAGCAGGAAGCTTGCCAAACGGAAGAATTCCGTGCCTGGCCATTCCCAAAGCAAAGCCGCAAAGCCCAGAAAAACTAATTCAAGAGCAGCCTCGAATGCTGGTGGCCCTTCAAGGCCCGCAAGGCGCTAGAATAATTTTCCGAAAAAACCCTTCCTTTGGCCCTTTCCTTGCTCCCCGAATTCCTCAAGCAGCTCCCTTTGCCTTTTCGTAATTTTGCTTGGCACGTCTATATCGATCCTTACGTATTCGTCGCCCTCATGCCCAAGCCTTATATCGTAAATGCCCTTGCCGTGCATGCGGAATATTTTCCCAGGCTGCGTTCCCGCCGGTATTTTCAAGCCAACCTCCCCGGAAAGCGTAGGTACCCTTGCCTCCCCCCCGAGCACGGCGGTTGCAAAAGGAATTTTTGCCTCGTAATGAATGTTTGGCCCTTCCCGAGTGAAGTATTCGTGCTCGGCTATCGATATCACCAAATACAAATCCCCTTCCCGTCCGTTTGCAAAATTGCCCTTTCCCCTGAGCCGCAGCGCAAAGCCGTTGTAGGCGCCTTTTGGGACCTTCACCCTTATCCTTTCCTGCGCCTTCACGCGCCCAGCGCCTCGGCACTCCCTACAAGGCGTCGAGATTGCCTTGCCCTCGCCACCGCAATTCCGGCATGGCATGATGGAGATGAATTGCGAGAATCCCATTTGCCTTGCATTCTGCATCCTCCCGCTGCCCCTGCATGCGCTGCATGTCCCCTTTTTGCCATCGGCGCTTCCGCTTCCAACGCAAGATCCGCATTTGCGAAGCGCAGGCACGCTTAATTCCTTTTCTGCTCCCTCTGCGGCTTCCTCGAGGCGAATTTCCAAGGAATATTGCAAATTGCCATCCTCCGCGCCCCCCCGGAAGAACATCCTGCCAAACAAATCGCCAAAATCCTCCCCAAAAAATGACTCCCCAAAGCCCATGTTCCTGAATATTTCCCCAAAGTCCGTTGAACGGAAGATGTCCTCCTGGGTATACTTCCTTGAAAAGCCCGTTGATCCGTACGCATCGTACTGCCTGCGCTTCTGGTCATCGGATAGCACCGCATACGCTTCGGAAATTTCCTTGAAGCGCTCTTCAGCACCTTTGCTCTTGTTGCGGTCCGGGTGCCATTCCATTGCAAGCGTGCGGTACGCCTGCTTGATCTGCTCAGCGCCCGCATCGCGCGGCACGCCTAAAATTTCATAATAGTCCTTTGCCATGCGCATCCCTTAGAAAATCAGCTCAATATTCTTGGCGAATCTGCGATTTAAGCGTTTTGCTCCATTTGCTTGCATCCATCTGAAGTGTTAACTTCCAGTGGCAGGCTACTTATTCAGGGCGGTCTTGATGAAATAGGCAACGATCGTAACGAACACGACCGCGGTACCGACCAGGAGCAGGTATTCTATTGCGGTCTGCCCCTTCCATTGAAGTCCCATGGATTCGTTACCTTCTCGGCATTTAAAATTCTTGTTGTTAACGCGTATTTGTGCGATCCCGTGCAATGCAAGCTTCCATTAACGCATCCTATAACTATGGTGCATTTATTCTGGAGTGCGTATTTGCCCTTCAATGCCCCTTTCCCAACGTTGTTTGCCCTAAAAACCCATGTGCGCCAAACACGCCACAAATCCCCCCTCCTTGTTTTCCTTCAATCCCCCTAGCATGTTGCCGTGTTACCGATTAGGACGTTTCCGAGTATGAGCCCGAGGTTGTAGAATATCAGGGCGATTAGGATCATGAACGGCACCCTTGGCAAATACTTCACGGGCTTGCCTTCCTTGATGATGCCAATTGCAAGGGTTGCAATGGTGGACTGGATGGCAATGAAGAGTATGACGAGCGATTTCAGGTTGCTGATTTGGAGCGTCTGCCCGCCGAGCGCGGAGCTCATGCCGCTTCCAATGAAGCAAACGATCGTGAGGGTAAAGCCGAAGATGAAAGGAGCCAAAACGAGGGATGAGATGTAAAGGAACATGACTGGCATCGTTGTCCTGGACGCGCGCTCCCTTTGTATGCGGATCATGTCACGTGCATCGTCGGCAATTGCATCCATTACATCCGCAAGGCCAGCGCCAGCACGCTTTGCATCGACGATGATTGTAACCGTCCTCCTGAAAAGTGCCGAACCCGTCTGAATTGCAATATCTTCCAATACCTTATCGAATGGCTGTCCTTCCTTGAGCTCTAAAAGCCCCTGCCTGATGTCTGTTGACAGCGGGCCGTAATCCGAATTTCCAACCTCCTCCAATGCATCCTCCGTTGTCCCTCCCGCGCGCAAAATTGCGGCCATGTGCTTCAAGGCATCCGGGAGATTGGATTCGATGTTCTCGATCCTCCCGCTTCGGATGCTTACCGGAAGCACTACGCTAAGTGTGAGGATTGCAAAAAATCCTATTGTTGCCGTCAGGATTTCGTTGAAGAAAACAAACAGCATAACTCCAACCGTCACGGCAAGGAAGAATATTGCAGCAACGAAAATCGGGAAGGAGAGCTTGAGGCCCGTAGTATTGTAGTACCTCCGAAGCTTGTCGTATTGAGATTCTATGCCCATTTTATCACGCAGGTTCCATACGCTTGATGATGACTAGCAGCATAACCATTAATGCGGTGATCCCCCCAAACGTCACCACGATATACTCGAAGGGGAAATTTGCGCCAAGTAGCGGGAGCTGCGCAATTGATGACAATATCACCATCACAACGGGCCCGACGACCCCGATCATGATGTATATGACCGAGATGAAGTTGAGCTTCTCCGTGAAATCCCGCACCTTCATGCGCAGCTCGAACGATACGTCCTCTGCGATGGCGGTTATGGTTTCGGAAAGGTTGCCGCCGCTTTTGAGCGCCCGAAGGATCTGCACGATTGCCTTCTTGAGCCCGCGGCTCTTAGTTTTTGCGGCAAGCTTGAGCAATGCCTGCTCTGTGCTCGAGCCGCGCTCGATTTCCAATAAAACCTTGTGGAACTCTTCGCTAAGCGCCCCGTATTTGGAATTGACAATGGAGCTCATTGCTTTATGGAAGCTTACCCCCGCCTTCACCTGCGTTGCAAGCTGCCTTAATGCGAAGGGCAGTTCCCTATTCACCTTAGATGCGCGCTCATTTGCAAGGGATGATGGGTATATCAGCCCGACTACCAGCACCAGAACGCCGGCCGATGCCGCAACAAAAGGAGCCAGCACCGATAGTGATATGTCATTGAAACCAAGCGATACGCCCCCGAATATGAACAGCACCGAGGCGAAAACAACTGCCGCTGCCGTGGATAGGATTACGAGGTATTCCTCCGGGGACCAGCTCATTCCTGCCGAGTCGAGGTTTTCCTTGAGACCCTGCGAGAGGGGGATGTTTGCAACGAGGTTGGTCAGCTTTGTTAGGGGCCCCCGAAATGCATTGTATATCCCGCCGATGAACGAAAGTCCCTTTGCGGATGTCCCCGAAATGGTTGCCGAAAACGAGGTGAAATCGCGCATCCCAAACTTTATGGCCCCGCCCGACCCCTCCACCCTTTCCTTGATGTTGACTATCTTCTCGTTGATATTGCTTATGACGGGCTTTTCCTCCTTTTCCTTGAGGCGCCGGATGATCTCGTCCACATCCCGCTCCTTTACATCCGGGGAGTGCCCTTCCACACTCTCCTCCCGCCTCTCGATCTGCTCTTTCATCGTCGCGAACCTATCGCGCTTTTCTTCAGGCATACTCCTCTATTATTGAAAATCAGCACGCCTATATAAAACGTGAGATCCGCCCATTATCCGCGCCCCGTACGCAAGATTTTTTATTCGGCAAGCCCCCGAAAATTGCGATTTTGTTGTTGCTCTCCTGAGCTTCCCGTTCCCCCTTCCTTTGAAAATCAGATTTTTCCGCGTTTTTGCAGGACATAGTTCTGCGTTATTTCGCAGACCTCCTCGATGCCCCTAACGCCCTTGTTGATGAGGTCTTGGAGGAGCTTTTTTCGGGTCTCGATCTCTTCGTAAATGTCGCTTTTCTGAAGGCCCGTGAAGGTTGCCAGCATCTGTATGAAATTGGAGGGCAATCCCGTAGGCTGCAGCCGGTCCTTGCTTGCATTCCATTGGTAGAGTATCTGCAGCTTTGGCAGCTCGCTTTCATCCTGAAAGACTTCGGCAATTTCCGTAATGCGCCTTATCACCCCCTTCCTGCGATCGTGTAGGCGGTGCTGCATTATCACAAAATTCAATGCGCCGATCATGATCGGGGGGACGCTGATTGGGGGGCTTTGCAGTCGGACGAGCGTCTCGTGGGCTGAATTCGCATGGACCGTGCCAAGGCAGTTTGAAACGATCATGCCATTAGCAATGTATGTGTGGTTATCCTCCACCGTGAGATCGTATATGTTTCCGTCAGATCGGGTATGTTCGATGCTTTCCACTTCCTCCCATCTGACATCCGAATCCGCTAGGATCTTCAATTGCCTTGAAACCTTGTTTTCAACGGCCTCGCAGATGCGCCTTAGCATCCTTCTTGTTGGCAGCCGCTTTCCCGTTTCATACGCCTCGACAATGCTCCTTGTGCTATTCCCCAGCCGTTTTGCCAATTGTTCCTGTGTCAAACCCGCCTCTATCCTCGCATTGCGGGCCAGCCTGCTCACATTTGGCACCAGGTCATACGAAAAGTTTGATTTTTGGAGAACCGTTTCGAGTTTTTCGGCCTTTCCGGGATGGCAAAATCCGATATTATCCCTGAATTTCTGAAGATTCTCCTTTCCGTAGATATTGATAGTAAAATATGGCCCGGCGTTTCCCTTTCCATCCTTCTTTGCAGTATATGTGCTTGAAACGATTCCGAACCGCAACAGCAACAACGGCGCGATCCTAGCAAAATTGGCATTTGCAGTCGAGAGGCACACGCTGCCGCTGTGGGTATTGGCCCATCCGTCACAATCGAACATCCCCCTGAGGAAAGAAGCTATTTCCAGATTACCTGAAGTCAAAAGCTTTTCATTCAGTTCGAATATCTTGGTTTTATTCCCGAATGGCACGTCGTATTCCTGCTTGAATTGGGCCGTCAAGCCGCGATCCCAGATTTCGGCCCTGAAGTAGCTCTTGTAGTTCAGGCGTGTTACTTTGTGCGAACTAAGGCTTGAAACCGATTGTTCAAAAGAATCAACCAGGGGCCTATTGGCGTTCACGAATTGTATCGCATTCGAGTCTATGTACCCATCGCCGTATATGAGGCCGGCCAAATACGGGGAAAAAAGCCCCCTGCCTGATGGCAAAATGTCGAGCTTTGCAGGAAAACCAAGGAAATCCCCTCCCTTTACTTCCCCGGCAGCAAGCTCCTGGATTCCCTCAAATATTTTATAGACCGGATGATCCATTGTGACTGTTATATCCTTTCCCGATTTGAATGAAATCCTAACCAGCTCCTCCGCAGATTTTTTCCTCCAGACCCGTGTGATCCTTTTTTCCTCCAGCTGGAGCGTCTTTTTGTTGAAGCTCATTGCATGCACGGGTTCCTTCAGTTCCGCATATTCGAATTCCCCTTCCTTTAGGTTTTTTCCTGCCTTCAGATATTTTTCGGCGATTTTGCCAATCTTTTCAATCCTGCCATCAGCAAGCTGGATTAGGGCGCTGCCCGTAACCGCTCCCCGATGGCCCGTGTTCATTGCCGTGAATAGCGTGAATCCCTCCTCTCCCCGGATTTCACCCACAATGATCCTATCGGGCCTCATCCTAAGCGAATTCTTTACGAGCGTATCCATGCTGATCTCGCCCGTGCCCTCGGCCGAGGCGGGCCTAACTTCCATCCTCACCCAGTGTTCGAGGGGCAGCGCGAGCTCGGCCGTATCCTCTATGGATACAATCCTCTCGTCCCTTGGAATGAACGACGAGAGCACGTTGAGGGTTGAAGTCTTTCCGGATGCGGTTCCTCCCGAAACCAGTATGTTTGCGGGAAGGGCGCCATATCCATCACCAACGACCCAAAGGAATGCCGCAACGTCAATGTCCATCGTGCCGTATTTGATGAGATCGATTACCGTAAATGGGTCCTTGCGGAATTTCCTTAAAGTCAGTGTCGAGCCGTTTATTGATGCAGGAGAGATAGTTGCATTGACCCTGGATCCATCCGGCAAGCGAGCATCCAGCAGGGGCGATTGGATGTCGATTCTCCTTCCTACAGTCCTTGCCATCTTGTCAATGAGGTTGATGATGTCCCTATCCTCGTAGAAGACGATGTTCGTTTTCATCATCTCGTATTTCCTATGGAAGACGAAAACGGGCTTGCCCGGCCCGATGATCATGATCTCCTCCAGGAAGTCATCATCGATGAGCGGGTCAATGATGCCATAGCCGGCCATTTCCTTCACTACTGCTTCCGCATAGAATTGTTTTGCATGTATAGGTATCTTCAGCTCGGGCGTGTTTGCGATTATCTCCAATACCTTCTGCAGGTATTTCGCTTTTTTCTCCTCCTTTCCAATGCGCATGGTGTCGGATTCCGAAATGACGCCTGTTGTTATCTCAAGAAGGGTGTTGATGAGGCCGCGTTCCTCGCCTTTGAGGTGAGGTGAGGGCACCTCGTATGTGTAGAGGGGTTCATTTGGCTCCTTGTAAATCCGCACATCGCCGTAGGATTCGACAAGTATGGTTTCGGGCTTCTTATCCGCTGCGGGCCGCTGCAATTCGGGCGTTTCCTCGCCGGCAGCGGCCTTGTTTTGGGCCTTTGCGCGCTCCAGTGCATCCTGCAGATTCATATTCTCGTAAAGGTCAGTGCATCAGGATTCTAAAAGCTTTCTTCGGGAGAGCATTCCGATGCGGCGCATATTCCCCTGGCTGCAATTGGCGTTGCCTCAAGACCAAAGTCCCGCGGAGCTTAGGGGGCTGCCTTGCAATAGAAAGCTTAAAAAATAACTTCGGAGTTTTGATTCTTCATGGGCATCGAATCCGACTACCAACTAGCTGCAGGTGTACTGGTCGTATTCGACATACTGTTCTTCACGGTCCTAAAGCGCCTCTCGAAGGCGTATAACCGCATGCATGCAAGGACGGAGCGCAAGGTAAATGACGTTGCGGTGTACCTTTCGCACGTCAACGAGGACAAGGCGCATCTCGAGAAGAGCTCTGGTAACAAGATTGATCGGCAATGGGCGGAAACGCACTTTTCCGCCGCGTTCTCGGACATGAGGGCATCGAAAGCGGAGAAGGCAAAAGTAAGGCTGGTAATAAGCAGGAAGTAAGGGGGGAATAAACTATGGCCATCATCGAAGGACTAAGCGACCTGACACTGCTTGTGTTTGCGCTGGTTTTTTTGGCATTCATCTGGATGCTAAAGCTTGCATCCGAATTAAAGCAGGCAATCCTGCTGCGCAGCAAGGCACTTGATTCGAAGATAAGCACGCTTGAAACTCGCGCGGTCTCAATCAGGAGGGAAGTTGCAGACCTCCACAAGGACATCAGCCACAAGCTCGATAGGGAGGAATTCGAAAAGCGCATCGACGGGCTTATTTCCCTTGTCGGGAAGAAAAAGGAAGCGGACCGCAAAAAGGACATCAGATGATCTTCCCAAAAGCGCCGCAGGCCCCCTGACCAATCTATTTAAACCATCCCCCTACCTATTTCCTAAATATTATGCGATCCAGGGGGCAATTCGCAATTGAGATGTTCTTTGCGTTCACATTTGCGATCCTGCTCGTATTTTGGCTTGTGAATTATCTCGAAGTGTTTTCGAGGGCGAGCGATCGCACGCCCCTTTTATCCGCGCAAAAGCTGATTGCAAAGGACCTTGGAAGGCTTATGAACGATGTTTGCGTCTATGGCGGAGACTCCGTATTAGGCGGCAAGACCCTCCAGCTCGAAATTGACGCCCCCTGCCTCATCCAGAGGCAGCAGAATTGGTATTACAACATTTCCGTCGACACTGATGGAAGGACGCTTCTTATTTTCAGCGATTCTACCAATTTCACATCCAAATTCCTTGCGAGCTGCAATATCGAGGCAAATACCAACCTGACAAGCTGCTCCCAGTACAGCAAATTGTGCATATACAAGCAAACGGGCGCCGTCAAGAATGTAAAAATTGAAACAGGTGCTTGCGGATGAGGGGCCAGTTATTCAGCATAGATTTCGTGATAGCAGTAGCCATATTGACAATAGTAATTGGCGTTACGTTGCAGACTCTTGACACATTCCAAAAGCGCGCGCAGTTCATCGAGCGCACGCAGACGAACAATGCGGAGGTGATCGCCCAGTCATGGGTGCTCAATTCTTCCGGCTTTACGAACTCAACGCCGTTTTGCTTCCAGTACGGCAACGGCACTGGAAACTGTGC
>JBDRDM010000023.1:0-3728 GCA_043820675.1 Microcaldota archaeon
GATCGAGGATGGGAAGCGGATCGATGGAGTAAGCTACGAAAGGGAGGAAACCTACTTTCCGGATATAGATAACCAGGGCGGCAGGACGCCCGCTTGTTTTGATTACGTGTGCTGCGCCAGCAAGTGGTGCACGGAAACAGCTGCCATGCAGGCATTCATGCGCTTCAAGGATTCGGCATACAAGGTTGCGCAGGCAACTGCATTCCGGCGGGGCGATGGCTTCCTTGCCGAAAAAGTGCTGGGAAGGCCGTTCACTTTTTCCACGGTATTAAGGATGGTGGAAAAAGCGCAGCTCCCGCCCGAAATTATCCTCGAGGATGCACCCTCTGCGTATGGCTGCGATCCGGAAAACCCCAAAATATACATAGTGCAGGCAAGCACGCGGGACGGAAAGAATTTCGAATTTTCAGCAAGAATTGCCCGGCTCTACAAGCTTAATTATATTTCTCCGGAAGAGCAGTGCAGAAACAGCGGCAGGACGCCGGAGCTTGAGGCAACGCAAACCCACCCATCATATGCTGGCGGCAATTACCTTGCTCTTTGCGATTTCCTAAAGGGCAAGGGAAGGTGCGTTGAATCCGAATCGGAAAGCTCGCTTGCCTCACAGGAGCAGGCGGCAACAAAAAGGCAATTGACACCAATACCGGTTCCGAGCACATTCATTACCCTGATTGCAATCCATGCGCCGGCGTGCAGGGGAGCGGTAACGGCCGCGGTTGATGCTCAATACGAATTGTGTTCTGATTCGTGCATTACAACTGCGTGCCCAGCTGGGACAGTCGCCACTGCAGGAGCGGCTGCACCCGCTTGCGTAACTGGCTGCAGAATCAAATGCAATTTGGCGACATCTCCGTTTTGCTTATCCGGTTCATCCCCAGTAAACTGGGATTTGCCCGCGGTTTATCCATTCCCGCGCTCAACGAGCATGATTTGCGCACCCATTAAACCAGGAGACCCTCTTCCACCGGTTTGCCAACCCATATGCGCACCCAAATCAAGCTATGTGCATGTGGTGGCTTTCGGAAAGCAGCTCTTTGCGCCGGTGCACATGGGAATAAGGTCCACATGCTTCCCCGATGTGATTGGAGTATCGCTGGTAGCAGGAACATTCTACGCAACCTACCGGTATCCTGAGCAGGCAAGGTATATGAATGCGATCGCAAGCGGGATGAGCAGCATAATTACGGGAGATTTCGGGACTTGCACGCTGCTTAGCCTCTTCGCGCAGACGCAGCCGGATAATTTTGCACTTCAGGGTTCGGCTGCCGCATGCGCCGCCATTTCCCAGATGAAATCCTTGAAATCGCTTTTCGGAGGGGGCTCGGAGGAGAAGGTGAAGGGCGTGCCGCAGGTGGATTGGAGCAAGCACGAATTCGACCCTGATAGAATCAAGGCGGTAGGAGAAGCTGCGAACGCTGGAACCAATTATTTCAACACCATTCCAAGTGATGTGCTCAACGGCCCAATGTCTTCCATTTCAGATGAGCCGGGATACGAAGTAAGAACCATATACACTGGCGAAGCGATCCCCGGTATTGGGCGCCCTCTTTACGATATCCAAATCGACCAAGAAATAACCAATCCCTGATTGCCAGGATGCATTGAAAATGGAAAAAATGAAACTCACCCAAATAACCGAAGGAAGCGCAAAATTGCTTGTTCCGGAAGGTTCATTCAAGGACCCGTTCCACCTTCCGGTGTTCTACAACCCTGCAATGAGGTTCAATAGGAGCCTTAGCTCCCTTGCACTGGAGTGCTGCCTTTCTGGAATTAAGGATGCGGCAATATTGGACGGGCTTTGCTCGCTTGGGGCAAGGGGCATTAGATACGCCAAGGAATGCAAGATTAGGGAAGTGCATTTCGTGGATGCGAATCCCGATGCGATAAAGGTTTTGCGAAAAAACATCAAGTTGAATAAAATCAGGAATGCGAAAATTGCCGAAAATGACCTCAACAAGTATTTCCTCCACACCAAGGCGCATTTCGATTTCATAGAAATAGATCCCTTCGGCTCCCCGGTGTTCTTTTTGCAAAACGCCATCAGGAGGCTTAAGAAAAGGGGTGTTTTATCAATCACTGCAACCGACCTTGCAAATCTTGCAGGGGCAAATGCCAGGCCCTGCATCAAGCATTATGGCGCAAGGCCCCTTAGATGCGAATACTCCCACGAGGTGGCGCTTAGGATTTTGGTCGGAAGGATCGCAAGGGAGCTTATGATGCAGGATTTTGGGTGCACGCCGCTGCTATCATTCTACAGGGGGCATGCGATAAAGGCAATCGTGCTGGCCGAGAAATCTGCGGGCAAGGCAGATGCCGTTATCCCGGAGTTGGGCTTCATAATGCACTGCCCCAAATGCCTCATGAGGGAAAGCGGGAAGCGGCAGTTGGAAAAATGCCCCAATTGCGGGAATGCGTACGATTATGCGGGCGAGTTATGGATAGGTAAATTGCAAAATAGCCAATTCCTGGAATGCGTGAGGAAAGGCAACCAAAAACGCGGCTTAGGGGAATTCGCAGAAGTCGAAAAGATGCTCCTTTCGCTCAAGGAAGAAAACGATTTCGGACCAGCTTTCTATGATTTGCATGCTCTCGCAAAAAAGCTTGGAATCAGGGTAAGGAAAACGGTTGAAATCGAAGGGAGGCTTGCTGGAAAGGGATTCACGGCAAAGCGATGCCATTTTTCGCCAACGGGGATAAAGACAAATGCGCCTTTGAAGGACATATTGAAAGTAATCAAGTAGGAATGAACAAAGGAAGAGCGGGGGGCATTGGAAGGTAGGGAGAACTGGTTTAATGCAGCCTGCCTTAAATGAAATTGTTGGCGATGAAACCCATCAGGTAGTATACCACTTGCTCGATATTCGGGAAGAGGATGACTCCATTGCCAACAGACCGCATGTCCTGCAGGACGCTGCTGCGGGTTTGGAGGCTCGCGGTATCGGTGCCGTAAATCGTATCCGACGAAAGCGAAGTCGCATGGAATTCCACTTCCGCATCCACCTGCTCCTTCGAAACGACCTCATAAGTGACAATCCGGCTCTCGCCATGCGGGATGAAGACCTGCTTTTTGAATTTCCACGCGTTGGGCAGGCCCGAAACGACCTCCAGCTCGAATGCATCATTAGCGCTGCCCTTGTTGGCAAGCTCCAAAGTGAACTCGGAAGGCTGCTCCACTCCCCCCTGCACAAACTTGCTAAGCACCTTCAGGCTGAAAACATCCCTCGAAATCCTAACCTTCGCATTGAACCTTACCGGATACTGGGAGGCGGTGCCATAGTCCCGTTCCGTATGCAGGGAAAATGAGTATTCGCCGTCGGGGGCGCCCTTATCCACGATCACAAACGCCTTGGGGTTGGCTTCATACCGAAGCGAATATTCCGACCTCCAAAACAAGGGAAGGGTCGCATCGTCGATTTTCAGGCGGTCCCAAACCTCCTCGACATTCCTGAAATCATTAATGCCAGAGGTGCGCGCAATCTCGATTTCGATTTTCTGGCCGGGCCCGACAATGCCAAGGTCAAGCATATCCCCTCCGGAAATAAGCTTCTGCACCGGCTGCACGCTCTGCACGTGCCCGGATATGTCAGCTGCCATTGCGGGGGATACGAATATTGCTGCAATTGCAAAAATCAGAACGAACGCGCGCATGTAATACCCCCCGGAATTACCACTCATGGGAGATTTTTAAGGGTTTCATTCCCTTCTAAGAACGTGCTGGAATTGAAGTA
>JBDRDM010000024.1:0-9830 GCA_043820675.1 Microcaldota archaeon
CTTGACGGGCTCGATTTCGATGAGCCGGCCGCCATAAAGTTTTCGGGGCTCGACTAGCATCGGCTCGTTTACCTCATCCACATCCTGGATGAGCGCCGACATCACATCGCCAATCTGGAAGTTCTCGCGTGATTCACGGGACGAGAGCTGGCCGTTGTATGGGGAATTGAGGTCTACGGTATAGCCGCTAAAGCGCTGCTCGGTAACGACGCCTACAACGTAATCCTGGATTATCGGTAGGTACTTTCCCTTGAGGGGAACCACCTTGTCGTCATACTTGGTGCATATGACCGATGCATAAGTCTTGTTTTCCGAAACAAAGCTGCCCATGAACCTTTTAGGTTCTGGATATAGCTGATCTCCGGGAACGAAAATCTCCACCATGTCAATAAACCTCGATGTAGCTGCTTGAATGCGCTTTGAACATCAAACCATTCGCTCCGGCGCCCCAAAAAAGAGCTATGGGCCCCGGGCCGTTCGTTTTTTCGCTTTCGCTATTGATTTCGGCGGATAATTTAATAAAGGGATCCGATAAGCGGGAGGGACGGCTTTGCCAGGGGGAATTGTATGCGCAAATTCATGGAAGGTGCCTGGGAGAATGGCGGAGTGCGATTATGGAAAGCATTGTTACTGCAATAGGGGGCAGGGCAATCGCCAAGCTCCATATCATCCGTTTCAAGTGGGTCAATCAGCCAACTTTGAACCAGAAGTTGGCATTGGAATAATACCCAGAAGTATCAGTTGCCTTGATTTTCACAGTGTAATAGCCGTTTGCAAGCCCCGTGCAGGTAAGGTTTGCAGGATTTACCACAGGGGGGCCGCTTAGGCCGCAGTCAAGAGCCGTGGAGTTGTAATCGACAATGGCAAATGATATTAGGTCCTTGGCATCATGGTCGTCAGTAATGAAGAATTGCAAATTGTAAAGTCCGTCATAAGAGGCGCTTTGGCCGATGCTTGGGATTTTTCGCATTATAGGATCCGTGTCTTTTCTAAGGGCGATAGTCAGCCATTTGGGCGGACGATTGGCGGGAGCAGCCGATGTGCTGACAAAAAAGTGCCTGATCAAACCCAAATCGAAATGGCACCTATTCCATACTTCGTACTCAGTGCTTGATGAGAAATTTGAGGCGCTATTTTCCATGTCCCTAACATAAGTATTGCTTCCAAAATCAAACATCGCCACGAGTGCATCGGCTGCGGCCGTATCGCAAGCCTCATCCACGACCTCTACAAGCATATCGCCGTTGGGATAGGTGATAGTATGGGATGAAAAGACGAAGTCATTCCAATCGTAATCGATTTGATCCTCAATGATGACACAATAATTTTGGCCCACCTGCGCGCCCCTCACACGGCAGGGATCGTTTTTGCAGGTATTTGGCGGAATTGGAGGGTTGCTGCAGGAGTAGAGCGAATCCATTATCCTGATTTCCGTTATCGGCGCTAGGTAGTAGCGCGGCTCCACCCTGAAATCCAGGAATGTCGGAACCGCGGAATGGAGGGGCTTGGTTATGATGTCACAAGCGTTGATATTGCAAAGGTCGGGGATAATGGGCGGCGCTGCATCGGTGATATTTTGGATGCATGAAGCGCAGCTGTAATTGCCGCAGGCGATCGCATTCGCGTCGAAAGAGGTCGCACCAAGGACTCCCGGATATGAACAAATCAACTGGGATGTGGCAGCGGTCAGATTGATTGGAACAACAACTTCCGGATCGGTGGCTTTGCATTTCATGAGCGCGCTTGTAACGCCAGGCTCCAAATCAGCATAAGTAACGACCAGGTTGGTACTGAAGGGGCCTATATTGATGGAGTTCCCGCCGGTATTGACGGATCCTCCTTCCGTAAAGGCGCAGGTCATTGAGGGTCCGACCATAATTTCGGTCGTGCATGTGGCATAAGGCAATGGCCCGACATCATGGGCGGTGATGTTGAAGGTTTGGATTGAGGATGTGGCCGGAAAATAGCAATAGATGTTCCCGGTGGAATTTTCCGGAGTATTGATCGGAATTACGGTTCCTGGATCTGTGGAATTGCAGGTGATAATCGCGTCATCCATTCCAGGAACAGGGTTATTGAAGGTGACATTAACAACCGATACGAACGGCCCTTCGCCACCGGTAATATCAACATTTACAGTGCAGCTGGGCGGCCCGCCGCCAGCGCAAGTGACAGCGCAGGGTGCTGGAGTGCAATCCGAATTGCAAAAGCCGCTTCCGGCATCGCACCCAAAATCGCAGCTTGAAGCGCACCAGCTGGTGTTCGTTTCACCGACCGGGCACTCGTCCTCCCCGAATATTTGCGTCTTGGAGCCGCAAGGAGAGCAAGTTGCAAGCTCATTTGTCGGGCTGCTGCAAAAGCCGGATGAATCGCAAACATAGCCGTTGCAGGAATACCAAGTGCCCGTATTGAAATGGCAGTATTTGGGCCCCGAACAGCTCTCGCCGGGGTTGCAGTCTTGAACGATTGTTGAAGGTTCGGGTACGGAAGGGATAAGAAGAGAGGGCTTGGAAGTGATTAGCACCTGCTGAGTGGCGATGATTTCAGCGACTTTAATATTTGTCTCCTCCCCGCCGGAAATCAATACCTCACGGGTTGAAAGCGTCACCACGATGGTGAACATGACCGCAGCTCCGATAAGAAGCAGGTAATCCATGGAAGCCTGCGCTTTTTTCATGGAATAAGAAAGAATGCGGGAGTTTAAAAATAATGCTTAGGGATGCGGGAAGGAACATTACAATGGGATTGGAGAAAGGGTAGGGGGTAATGCCAGGGAGAAGTGGAATTTGAGTTGGTAAACTAGGGATAAAACGGGTCTTTTTTTCGCTACCAATTACGATAGGTACTTCTCAAATTACCTTGGTTTGCACGGACCCTGAAGTGAGCTTGTTTAGCCGGTCGTAGAATTCGCCCTGAACTCCAGCTGGGATTTCAACCATTGCAATAAGGGAGCCATCGCCGCCGTATTCCTCCTTGCAGATGCCGTATTCCTTCAAGATGCCATAGCATCTCGCGGCATGCTCGGGGGGGATCTTGACGGCAATCTTCATCTTTTCGAGGGAAATTGGGATGATCTCGCGGATCGCATCTATTGCGGATTCCATCTGCTCTTCGGGGCTTTTGAATGCATCGAAATGGAAGCGTGCCTGCTCGAGCGCATTTTGAATCCTTATCAGGGGGTGGGGTGATTTGGCACGCGGATCAATTGCGTTCCTTGCGATAAGGTCGATTATTTTCGCCTTCTTTTCCTCGAGGAGCTTGCGGCGGTGCTCGGTTGTGATCTGCAAATCGCCCTCCTTCATTATCTTCTTGGCAACCTCCAACGGATCCGTAGTGCCAAACGCCTTCTTGATTGCACTATCCGTGTGGCGCTCGCCCTTGTTGGCGTCCTTGAAGACCTCCTCCACCAAGAGCACGTTGGTAAAGTCCGTTCGGCCCCCCACCTTGTAATCGTACCCCTTTTTGGGGTCAACTAGGATCTCGAATTTCTCGCCGGCCTTCTCATACCGGCAAATTAAGGTCCCTTCGATTTGCGACATTGCTATCAGCAATAAAAGAAAAAAGCAAAGTTAATACGCGTTGTGTTTTGCTATGAATTGGAGCATGGGAAAGAACATGCATGGAAAAACGCAAGATTGGAGGATGTTAAGGAAGGTCGGGTGGATGTGGGCCCAACGGACGATGGCAAAGAAACCTAATGACGAATTGCACGTAACAAACGCGGAATTGGAAAAACCCAAATGCCTTGCCCGTATTGATCGAACGGGAACGCGCAGCGCTCCCTTTCAACAAATTATCGGGTTTGAGAGACGACGCGGGGGCGTTTTTCGAAATCAGCAAGGGGCGCCAAGAACTCCTCTCCTGCATGATTTGCCCATTCCAGAACGAAGGGTGGTTTTGCGCCTTTGGAACCCTCATCCTCGAGAAGCTGGGATAGGCCGCGGGAAAACCATGCAACGCTCTCGCGAGAAAGTTTTCCGGAAAGGCTTATTTTCACTTTTTTTTCGGGGGAGAATTGATCGGGGGGGATTATTGAAGCATTGATTTCCTCGACATATGGAGGAAAGGCAAAGAAAGAATCCAGCGCATCGGAAACGGTGCCAAATTCCCTAAGCCAGAGCATGCGCGCCTCATCCTTGAGGGAAGGGAACCTTGCATCCGCAACGGAAAAGAGGATTTTGCGGTGGCTGCGGTCAATGAGGCAATAACAGCTGCAGGCATTTATGGATATATCCAATAGCGGATCTCCAAGCTTATTGGCGGCAAGGCCAAATTCCGTCATTTTCATCTACTTCAATTCAGCTATCAGCTTAGATATCTCCTCTTTTTTGAGGAAAACGACTTTACGGTGCTCTTTGGAAATCACGGCAACATCGACATTGGAGGGGGAAAGCTTCTCCTCGACGGCTTTCTTTAATGCCTTCAAGGCGAGCTTGAGGCCCTCGTGCTGGGAAAGGTTGTCGGAATATTCCTTTTCGAAGAAATCCTCCACGGTTTTCTTGCCAGAGCCAATCCCGGTTGCCCGGTATTCGAACAGTGCGCCTGATGGGTCCGTTTCGAAGAGCTTGAATGCGCCGTCCGCGCCCGCGATGAGGAGCGAAACGCCATAGGGCCTAACGCCTGCAAACTGCGTGAAGGTTTGGATTTGGTCACCTATCTTCTTTGCGAGGGTTTCGATTGGTATTTCGGAGCCATAGACAATGCGATGGCGCTGCGCTTCGATTCTTGCAAAATCAACGAGCTTGCGGGCATCTGCAATAAGGCCCGAGCTTGCAGCAACAATGTGCTTATCTATCTGGAATATTTTCTCGTGCGATTCGGGCACTATGAGGGATGAAGCGATGCGCTTATGGGCTGCAAGGATTACTGAATCCTTGACAATCAGGCCAACGCAAGGGGTGCCGGTCCTGACGGCTTCCCGCGCATATTCAACCTGGAAGAGGCGCCCGTCGGGGGAGAATACGGTAATTGCGCGGTCGTATTGTGCTTGTTGGGGGGGATACATATCATCACCTTAAGATGTAAGAGCTAATGAGCATTAGCAGCGGATTTTTTAGATCGAGCAGTTATAAATAGGTTTGGTTTTAAGGAGGGAAATGAGATGAACAAGAAACCACAAAAGCCGGTTGGATTTGGAAATGAGAAGCACGGTTCCGTTATCCTTGGGGGTTCCCGCGCCATCAAGCACCATTTTTTATTGGACCCCGAAATGGCGCTGAAGATAGATTATGCCCATCGGATTGCCAAAGAAGCACTGCGGGGGCTGGATATCGAAGTATTGCAATTTAGGCGTGTTTCGGCGGAACCCAAACCCAAGCAGCGTAACTTGGTGAATCCAAAATCCTTGAGGGATGGGAATGTCCTTAGATTTCCAGGAACGATTGCATTGGTAAGCAATAGGGTAGCCATGGACCAAAATAGCAGGACGTATTTTGGTGGTTTTTATCAAGCACAGAAACAGGGATGCACATTTCGAATAGACCAAAACCCAGCTCCGGTATTCGGCAAACCTTTCGAATATTTAAACAGGGTTTCTCGAATGCATTATGAGAGGATACCCGCAAGCCTCATTTCGGAGATCCGTAGCAGACTGCATGATGCGGGAATGCATTACGTGGACACTTCGCCACATAACATTGTGGTTACTCCCCAGGGGAAGAGAGTTTTATTCGAAGTCCTCGTTGATATGGAGGGAAGCATTGAAAGGGAAGGCCAGCTCCAGCGCTTAACTCCGGAGATCGCCCGTGGGGTCGAAAGAATAAAAAATGAATATTTTCAAAAATTGGAGGAATTGAAAGGCAGACGTGAAGAAATATGACAAGGATTGCAATCGTCGATAGGAATTTGTGCAACCCGGTCAGGTGCAACCTCGAGTGCATGCGGCAGTGCCCATCCAACAGGCTTCGGAAGGAATGCACCTTCCTTGTGGATAGGAAGACGGGAGAGCGGCACATAGATTTCAAATACGAATACTCGAAGGAGATCAAAAGCAGGAGCGTGGCGTTCATAGAGCCCTCCCTTTCGCAGGGGTGCTCAATTTGCTCAAAGGCATGCCCCTTCCATGCAATCACGGTCGTCAACCTTCCGCAGGCAAAGCCCGAGGAGATGGTGTTCTCATACGGGAAGAATGGATTTTCGCTCTACAAGATGGCAATCCCCAAGGCCGGAATCGTGGGGGTTGTTGGTGAAAACGGCTGCGGGAAGAGCACGAACCTAAAGCTCATTGCCGGGAAACTCGCACCCCTGAACTTTCCAACAAAGGAAATAAAGGAATATTTTGAAAGGCTGGATGGGGGCGGGGTCGTATACAAGCCGCAGGAGATTTCGGGTGAGGGAGAAAAAAGGAAAGTGGGGGAACTATTGAAGGGGGCGGCCGGCAAGGGAAGCGGGAATGGCCGCCTGGGGGAATTAACCAAATTATTCGATCTGGAAGGGATTTATGAAAGGGAGCTAATGCAGCTAAGCGGCGGGGAGCTGCAAAAGGTCGTGGTTGCGGCCGCGCTGCTCCATGATAGGGAGGTTTACTTTTTCGATGAGCCGTTTTCGTTCCTGGATTACGTCTATAGGGTGCGCCTCATAAATTACCTGCTAGAAAAGCTCTCCGGCAAGAAGGTAGTCATCATCGACCACGACATATCCCTCCTATCGTACCTTTGCAAACAGAGTTATTTGATGTTCGGGGAGGCGGGAGCATACGGGATCGTATCCCAGGTTTATGCAACGGATAGGGCAATCAACATGTTCATGGAAGGGTTCATACCCCCGGAGAACATGAAATTCCGGGATGGGGCGATTTCCTACAAGCATTATTCCGGCGAAACGCACACAAAAGGGCTTGTCGAATTAGGGAAGGGGAAAATCAGGCGGGGCGGATTCGTTGTTGAAAACCCCGAAGCGATCGGGATCCGTGAGGGCGAAATCGTGGGCATCGCAGGAAAAAACGGGATAGGCAAAAGCACTTTTTGCATGGATGTATTTTCGAAAAACGAAAAGCAATGCGCGTTCAAGCCCCAGGTTTTAAGGAGGGAGCCCGGGCAGGCGGGAAAGTACCTCCAAAAAAACGACCTGTTTTCCGATAATTTCATCAAGGGGATGGGGATGGCGCGGCTCGAGTATTATGAGATTTCAAGGCTTAGCGGCGGGGAGCTGCAAAAGCTCGAGATATTCAAAACCCTCAACCAGGATAGGCCGTTTTACATCCTGGATGAGCCGACCAATATGTTGGATGTGGGTTCGAGGATAGCACTATCGAAAATGCTTCGGGAACGGGCCGGACCGAGTAGGGCCATCATCGTCGTGGACCATGACCTCGAATTCCTATACAATTCGATCGATAGGCTAATCGTCATGGACGGCAAGAGCGGCAAGCGGGGATTTGTCAGGGGCATCTACGGGAAGGAGGAGGGGGTGCGCCTTTTGATGGAGGAATTCGGCCTCACATACCGCAAGGATATTGAAACAAAAAGGCTAAAGCTCAACAAGAAAGGCAGCAAGAAGGACCTGGAATTGAAGGAGAGGGGCCGGTTTGTGGAGTAGGGGAATTTGCCCTTTGCATTGTTGTTCTTTGAATGCTGCCTTTCACCTCCGGTTCTTTCCTGCCTAAAAATACAAATACACCGGCAATTTCCAACAGGGGATAAACCCCAAGTTTACTTTTTTTATACCCAAAGAATAAATCCCCAACAAAGCAGACCTAGCTGGGGGGCGGGTTGATGGAAAAATGGATTTGCTCAATATTGGAAGGGTTTTGCTCGCGGGGGCAATGACTGGAAGGGTTAGAAAAACGGAAAGGCGGAATGAGAATAACCCCGGGGGGCCCGAAGGCTTGAATACGCCCAAACAAAAAAAATCTGCGGGCATCCAAAAAGACCTATCCTTTTGGTGCGAGGAAAGCGGGCAGGTATCCGCGGAAATGCTCATCATGATTGCGGCCCTTATTGCAGTTGCGATAGTATTGATCGGCCAGCTGCAAAATTCGGCAAAGGTCGGGGCAAAAAACCTCGATGCGAAAATCGACAAGGCCTGGAGCGAATTGGATAAGATCGGGAAATGAGGGATGGAAATGGGATGTGCGCCGGTTGCTTTGGATTTTAAGAAGCGAGGTTGGATTTGGGGAAATGGGCGTAAAATCAGTTGTTGCCGGAATGGACCATTGGGGGGCTGGCACCAAAAATGCGAAGGATTTTCTCTCCCAGATGGCCAGTTAGGAAGGCGGGGGCAGATATCCCTCGAAGTGATGGTCGTACTTGGGGCGCTCGCGGCATTCATGGCAGTGCTTGCGCCGGCGATTGGGAATGCTTCCGAGTTGGCAAAATATGCATTGCAAGGAAAGCAGATGGAATTTGGCGTAAATAAAATAATTTCGGCTTTGGATGGGGCGGCCGGCTTGGGGAGGGGGCAATTGAGGATGGAAATCGAATTGGCAGCGCCCCTGGAAATCAGATCGCAAGGCGCAAGCGCCGTTTTCGAATATGAAATTGGGGGAAGGCAGTTCCGTATTGAAAGCGCATGGAGGGGGCCGCCCTTTGATATTGCGCTTCCGTCGGGGAAGACTGGATTAATTATCAGGGAGGATGGATTGGAAGCGGAAAAAAGCGCTAAAAAGAGTTAAAAACGTTGTTGTGATTAAAGTATCCACTCTGATTAGAGGGGTGTAAAAAAATGAACATTTCTGATTTGAAGCCGGGTACTGGAAACGTCGAAGTAACCGGGGAAATTACGAATCTCGACGCACCCAGGGAAATCAACAAGATGGGCCGGACCTTGCGGGTTGCAAACGCGACCTTGAAGGATACGTCCGGCACGATCGTGCTGGTTCTTTGGAACGACGACATCGACAAGGTGCAGGTTGGAAACCAGGTGAAGATTGTCAATGGCTACGTCAACACGTGGCAGGACAAGACGCAGCTTACGCTTGGTAAATTCGGGAAGATGGAAGTGCTGGAATGAGCGATTATGAAACCCATAAAAAAATCCAGTGACGAATACGAGAGGCAGCTTTGCTTCCTACTCATATTCTCGTTCCTGGCACTATTCTTGTACACACAGTTCCTGCAATAAGCCAAAATAACCCACCCTTGGCTTTTGGCGCAGACCTGCCTAATTGGAGAATTCTAAAAACACCTGCCGAATTAAAATAAGCAGCGCGTCTTTTTCCAAATACCTAAATTGCCAAACAGATTTTCATTTAAACCAGGAATTTATGACCCGAGCTTAAACCACACCAATACCATTGCCAAATGCCCCAAATTGGCTTTTACCAGCTGTCGTAGGGCGGTTCGTCAAACAACAAATTTATATATCTGCGGATAGTAGAAAGACACATGGAGCAGCTCAAAGTCAAAATTGCCGGCGAAATCTCGCTTTCTCCGGATCCCGGAAGCACCATGAAGAAGTGGCGGGAGGTTTTCAATATCGCCCAGACGGAGCTTTCCATTTACCTAAAAATATCCCCATCAACGATCAGCGACTACGAAAGCAACCGCCGCAAGTCCCCTGGAATTGCAGTCATCAGGAGGTTTGTTGACGCGCTGTTTGCTTTGGATAGGCAAAAGGGGGGGAATACCATCAAGAAATTCACCGAGGCGGATGAAAGCGGGCGGGGGCTGTATGAAACAGTGGAGTTCATCAAGCCCGTGGGCGCAAAGGAATTCGCCAAGATCATAGAGGCAAAGGTGCTCGCAAATGGCGAGAAGCTTGAGACGAAAAATATTTTCGGATGCACAATCCTTGACAGCGTCAGGGTGATCCTGGAATTGCCATATGAGAGCTTCATCAAGATATACAGCACAACATCCGAAAGGGCCCTAATATTCACGCATGTATCAACC
>JBDRDM010000025.1:0-14252 GCA_043820675.1 Microcaldota archaeon
AATGGCAGCCGAGGCTTTTTTTGCGTGCAAGGGCCGCTTTGGCAACAAGCATCGAGGCCTCGACCATGCCCCTAAGTTGCAAAAGCCCGGGAAAGAGCCCATCATCCCAAATAGCATCCACGAATTTCCGGGTTTTTTCAAGCTCGGAAATTGCGGAAATCAAACCTTCCCGGCTCCTAACAAGGCCCACCTTTTCCCACATGAGCTTCCTTATCTTGAGCTCGTAAAAGGATAGGTCAAGCGTCCCTTTTTTCGGAATTTCCGGTGCAGGCGCTTTTTCCATGCGGGACTTGCTAAAATTCCTCCCCAAATCCAAAAACGCCTCGTGGGAAAACACCATCGCCTCAAGGAGGGAATTGGATGCGAGCCTATTTGCGCCATGGACGCCGGTACATGCGACCTCGCCGATTGCATACAAATTGCGGATGCTGGTCCTTGCGTGCAGATCGGTTCTGACGCCCCCGCACATGTAATGCGCGGCAGCAACAACCGGCGCCAAATCCTCCGCAAGGTCTATGTCATACCCGAAACATTTGGCGTAGATGGTGGGAAAGCGAGATTTGAGGAAGGAGCGTTTCCTATGGGTCATGTCGAGGTATACGCGCCCCTTTTGGCTTTCGATGAATATTGCGCGCGCAACAACGTCGCGGGGAGCAAGCTCGCCTTCCCTGGCGTATTTGGCCATGAACGGCTTTCCATCCGCATCAACGAGCCTTCCGCCCTCCCCGCGCATCACCTCCGACATGAGGAAGGGGTGCATCGAAGGGACATCCAGTTTCGTTGGATGGAACTGCACGAATTCCATGTTTTCAAGAACGGCGCCGGCGCGCGCTGCGGCCGCATAGCCATCTCCCGTGGCAACCGTCGGATTGGTCGTCTTCTCGTAGATCTGGCCAAGGCCGCCCGTTGCAAGGATCGTGAATTTCGAGGCAATGTTTTGGAGGCTGGATTTTGGCGAAAGCGCCTGCACACCCAGGCATTTTCCCTTCGCGGTTATCAGATCCAGCATCGCCGTATCCTCCATGATTTCGATGTTTTTATTTTCCCTTGCAAGCGTAACAAGCTTATGCTCGATTGCCTTTCCAGTCGCGTCCTGATTATAAACTATCCTGGAAGAGGAGTGCCCCGCCTCGAGTGTGCGCTTGAAATCGTCGCCTTCCCTCTCGAATTTCACACCCCAATCCGAAAGTTCGAGAATGCGCGCGCCCGCATTGCCAACCATCATTCTGACGGCCAATTCATCGCAAATCCCCCTTCCCGCCTTCAGGGTATCGGAGATGTGCCTTTCCGCATCGGCCTTGCTTATCGGGATGGCAATCCCGCCCTGCGCATCGGAAGTGTTCGAAGTGAACGCATTTGCCTTTGTTACGATCGTAACCTTCCCGAGCTTGGATGCCTTGAGGGCAAGGGTTAGGCCGGCAATTCCGCTCCCTACAACGAGGATATCCGTTTCCATAATTAGTTTTTTTGGGAAGGGTGCTTTAAAATCTGGCGCATTTTATCGCCGTCAAACAGGTCCGGAACGCATATGCGCAACTCACTTCCCATACTGCAGCATCCTTCCAAGGGCCGCGCCAGCCCTTTCCATCACATCCCCAGGAATCGAAATAATTTGGTCTTCCGTTGGGTCTCGCAGGGCTTTTAGAACCTTCCTCAAATCATTCCTTTTCATGTGGGGGCAAAGCCCGCAGGAGGGGATGAATTTCTTTTCCGGGTATTCCGCCTTCAATTTATCGGAAAAGCCGCATTCGGTCACGAGCATGAATTGTTCCGCCGGGGAATTTGCTACGTATTTTTGCATGTCCCCAGTGCCGCCGGCCATGTCCGCAATCCCAACAACCGCCGGGGAGCATTCCGTGTGGACGAGTATTTTCGCATCAGGGTAGAATTTCCTGTAGGCCTCCAATTTCCCGGGGGAAAATTCCTCATGAACAATGCAAAGCCCCTCCCAGGCGATTATTTTCTTTTTGGTCTGTTTGGCAAGATTTTGGGCCATGTACTTGTCCGGAAGGAATATTATTTCATTTTGGGGAAGCGCCTCGATTATTGAAAGCGCATTGCTGGAGGTAACGATAACATCCGATTCCGCCTTCACTTCCGCGTATGTGTTGATGTAGGTGACGACCGCTGCATCTGGATGTTGTGATTTTAGTTTGCGGACGTCATCAGCAGTAATAGATTCAGCCAAGGAACAACCAGCATCGGGCGCCGGAAGCAGGACCTCCTTTTCGGGTGAAAGCATTTTTGCTGTTTCGGCCATGAAGCGCACGCCGCAGAAGATTATTTTTTCCGAGGATGTTGCCTGCGCCTGCTTTGAGAGCATGTAGGAATCCCCGACGAAATCGGCAACCCCGAAGAGGATTTCCGGGGATTGGTAATTGTGGGCGAGCACAACCGCATTTTGCTGCTTCTTGAGGGAGTTGATCTCTAAGGTAAGGGGCGCATAAAGCCTGCAAGTATCCAAGTTCCAGCCCAAATTGGAGAGTTTTGAATGCAGCCGCTTTGCCTCCGCTTCGAGCTGTTCAGAAGTGAATCTGCTGCCGCCATTGCCTTCTTGGGCAAACCCCGCCTTAGGACTCAATTTTGCGCCCATACCCATCAACGACCATATTCTGGCCGGCCGAGTTTAAATTGCTATACTTTAAATTCCTTGCAAACAAAAGGATCCCTATGGCACGCGAATTGCCTTTGCACAGGCTTACGGATGAAGGCCGCATACAAAGGGCACTGGGATTGCTGAAACAAATACATGGCTATGACCCCCAGGATGCGCATCTTGCAGCGGATGCCCTGGAGCATATTGCAGGGAAAAGTCGCAAACCGAAAAGGCCGCGTACCTTCGTTGACGTGAACGTGAAGATTATGAGAAGCCCCAAAAGCAGGGACAACTTCCGGAGGCATATCTTGCAGAGCATACCCAAGAATCGGGATGTATTTTTCAAAGCAGCCGTTGCCGCAGGGGAAGATCGCTTCGATGACCTCGTCAGATGGGCAACTGAGCAAATGGACCCCGCTTCCGCGCACGCACTACCCCTCAAGGCGGTATTAAGTAAAGCAGGGGTGGGGTACCTTCCCCCTTACCTTGCCCGGAAATTGCGCCAAAGCGCTTATTCGAGAATTATTGTCGGAATGCTGCTCAACCGTTTCTTTATGGGAGGTTACCTCGATGCAAGGACCTCGGAAAGAGCCCTAACCGGACGGATCCGGGAAACGGTAAAAGGCAAAACGATCCTTCCGCCCAGTCCCGAAGTCCATACAAGGTACAGGAATGAACTGCTGCAAGCCGTAAGCAGGTTCAGGGAATTGCACCCTTTGCAAGCAAGGCCGAAAAAAGGGGGTTTATAAAATCGGGTTTACCAATCGATTAGGGGATAAAAGTGGAATTCTTCATAATGCAAAGGGCAAATTACCACAAGCTGATTTCCGAGGAGGACGAATTTTATTATCCGCTTATTTTCCAGACGCCCCTGCTGAATGCAAGGTACCTTGGGAAGGTTGCGGAACTGAAGCTTAAAAACGGCCGCAAGTATTCGGGCCTTCTGATTGGAATGCTGGAAAAGCCTCTCCTCGAATATTTCAAGGAGTATTTTGCGGGAAGGCGGGATGCGTTCTCTTCATCACTTCGCCTGCAGGAAGATGAATCCGAATGGCTCGAAACGCACCTTAAGATCAAGCAGCATTTCACGGGAATGAAATACATCTCAAAGCCTGCGGGCGGCCCGTATTACGTGCTGCTTTCCGAAAGGTCGGATTTCCTGGTATTTTGCACGGTTTCCGAAGCGGAATTGGATGATTTGCCGGAAATCAAATACAACAAGATCATCACGAATGAAGCAATAGAGGAGCTTGCCTCATATCTGAAAATCCGCCTCCCGAAAAAACTCAAGGCGTTCAGGAAAATCAAGGGCGAACCCTCGCTGGAAACCAAATTGAAGCAGCTTCGGATCTCCAAATTCTTCAAGGCGGCGGCGGAGAAAGTGCTTTAACTTCTGCGTGGATTTGGCTTTTTTATCGCGGGTTTAGCCGCATTGCGGTAACCTTTTTGCCTGCTAACGAACATGAACCGGTAGGTTTCCACACCCGATTTTAACGCCTTCTTCTTACCTACCCATTCGGGCACGAGTTCGAGGGTGTTAGGTTTTTTTCCCTCATTAGTCGTTGCAATTGGCTTTGATAGGAAAACACTAAAGCCAGCCACTTTGAGTTTGCGGGATATTCCCTCCAGGTCAACAGGCACGTGGCCTTCCTGTTGGACAAGCGTCCGGTCGGAAATGAAAGCATGTTTTACCCTGGAAAGAAGGTTATTTACTGCAATCTCGTGCTTATCGGCAGGCAAATGCCCAAGAACGCCATTCATAATGCCTACATCGAATTTTCCCTTGAAGGGCATTTTCAATACGTCCCCTGCAACATACGAGATTTTCCTGCCCGGATGCTTGTGAGTCAATGTTTCCCTCAAAGCCGGAAGGCTCGAATCTGAAATATCCAACAGAACAGTTCGCCTAAATGGCAAATCCAGCGCCGTAGGAACAAGGTGCGGCCCAACCTCAAGTGCGGTCATTTTTTCGGGAGACCTAAGAACTTTTTTTAAGAATATTGAAGGGATTCCAGTATGGGTTAGCGTTGCGAAAGCTTCACCAGGCTTAAGGCCGGCATAGAGTTTGCGGGGACTTAGCCATAATTCCGAATGCGAATCCTTTTCGACCATAAGAATAGGAGCAGGGAAAAAAATTAAATTAGGATGGGTGAAGGAGAAAATAGATCTCAGGCAATAGGGATTGCAAAAACCTAGCCCTTGCGCTTCTTTACGATCTTCACATTCGCCGGCGTCAGGAGGATCTTGTCCTCGTCGATCCGGGCAATGTCGCCGTTGATGCTATGGACGAACATCTTGAGCTCTCCAACGACCTGCTTTAGCTTGGTTGGGTTGCGCATTATGGGCGAGAAATTGAGCAGCACATGGTTCTTGTTTTGCAGCTCCTCCTTGACTATCGCAACATCGCCATCGCTTTGCAGTGCGATGGGCTTGACATAGTAGTCGGCGGCCTTGTGCATCACATCGATGTCCTCGGCTTCCGCGGCGGTCATGAATTCCTCGATATTTATGTCGCGCGTGAAGCCAAGCGCCTTGCTCAAAGAAGAGAAGATTCCCATAATTCTCACCTAATCAGTATAATTGACGTGAAGATTAAACGCAAATGCATTTTTAAGCTTTATTAAAGGCCTGCGGGCTAAAAAAAATCGGAATGCGGAGCTAGTATTTCCCAAACTTTGTGATTTGATTGGTTTCCCTCGGGTAAAACCATGCGCAAAGGCCCAGAAACGCGCAATTATTAAATCCCCCGACGTAATCCAGGATTCATGGATTATTCGGGGATTGCGCAAAAGGCCGCAAGGGAAGCTGGCGAACTCGTCATGGAATACCGTGGGCGCGAAAAGGGCGTCCATTTCAAGGCCGAGAGGGATATCGCAACGGAAGCCGATAGGAAAAGCGAGGAGTTGCTGCGGAAAATCCTAATAGAGGACAACTTCCCCGACCACGATTTCCTTTCGGAAGAATCCGAATTCAAGGGCGCGGGCTCCGAATACAGGTGGATCGTGGATCCCGTCGACGGCACCGGGAATTTTGCGCACGATAATCCGCTTTACGGGATATCCGTTGGGCTCATGCATAAAAATTCGATCATCGCCGGGGCAATTTACCTGCCCACTCTGGGCGAAATGTTTGCGGCTGAGAAGGGTAGGGGCGCAACCCTTAATGGAAAGCGCATCGGCGTTTCTAGCCAAAACGAATTCTACGATCTCCTGCTTTGCGTGGAGATGGCCCCAAAGGAAGAGATGATAAGGAAAACCCTGATGCTCGAAAAGAACTTGGCATTAAAGCACAGGGTACGGACTTTGGGATCAGCCGCAATGGATCTGGCCTTCCTTGCATGCGGGAGGTTCGATGTGTTCATTTCGGCATACCTCTACATTTGGGACGTGGCGGCGGCAATGGCCATAATTGAGGAAGCTGGCGGAAAGTGCACGCAGCTGGACGGAAACCCAATTGATCTCCAAAAGACTAATTTTGGCTTTGCTGCAAGCAATGGAATCCTGCATGAGCAGCTGATCGGACTGCTTAAATGAAGCGTAATCCGCTCGGCAGGAAAAGGTGCGGGTAAAATTCGCTGAAAAGGATGCTTGCAACCCCCAACACTCAGTCCACAGGAGGTAAGGAAAATAATGCCTAGTGGCTGGTGGAATGCCCGGAATGTGGATTGCCTGGAATCCATTATGGTCTTCTCCATCAGTAAAAAAACGCAAAGCATCAGGTAACCGGGAAAATGAACGCCTCCCAGCCGGCGCCCAATATCACCATAAGGATGGCAAGGGCGAAGAAAAGCAGCCCGTCCAAGATGATGAAGCGGAACCTGCCGCTTTCTATTTTCTCGCGCAGGTACGCCTTTGTGATGATTATCCCCGAAATGACCGCAAGGAAGTATGCGGACGCCTCAAGGAACGTGTGGGGGAATATTTTTACGAATATTGAGATGAAGGCTGCGGTTTTGGTGCCCCCGGATGCGCTTGCATTGACCGCAAAATACGCGAATACCGTCCCCCAGACGCTTGCGTTCCAGCCCAGGAACAATACCGCCCCGGCGCCATAGGCGCTAGAAAGGATGAGCACGACAACCATCACCATCAGGTTGTTTTGAAGGTATTGGATGAAGCAACCCCAGCCCTGGGAGCAGGATGCGCCGGATGCAAGACCCGCACTTTCAAAAGCGGGCTGGAGCTGGGATTCGAACCGGTCGTTTACCCGTATGTCTTTCGAATAGAGGTACATTACAGAATATGAGAGCATTATGCCAAAGAACAAAAGCAGGATCGTTCGGAACGTTTGCGAATGGTCCTTGAATATCTTCCTGGAAAGGCGCTTTTCCCGGTAGCCCGATTCCTCCTCATAGTATATGAGCTTCGAAACAAAAGGCTGCAGAATGAGAGAAGCAAATGCAAGGCCCATGAGACCCACATTCTGGGGGAACACTATGTATGCGGTGCCCACCCCCAGAAGGGATGCCGTGAACCCTAGAAGGAAAATCACAAGGGGATTGCGCTTCACTAGCTTATTACGGAGGAAATCGATTATGGCCATTGGTTACGCCCGTTTAAATGGATAAGGAGGATGCATAATAAATTATCGGGGAATGCGTGCTTTGCCCCCTTATTGCTAAAGGAGGCCATTTTGCAATTTCGCGCAAATGAGGGTGTTTTTCATCAGCATTGCAATCGTCATCGGCCCAATTCCCCCGGGAACAGGCGTGATTGCGGAGGCCTTTTTTTCAACCGAATCGAAATCAACATCCCCGACCAATTTTGGCTTATTGCCCTTTGGATCCGGATGCGCATTTTTTGCGCCGCGGCCAATTTCCAAATTCCCCATATCCTCCTTCACCGTAGCGCCGCCGACGCGGTTGATACCAACATCCAAAACAACCGCGCCCTTCTTGACCATTTCTGCGCCGATAAGACCCGGCTTCCCTACTGCAACAACAAGAATATCCGCCTCCCGAGTGATTTCTGGAAGGTTTGCGGTTTTGGAATGGCACACCGTGACGGTTGCGTCGCGGTTGAGGAGCATGTTTGCAATCGGCTTCCCAACAAGAAGGCTACGCCCAACAACCACGGCGCGCCTTCCTGCAATGCGTATTCCGTGCGATTCCAGCATTCCAATAATGCCCTTGGGCGTGCATGGCGCCAATGTCTCATCGCCGGAAAGCAGCTTTCCCGCATTAAGGGAATTGAGCCCGTCGACATCCTTTTCGGGCAGTATCGAATCCCTGATTTTGCGCTCGCTGATGTGGGAAGGCAGGGGAAATTGGACGAGGATCGCATGCACCCCCTTATCCACGTTCAATTTGCGGATGAGTTCCAGCAGCTCCCCTTCCGTTGCACTTTTTGGCAGCTCAATTTTCCTTGAATCAATGCCTACCTCCTTTGCCTTCCGGTCCTTCCCGTTGACATAGGCAACGGATGCGGGATCGTTGCCAACAAGGACGACGGCCAGAGCGGGATTGATTTTCCGCAGCTTGAGCTCCCCGATTTCGCGCTTTATTGAAGCAAGGGCGCGTTCCGCCAGCGGCTTTCCTTCCAGCAATTGTGCCATAAGCATACCACCCTCAAACCAGGACCTCGTAGGATCCGAGCCTCTCATCGATTTCGATAAGGCGCTTTTGCGCGTCTTTTGTGATGAGCCCCATTGCCTCATAGGTAATCTCCCCCTTCATGTAGCGCCTCTTCGATTCGGATATGATCCTAAGAAGCTGCGAGCGCGCATCCGAAAGATCGTTCAAAGCGGACATGTGCACCCTGCGGGTTTCCTTAAGGTCCTTTTGCTTTTTTAGCTGCTCTACCCTATGCGGCCGGCTGCGAAAGCCCCTCACCTGCTTTCGGTTCAGCCAAACAAACAAAATTACGATTGCAAGCACGGCAATAATGGCATCAAGAATCTGGTTCAATTGTGATTCGCCGGCCATATCCTCACAAATAGGTTTCCGCTTGCAGAGATTATAAAACGTTTGTCGGCATGCAAAACAAGACCGATGGCAGGTTGGCTTGGGGGAATCGGATAGGGATTGGCCAACCGGGCATTTTTCGGGTTTCTAGCCAACACAATATGGCCATTTTGAATATTTCGGGCAAAACCATGCTCCAGGAAATGGGCCATTAAATGATCCATTCAATCGATTCCGTTTCCGAGGCGCTAATAGTTATCTTTTTATTCCTTAAAACGCTCTGCTTACCTGGTGAAGCGGATGGGATTGACTGAATCGCTTAAGCAATTCTATGAGGGGATCGAGGAATCCTATTATAATTTATGCGATTACCTCCAGCAAAACCTGCATTTCCCGATTTACGACTGGTTCGTAACACCCATTGAAACCCGCGGAATCCCATCATTCCCGTTCTTCCTTGCACTGATTGTGCTCATAATAGGCGGGGGCATATTCGCATACTATGCCCTATCCGGCGGGGCGACTTCCGTGAAGGTATCTGTTGAGGTCGCTGGAACTCCCGCGCCAAACATTCCCGTATCACTATATATAGATGGAAAGCTCTTCAAGACGGTCAAATCCAGCAAATCGGGAATTGCACTATTCGAGGGCGTGCCCCTTGATAGGCAGGCAAGGATATTGATCGATGAGGAAGGATTCGAACCCTTCGAGCAATCATTCAAGACCGGGAAGGCTACTCCGGAGATCATTGCATCCCTCCAATCATCAGGCGGAGGTGGCGGAAAAAATAACATACGCATAACCCTTAAGATTACTGATGAGATCGGCATCCCCCTCGGTGGAGCGAGCGCATCATATTTTGATTCCGAATCCGGCAACTACGATTCGCAAATAACCGATGCATCCGGAACCGCGATCCTTATAGCGGAAAATTCCAACTCGGAACTTAGCCTCACGGTTTCAAAAAGCGGCTACCAAACCGCAACTTCCACCATCATCGTGGCATTGGAGAAAAGCAAGACAATAGCACTCAAGAAAAAAGCGGATATCGACGATGGCGACATCGATCCGGACATCAGCAAGGGCGAAGTGCTTGTTACCGTCAAGGATGAGGAAGGAAATTTCGTTGATGCGGTCGTAAGCTTGCTTTATGCCTCAACAGATGCGGTTATTGATGTTGGAAGGACGTATGATTCGGGAAAGGCCCAATTCCAGGACGTGGATGCGGTGGGTTCGAAGGTATATATTGTGGCAACGCCAAGGGATGAATCCCTCCTTTTGCCCTATGATGGCAGCGATGATGCAAGGACCCTTACATCCAAAACCCCCCTGGAGTTCATCGTGCAGCTTTCATCCAAGGAACCTGGAGAGGATTACAACATCACCCTTATCGTAAAGGAGAAGGATGGAGAGGCATTGCAGGATGCACTTGTTAAATGGTACAATCAGGAATCCAACGCCAGATTGTTTTCAGCGTACACCGATTATGACGGTGTTGCCACATTCTCAAGCGATAAGCAGACGTATGCAACGGTTTACATGGAAGAATACCTGCCCTCGCTTCAGCTTGATTTGTATGCGGGGGAGCCAAGGCATGTGGAGCTCGAGAAAATCAACACGGACAATAGCGCGAAAGTGAAGGCCATCGTCCTTGATTACGATGGCAATTTGGTGCAGGGAGCAAAGATCAACATATTCACTGATGATGGCTTTTTTGCGGGCCTTCCGGAAGAAACCTCCAAAGAGGACGGCACTGCCCTCTTTATAGGAATTCCGCTTGAGAGGGGGGAGGGCCAGGCAAGCTACATGCTAAGGGCCAACAGCCACGGAGTATCTGGAACCTCGGCCATATTTTCGCTCGAGGTAGGTGAGGAAAAGGAGGTCGTGATAAGGCTCGATGAGCCAAAGGGCATTGCAATCATCAAATTGAAGGATGCAACCAATCAAAAGCCGGCAGGCGTTTCCGGAAACGTTGCTACCTTCCTTAGGGATACCGAAACCCAGATACCTGATGCGGTATGCGGGCTTCTTAATGGCACGTGCGAAATAATCATCCCCGCAAACAAGCAGGTTTACTTCAAGATTTCAGCTAACGGCTATCTTCCGCTTGAGACCGAGGACTTTTCCGTTGAGTTCGAGGAAACAAAAACGCTTGAGGCGAGCGTCATTCCAGCTGCGCTTAGGAACGAGCTCTTCGCAAGCTTTGATGGGCTTGCGGATGCCTCCGATGGGAGTGCCACTTACTCAACAGCCCTTGAGACCGTTACGAGAGGGGCTTTCTACCTCGCAAAATTCACCCTCAATATCCCCCAGGGAACGGACAAGGGCGGGATATTCGTTAAGGTTTCGGGAAATGACGGTGCCAGCGCGGATGAGGATTTTGCGGCGATCTCGGGGTACGAAAAGCCCGGAAACGCGCAAATCACCAAAGGATTCTCGTTCAAGCCCTCCTCCGATTGCAGCTCTGATGTCGCCTCTGAAAACGATGCCAGCGATAAGCTTGCGAAATGGCTCAATTACGAATATAGGAATCAGCAGGGAAGCAAGGCGGTTGTAATCAAGGTCTTTGTCAAACCGCAGGCAAGGAACCAGGATATGGTTTTTGTTGATTTCCGGGCATATGCGGCCGCAGGGAGCATTTACAGCAGGATGCCGGATGATCCGGATTTGAATGCGGAGGAAAAGATCCAAGAAAAGGATTCCTGCTATGCAACTACCAACGGCACCTCCTTCAAGGTCACGGAAGATAGGTTCTCATGCAAGAATGGGATTTGCATGTCGATGCTCTTTGGAACAAGGAAAGTCTCAAAGGGCTTCTCGTCACCAACGGGCATGCCTTTCAAGATCCAGCTTGCTGGAAGGGCTCTTGAGAATTTCGATTCGCCGTACTTTAGGATTCTTGATGACAATGAGATCATCTTCAACGGCTACAGGTTTGCAGGATCCGATGGGGATGCTGCGGGGGAAGGAGAGCAATATTTCTACATTGATAGCTTTGGCAAGGGCAGCTCGGTTGAGGGAAGCTTGGATGCCAAAGGAACGCTGCCTTCCGCATATTCCAAAATCGCATTGGAGTTCGGGGATGCGAATGGTGTTTTGCATTCCATAAAAACAACCGTGCAGATCACCGGCGAAAACGCATTCGACATGAGCGTAACTCCTTTTGAATTGCAGGCAAATGAGGACGGAAGGCTTACAATCATATTGCTTAATTCGGATGATGGCCAGCCGGTAACCGATGCCACGGTTTCAATTGAGGAGGAGGAAAACGATGTGTTCGAGGGCAACACGCCCGAATCAATAATAGGGAACAATGGCGAGAATTCGGGCAGGGATGGCAGGTACGCATTTAGGAAAATCCATCCCCTGAACAACGGTGTTTTCAGGGTCGTGGCTAAGCGCGAAGGCTACGAGAATGCGCAGAAAACGATAACTGCAACAATGTTCGATTACCTTGAGGCGAGCGCAGCAAGCCTTACACTTACCTGCGATGGAGGTACTATTCAGTTGGACAACCTCTTGAACAGCAAGATATACGTTGTTGCAAAGAGCTCATGCCTGGAGATTCTGGGCGATGGCGTGACAGCTGCTGGAAACCAGGCGACGTTTGGGATCAATGCAAAGGGTTCGAAGGATCTGACGCTGAACCCAACAAAGCAAGGCACATTCTGCGATTTGTATTTCGATTCCCAAAGCGGGAGCGCACATGCGAATTTGAAGATCCCAACTAAAGTTAATTGCAACGTTTTGGACAAGGTGTGCATTAGCGATGCGCAATGCCCGCTTGGGCAGAAGTGCGATTACGATGCCGGAGGGGTCTGCAAGGATAAGATAATAATCATTTCTCCAAGCCCGGATGTATCGGTGCAGCCAAAATATTGTACTCCAAACGGCGATGAATGCGATGCAGGCTATGCTTGCGTAAATGGAATTTGCACACGCATCATTTGCTCGCAGGCAAACCCCTGCCCAACTGGACTTGTTTGCTCTACAAACGGGGAATGCACCGAACCGGTGAAGCCGGAGTGCATCGAGGATACCGATTGCTTTGATGAAAAAGTATGCCGGAACAATATATGCAGAGTGCAATGCACCCTTGATGAGGAATGTGGGGATGGGATGCAATGCCTGCTTAATGCGTGCTTCTTCCTTGGCGAAGGCTATCCGGATCTTACGGATCCATTAAGGATATTCCTCGACCCCTCCACAAATTACCACAACCAGAGCCAATATTCATTGAAAAACGTCGTTGCCAACGTCTCGCCGGATGATTGTGAAATCAGGAGTGGCGATACCGATTCAAGCCTTCGCATGGAGCGTTTCGTAACCGTTGATTGCGACATATATCGGGATTACAGGGCCATAGATATAATTGCCGATTACGGAGACCACCCCTATTACACCGATACCGTAAACTTCCTTGCGAACCATACCGTGAAGAAGATTTCCGATGATTGGGTGGAGATACAAAACGGCTCCCTTATCATCACCGCAAGGGGCGTTCCCACAAAAACAATCAAGGTGAAAATAATCGGGCCTCCTGCAACCTACTCGCAAAAGGAAAACACGGTCCTAATAACTGAGAATGGATTTGAACCATCCGAGATCCGGATTAACACAAACGAATCCGTCACATGGATCAACATGGATTCGAAGCAGCACGGGGTCTCCTCGTTCGCATCGGCGGATGACAAGCTCATAAGCGGCAACCTCCTATTTGAGAAGAAGGTGATCCTCCCGGGCCAGTCATACACGTTCAAGTTCGACAAGAAAATCGGCGTTTACAATTACAGGGACCCTTCCCGCACAGCCATACGCGGAGTTGTGATCGTCGGTGATCCGGAAGCGGAGTGCAGGTACAAGAACCTCAATTATTTCGCGCAGCGCTTTGTTGGCTACCTTGCAAAGAGCACGACAAGGTTCTTTGACCCAAGCGGGGGCAAGAGCGAGCAGATCGCATACAGCAGCTTCTATAAGATACAGGTCGGGCCCAGCATGATGCAATTCGGGGGCGTTCCCGGCGGAATTGCACCCACCGGCGTCTATGGTTATGGGATGAATCCCTACCAGACCCAATACAACATTAACGACCCCAGGATAGGCAATTATCAGCAACAGCAATGGAACCAGTTCGGGCAATATGGGACGCTTTCGGGGGCAACTGATCCGGGGCTTTGCACCAACACCGGATCCGGCTTCGATTGCAAGGTCGAGCTTTCACCATTCCTGCCGGTTAACGGCATTGCATTTACAATTGTCAACGATTATGCTCTTTACAACGGAGCTCCATCGCAGCTGCTAATTAATCCATCGGGAACCGAAGACAAATACCTTGCAGCACTTTATGTGGACCATGCGGGTGCGGATGGGGCAATAGTCGGCGGGCTGCAAAAGCTCAATGAGGTGTTCCTGACGGCGCCAAGATTTGCTACATTCGTCCTTACCAACGATCCCAATAAGATTGTTTACACGATAGATGAGGAAAGCGGAGGAGTGAAAGTCAGGTTTGAAGGAACCGAATCCAAAACCGTAAGGCAAAGATTGATAGTTAACTTCCCAAGCACCCAGCAGGCGTTCACGATTACCATTAATTTTGTTATCAGGGATGATTGGAACGAATATGCACTGCAGCAAGTTCCCGTCGAGGACGTAGTTTCAAGGTCCAGCAGGACCGCGGATGAATCAAAATTCACGCTTGATCCGTTCTATTTCGTGGATAATGTGCCCAGCAGCAAGCTTGAAAGCAAGGCTAGC
>JBDRDM010000026.1:0-19191 GCA_043820675.1 Microcaldota archaeon
CCACGATGACGTGGACCAGTTCTTCCGCTTCGAGGAAGGTGCGGGGAAGGTCGAAATCGATGGAGTTGCACATTCCGTGAAGGATGGCGATGGCGTAATCGTTCCAGCTGGCGCGCTTCACAACGTGATCAATGATTCGGAGGGAAGGGACCTCAAACTCTACACCATCTACTCGCCGCCCGAGCACCAGGACAAGGTTGTCAGGCACTCCAAGGCGCAGGCGCTTGCATCCGAGGAGCATTTCGATGGCAAGCCCACGGAATGAGGGCAAAAAACGCCACTGATACGAACGGGCCCTAATAGTAAACGGGCGCATGAATCCATCGGGCATAAAATCGGATAAAAAAAATGCAGGGGAAGGGATGAATTCCAACTTGTCCCTTTTTTCTTTGCGGCGGCGACACCGCCACTTTCTTTTCTTAAAAGAAAGGGGCAAGTCATTTGAACCCTCGAACCCCTAAGGGATCAGACCCTGAATCTGACGCATTTGACCAGGCTTTGCTACCCCTGCATAAGGTTATGGTTAGAAAAGCGGAGGAATAAAAAAGAGTTGATTGGGGGGTGCTGAGCGTTTTTGAAGGAAAACGGATTGCTCGGCGTCGCTTTAGCAAATCCCCGCTTTTTATATTTGGTTAAGGCCTAGTATGGTGGATAAAAAAATGGTGAAATTTGCATCGGCCGTATTTGTTGCGCCTATTCTGATTTCCCTCTTGATACTTGGCTGCACGCAAACCCCGCCGCCCCCGGTTGCGCAGGGCGCTTACTTTGAGACTGTCCGTGAGATCATTTTAGAATCAAAGCAGGAATCAATCGAATACCTCATGACGGATGAGGGCCTTATCCTTCGGAAAATGAGGGTTGGGGTTGCAGGCACTCCTAATGCGGAAACGCAGGTTGCCATATTCCGCATAGGCCCCGCTTTTGCAAGGGCGTTTTTGGATGATGTGAAGGCAAATGCGGTTCCAATCCATGCGTCATGTATTCCGTGCGTTTCCCACCACCTTTTCTATCATGATGCCGATGGCACAATCGCATATGAGATGCCCGATGAAAACGCATCTGGGTTCGTGAAGGCGCTTGCAGGCCGCATGGAAACCTTAATTGAGGGCGCGCAAAAGCAGGAAACCTTCTTCATGGCGCTTGTCTATTCTGAAAATTCAGTAATCAAGGATTACCATATATTTGATGACGGCACTATTATTTACGAGGAATTCGATATGTTTTCTGACAAATTGACGCGTGCGGAAATATCGAAAATGGAGCCGTGGGAGCTGAAGGCCGCCCTCCCGGAAGCTTTTTTTGAAGGAACTCCGGAGTTTAGCTGCAATAGCAGGGCATTTGGTTATGGCTATGTGGAAGCAGCCCTTGCCGATAAGTATAATTTCGTGTATACGTGCGGAAATGGACCTACGCAGGCCGATAAATTGTTCGATAGGCTGCTGGCCTTGGTGGGGAACAAATAATCATTGCGCAATTAGTTTGAATGGGTTTTTGATGTGGTTCTGATATGAGTAATAAATATGCAACTTTTTGGCTGTTCCTTGCCTTATTGCTCCATTCCGCAAGCGCAATTGTCATCATCCCCCCCGTTGTTTATTTCGTGACCCTCTCCATTAGCACCTTCATATCCAGCAGCATAGTTGCAATGCTGCTTTTCGGGGGATTGAAAGCGCTATCAACAAGGAAATATTGGGGCAAGGGCCTCTACCAGCTGCTTTCGGAAGGGAAGTCCGCAATTGCCGAGGCATTATTGGCAATTATTTGCATGCTTGCCGCTGTTTATGCGATTTACCCTGTTGATTTCGATAGCGCGATATCCACTGCATTCATTGCAGCGGCACTTTTCATGCTTTTGAAATTCATCCTCTCATTCCGGCTATTTGACCTCTCCGACAATGCCGGAAGAAGGGCCCTTTTAGTTTCATGGGCAACCCTTGCGATGTTCGTTGCGCTCGCCACAACGGTTTCGGCGCTTGCCTCGATGCAATCCTACAAGGTTTTTACGGGAACCGGCGGCTACCAGCCAGGCCAAGTAGCTGAAAAATCTCCCCTTGCGGATATACTCCCGATAAGTGCGCCCTTTTCAAAACAGGAGGCTGCCGAAGGGGGCAGGAGTGCGGCGCCTGAAAATAGCATGGTTGGGCAAGAACCCAAATCCGCATCCGATTCGTCGGCTCCCCCAACTTTGCAGGATAAGATCTGGTTCATCCCAAAAAGTCCCGAAATCTGCAACATTTTTGCGGAATCCTTCGCATTGACCTTTACTCCCTCGTTCAATTGCATTTCCGAAGTCGGTGGTGCAAGGAACCGCATATACTGCCCGGTTTACATTTCCCATTCTCAGGTTGGTATTAGGGGTGATGCGGAGTTCCGAGGCACCGGCTCATGCACTGGAATAGTTTATGCAACTGTCACGGATACCGGCTTTGAACATGTACGGTAGGATTGATATGGATCTCAAAGCGCTTGAAACGGATCTTTCCGCAGTCATCGCAGGCAATCCTTCATTTGGCAGCGGTCCATTGCTCCTATCCAGGACGGAAAATTCCGACCTTCTTGAGATTTCCAAGGAATGCTCGCAGGAATTTTTCGGGAGGGTATTTGCGCCGCAAGGCCCGTTATGGGGGATGTATTTGAAAGCCCGGCTAGCTTCCCTTCCCAAAAGTGCAACTTACCTCAACTTTATCGCTGGCAGGATGTATTTCCTAAGGAACGTGGAAATGCGGTACATGCGCTTTGCCGGCATGGAAAAAATATTCCTCTGGGGTGGCGAGTCGGTTTTAGAGAATGCGTCCCTCACCCCCAAGAACGCCATCCTGCTGATAACAAGCCCCTTTGAGATGCTTTCCCAGGCGCTTGACATTTCCCTCCTGCCATTGTATGTAAATGAAAAATTGGCCGAATTTGCGCTCTTCCGGGAACGGACAATTAGGTTCTATGCGGAACACAAGAATTCCTCTGCAAATCCAGCAGGGCTTGCCTCCGATGCCCTTGGCCTTGCCGTGGAATCGATGCATTTCTCTTTTGTTTCATCCCTTGGGGCAACATTCAATTCAAGGCTCAAGGACTCCTCCGCCTGGAAGGAATGCGAATCGGAATTGCTTTTCAACCTCGTTAAGGATGGGGATGTTGATGCCGCAATCCGGGAATTCGGGTTCCATTCGGTTTCGCCTTATGACATCTCCATCCCAAGGTTCCATGAGGATTTGGCGCATGCAATAAGGGCCCCCACGCCTTTCCCTAAAAATCCCCATGCCAGATGGAGGGAAAATGCCAAGTTCTGCTGCTCGCGCTACCTGGATTTGATGCGGGATGCATACATTGCAATCGGGGAGGAATCGGGAATTGGCCTTTCCGTGTTCCATCTCAAGACATCGGAGCTTCAGGAAGCCTTAACCGATCCGCGTAAATGGAAAGGCGAATTAGAGCGCAGGAAGAAACTCTTCTACGCCCTTGAACGGATGGAAATCCCGCCTTCCTTAGTGTACGCGGCCGGGAAATGGCATGAGCCCCGCGAAAAAACCATCGATATTTCCGGCATAGCTGCAGGCGCTCCTGGAAATGCGGATGGCTTGGCAGTCCTAATCGATGCCGATGGGGATTTCCGGAAGGATGTTTCGGGAAGGATAATTGTTTCGCGCTCATTTTCCCCAAACCTTGCGCCCCTGCTCATGGGTGCAAAGGGAATTGTGAGCTCTTCGGGTGGCCTTCTTTCCCATGCCGCAATAATCGCTAGGGAATCCGGGATTCCCTGCATCGTCCAGGCAAAAAACCTGGAGCGGGTGCGCGATGGGGATGCGATTTCCATCGACGGCAAAACCGGAAAGATTTTATTGGCCTGAGTGCATAATGGTGCAGATGTGTTCCTGATTATGGACCTTGACCGCCTTGATAAGATTTTCTGGATAGCCCTTGCCGTTGCGGTTTTGATACTTTACCTTTGGCTTAAGTCCGTTTTCGGCTGAATTGCTTTTTCCTAATGTTGGATCTTTCCAATGCCCTTCAATCCCCGTTCCTCATTAAGCAAATTATCCCTCAATTCGCCCTTGTTAAGCCTCCACTTAAGCATTGCAAAAGGGATATATTTATCTAAATATCAACTTTTATTGGTAATATGGACCTAAGGTTTCATTTGAGGAAGGATGCAAGCAGGCGAAACATCGCGGTAATAGCGCTGCTCTTGCTTGCGGTGGGCGCGCTCTACTACCAGAACGTTGCCATGTTCTCATCGTTTTATTCCTACCAACAGGGAAATTTCGATTCCCAGGCAGGCCCGCCGCTTCTTAACGCTGGCGCGGATGGCAATTTGAGGGAAACCGCGGCCCAGGAAGATGCAGCTGCGATGCCATTGATGAAAAGCGCAACTTCAGCGGATGCGGGAGTCGCTGCACCTCCTTCGACATTGGCAACGGAAACCTACCGGGAAAAAGGCCCCCTCCAAGAGCAGGCCCTATATTATGCTGCAATAGGCCTTCTTGGGATGCTCCTCTTCCTTAACATATTCAAGGTCTCATTCCAAAGCGCGGCTGTTTTCGATTCGGACATATTCAAGACGCTTTCTTCCGAAACGCGGGTGGAAATGCTCTATGCGCTCCAGGAGCGCCGCAAGACCCTCTCCGAGCTTGCAATGCAGGCAGGGATTTCCCTGCCGGGAGCAAAGCAGCACCTTTCGATGCTTGAAACAAAGGGCCTCATCCGGAAACTGGATGAGGGGAGGAAATGGAAATACTACGAGCTAACAGACCAGGGCAAAAGCATCATCGCCGAAAGGTTCGCCTAAGAATCTAAGGCATCTTTTTATGGGGCGCACGGATCTGATTGGGCGTGCGCAACAATTCCTTTCCTTAATCCATCCTGCCTATTAATTCATTCCTACTGCGCGGGCGAAAGCGCATATGGCAAGGTGAATTCCAAATAGACCTCGATTGCAAGTACCGCCAGGAACACCCCGATGAACGTGATTATTAGCATCAGCACCACCTTGGGCGCCTTCTCATATTTTTCCACGAGGTAATCGTAAAAGAAGCTCATAAGGAAAACAAGGGGGAATACCAGGAAGGTTGCGACTACCGAAAGCAGGAAAATAAGCCATAGCTGCGAAAGGGCAAAAGCCAACGTTACCATGGGTTCATTATTATCCCAAGCATTAAAACCTTTGCTTCCTTAACGATTCAAAAGTGGGCCTTTATGGTAGTTATCCAGCTGATACTGTTCATCGTAGGCGTGTTTTTCGCGGACCTGCTATCCGGCGGAGTCCTTAACGGCTTATTTGCAATGACGCCCTCGCATCTGCTAACGGAGCCCTGGACCATAATAACCTCCATGTTCCTTCACGGCAATTTCCTTCACCTCTTCTTCAACATGTTTGGTTTGTTCATGTTCGGGCCGTTCCTTGAGGCAAAGGTGGGCGGCCGCAATTTACTGATCCTGTTTTTCGCATGCGGCATCCTTGGGAACATGGGGTATGCGGTCACATCCGGCTTTGGCAATGTGCCCGTCATCGGCGCATCCGGGGCGATTTACGGCATCCTGGGCGCACTAGCAATTCTGCAGCCCAACCTGATGGTGTTCGTTGGGTTCATTCCGATGCCCATCTACATTGCGGCCGTGTTCTGGTTCTTTGCGGAATTTGCGTATGGCATAACCGGAGTTCAGCAGGGCATCGCTAATTTTGCGCATTTGTTCGGGCTCTTTGGCGGCCTTATCGCAGGCAAGTTTTTCCGCAAGGAGCTAGTTACGAAAGGGAGCTGGCTTAACGATTGAACCCTAGGGCCCTCTGGAAAATACTATCGACTATCGTGGTGCTTGCCCATTTCGATCCATCCGCATCCGTGCTCCCAAAGTCCCAATTTCAGCAATGCTCCATCCTGAAAGGGAACCTTCATATAGCCCCCTTTTCTACTAATTTCAGTGAGAAGCATGAGCATATTCAAGGGATATGACATCCGTGGAATATACGGCGAGACGCTGGATGAGAAAGTGGCTGCGGGCATCGGCAGCGCATTTGCGGCCCTTCTCCAGAAAAAAAAGATTCCCAACCGCAAACTATTCATCGGAAGGGACAACCGGCAATCCTCCCTGAGCCTTCGCAACGCAATTGCAAACCCGTTGCATTTCGCGGGCTTTGATATAATCGATCTGGGTGTCGTTGCCACTTCGCTTGTGCAATATGCGGTCTCAAGGGAAAAGTGCGCGGGCGCGGTAATTGTGACTGCTTCCCACAATCCCCCGCAGTACAACGGCTTCAAGCTTTACCTCAAGAATTTACCGCTCATGGGCCCCGACATGCAAAAAATTGAAAAAATCTACTCCCGCGGAAAATTCCCTGCGGGAGATGGGCAGGGGCATGGAATGAGCCGGCCAATTGACGGCGAATACATTGGGGATGTGCTTGGAAGGGTCCACCTGAAGAAGAAACTCAGGGTTGTTATTGATTCTGGGAACGGAACTTGCGGAGCAGTTGCACGGGAGCTTCTAACCCGGATGGGCTGCACCGTTATATCCCTTTTTGAGGACATGGAGAGCGCTTTCCTTAACCACATCGCAGATCCACACGACCCAAAGAACCTCAAATGGCTCTCGGAAGAGGTTGCCCTGCAAAGTGCGCACCTTGGCATCGCATTTGATGGGGATGGCGACCGCGCCGGATTTGTTGATGAGAAAGGAAGGCCAATACGGGAAGATGATGTGAGCATCCTATTTTTGAGGCATGAGCTTGAGAATGCAAAAAAAGGCCCCGGAAAGAATGGTGCAAAATCCCCTTCGATAATTTACGATCTGCGCCTTAGCAGGGCCGTTCCAGAGGAGGCAAGAAGGCTTGGGGGAAGGCCCGTGATGAGCAGGGCTGGCCGGATCGCAATCAGGGAAAATTTGATCGCAAACAAGGCCCTTTTCGGCGGGGAGGTATCTGGCCATTATTTCTTTTCCGACCATTTCGGCTTCGATGATGGCATTTATGCAGGAGCAAAGATGTGTGAAATTGTCGGCGGATTTGGGGTGCGCCTATCCGATGCAATAAAATCCATCCCTCATTATCCCGCCACCCCGGAAATCCGGCTGCATTGCGGGAACGACCGAAAATTCAAGGTTGTTGAGAATGTGTGCAAGGCGCTGCGGAAAAAATACGGAAGCAAAATCCTCACTTTGGACGGAGTGTACCTGAATCTTCCAAATTCCTGGGGCCTTCTTCGCGTCTCCAATACGGAGCCTGCAATCACCCTGCGCTTCGAGGGGAAAACGAGGAAGTGCTTGGGGGAAGTTTACGGGATATTCGGAAAACTGCTAAAACTGGATGGAGTGATGTTGCCGGCATTATAGGCAATTGATTGGGTGGGCTTTTTCAGCTGATTTTTTTTACTATCCCCTTTACCGCATCCACTTCCAGCATATCGCCGTCCTTGAAAACCTTGGTTGCAATTTTCGTCCCGACGACGCAGGGCTTGCCGAACTCCCGGCTAACAATTGCGGCATGGGAGAGCAATCCTCCTTCGTTTGTCACGATCGCGGCTGCCCTTTCCATTGCGGGGACAAACGCGGGCATTGTCGAGGCCGCAACCAGGATGTCGCCCTTCTTGACTTTGCCAATTTCGGTGATTGAGTGGATAACTATTGCCTTTCCAATTGCATGCCCCGCTGAAGCAGCCATTCCCTTCAATTCGGAAATGTGGGGGAGTTCTTCCTCATCTTTCCTCTCCCTGGAATAATATTGCCTTAGCTCCTCTCCTTCATAGAGCGTAATTTTGCCGTTTTCCCAGACTATTGCAGAATCCTTGTACCTATCGGCAATCCTGTTTTTGAACGCTGCATCAAAAACATCCCCCCTTTCCAACGCTTCGCTTATCTCCTTAGATCTCATTTCAATCAATTCATTCCAGGATAGCCCGAGCCTTCTTCCAATCTCCTCAAATAGGCGCCTGCTCTTATGCGTGAAAAGCGCGTAGCACTCATCGCCCTCCATTGAAAGCCAAATCCAATATGCAAGCGTATCGAGCTGCACCCTTTCCTCTTTTGTAAATTGCCACTCGCGCCTAATTTTTCTTCCGAGCTCGTTCCTTTCCCTTTGCTTTCCGAGCAATTTCAGCTCGCTTTCCAAACCCTTCTCCAAAATCTCCAAGGCCCGCTTGCGGATGCTTTTTTCCGTATGCGCCTTGCCATAAAAAACATAATGCCCCAGGTGGGCGTATTTTTCCACGTGCTTATTTATTTCAACATCTACCGACTCGTCCTTTTGTTGCATCAGTTCCGCAATTTTAACTAACGATTCCCTCTCCCTTACCATGTCCGTTTTCCTTTCCATGCTTGTGAGAGCGGATAGCATTTCCATTTGCCTTCGGGGATCCTTTTCCCTCTTCGAAACCATTTCCGTTATGAGGTCCGGAAAGAAGCGGTTGATTGCAATGTATTGGTAGGCGGTGACATATGTTCGCATCTGGAGATCTGATAGCCGTTGAAACTCCTTTGATAGCTCCGCGCCCGTTATGCCCTTCCAATCCCTTCCATCCATTTCCAGGCATTCGTTCTTGAGCCCAAGGACCCATTTTTCGGCTGTTTTCCCAACCTTTAGCAGGTATTCCGGATCCCTTTCAAGCTCTCCTTTCATGAGGGAAATCCATGCGGATAATTCGGAAGCATCAAGCCATCTCGCGCCCTCAAATTGCCTGAAATGCCTAAGGCCAAATTCCTTTCCAAGCATTTTCCCCAAATGGCCCTTCCGGAATGCCTCGCATGCGATGTCCATGGCAAGGACCGCATGGTTCCTTCCCCTTCTTGCGATTTCCTTCCATTCGGTTTTCATTTTTCCTTCTCCCCTGGTGTTTCCGGAAATCTTTTCCTAAACTTGCCTATAAGGGCTTCCATTTTTTCTCTTTCCATCGCGCTTGCGGTTTCCGGGATCCTGAGCCTTGGAAGCACGGCCGCCAGATGGGCATTCAGGAGTGCTTCTAAGCTTTCATTCGGGCTCACATCATGAGGATGCACCAATTGGGCGCCCGTTGGGGAAGTGCCGCTGAAATCAAGTACCGTATTCAAATGCTCGCGTGTTCCCTGCCTTGTCAATGAATGCATGACGCTTGTAATGATGTGCCCACTTTTCTCTGCAATGGACTTCCTGCGTAAACGGTAGGCAATCCTTCCAAAAATGCTTTTTGGCAGCCGGTGCCTTAATTCTACCTGCATGACCGGCGTACTGGAAAGGTAGTGGATGCGTATTGCAAGCTCCCGGGTGCCTTCCGAAATTCTAGCTTCCCAGCTCCTGCCCTCATCGTCCCTTTTCAAGGGAATGGATTTGGGGAGGTTTAATTTGAATAAATCCCGGATTCCCCCAAGCTGCGCCCTCTCGTGTATTATTTCACGCATCGCGCATCATCTCCACCTTCAGCTTAAGCACTCCCGCAAGCATCCTGGCAGTATCCGTGATTTTCACTTTTCCTTCCTTCTTATGGTGCCATTCTATCCCGATTTCGGAAACCGAAAAGCCGTGCCTGCGCGCCTTTGCAAGCAATTCCACGTCCCATTCGAATCCCCTCAATTTCAAGAGGGGGAGCAATTTTTTCACGGCCGATACGCGAATCCCCTTGAAGCCGCATTGCGTATCCTTGATGCCGAGGCCGAAGAGGAGGTTTACAAGAGAATTGAAGGTAAGGCTTGCGATCCGCCTTCTTAGTGGAATCCTTCCGTAGATGTCGCTTTTCCTATGCGCCCTGCTGCCGATAACAAGGTCGAATTTCCGAAGTTCCTCAAGCATCCTTGGCATTTCCCGCGGAGGTATGGCGCCGTCCGCATCGTATGTGATGATTGCATGCCCCCTGGCGCGCCTAAAGCCCGCCATGAGCGCGGCGCCTTTTCCTAGCCTTTCCGGGAAGTGGTAGAACCTAATCCTTCCCTGGTCCTTGCCAAAATCCTGCACCTTTTCTGCTGTCCTATCCTTGCCATCGTCGATGATCACGACCTCGAAATCCGTCTTGCGGTAATGCTTGAGCAAATAAAAGAAGAGCGCTTCAAGTGTCTCCTCGATACGGTTCTCCTCGTTATGCGTCGGGATCAGTATGGTGAACATGTCTATTGGAAATACTACCAAAATCAACTTATTAAAATGTGGCTGTTTAATATGGAGAACTTGCATTGGCGTGAATGCTTTGAATTGGGGAGGGGGTCTTGCAATTGTTACGCTTGATTTGAGGCCGCATTCCCCCGATTCCTGCGGGTAATTAATAGATGAAGCCTGATCTCACTGAAAAAATTTGGGAAATGGAGGGCGGAAAGCGCAAGACCTGGTGGTGGTGGTTTTGGCTCTTTTACATCCGCAATCCCAAGGATCCAAAAACCCCAAGGCAGCTCATGATCCTTTGGAGCAGGAAGCGTGAAAAGCACATCCTTTGCAATGACGTGCTGCTGGATATGGATGGCGAAGTTGAGCGAAAGGTAGATGGCGTTCGTTTTCGGGGAGCAACTGCTTGCTGGTATTTCGATGGCAATGAAATGCACGAGGATTTCCTTGTTACCCCCTCAGATATGCGCCTATCTGGCGGCAATAAATGCGGCCTTGATGCAGGCGCATCGAATTTCAAGCAAAATGGCAACGACTTTTCGATTGCTATTTCCGGAAAGCAATCTAAGATCTCATTCAAGTGCTCCATGCAGCAGGGTTTTGCTCCGATTCATAAGGACCACCAATTCCTCGGCACGCTCGGATACAACATCCTCAAAATCAACAGGCTTTCCCTTACGGGCACCATTAAATCTGGACGAAAAACGGAGAAAATCACGGGATCCGCATATTTCCAGAAGGTGTTCGTAACCGGGCCCGTCATCCCTTGGCAGTGGGGCCTTGTGCATTTCCGCGATGGCAGCTACCTCAGCTACAATATAGGCAGGGTTGGCCATTCGCTATTTGCGGAGCATCACCGCCCGCTTGACATCAAGCTTAGGAAGAAGCTGGAATTTTACGATGCGAAATCCAAAAAGACTCGTTTCTTTAGGAATTTAAGGATAAGGCGGACGGCCGGCAAGCTCCCGGCATTCATCCTTGGCGCAACCGATGGCAAAAACCGCCTTGAAGTTACCCTCCAATCATATTCGCGCTCTCTTTGGAGGTTGCAAAAGAGCAGGCACCACGCCTTAAACACTCTTTATTACCATGAATTTTGCGTACGGGCGGATCACTTCTCTTTAAAAACTCCGGAAAAGGAAATTTCCCTGAAGGATACCGGCGATGCAGTCGGGAATTGCGAGGATTCCAAGGGAATGCTTATCTGATGGGTGCAAATGCCATGAAAATAGGGGAATATTCCATTCGATCCCGGATGGATGCCAAGGCGCTATTTTCACAATTCGAGGTCGCGGGCTTCCAGGCATCCGAACTCTACAAGGCCGCCCAAGTGGCCGGGGATATGGTGAAGGATCGGAACTGCACGCGCTTTCTTGCATTCACATCGAACATGATCGCATCCGGGCTTCGCGGCATCCTTGCCGACATGCTGAAAAGAAAGATGTTCGATGCGGTCATTACCACCGGGGGATCAATTGACCATGACCTCATCCGTTCCTTTGCCGGTTACGAAAAGGGCGATTTCCAGCAGGATGATGTATTGCTGCACCGCAAGGGTGTGAACCGCCTCGGGAACATACTCATCGACAACTCCCATTATGCCGCATTGGAAAGGCGCCTCCAACCGCTTCTTAAAAAAATCCATTCCAGGGGAAATGTGGTTTCCGGGAAGGATTTGATCGCCGGGATTTCCTCCACAATTAAGGATGAGAATTCCTTCCTTAGGCAATGCCGGAGGAACGGGATTCCGGTGTTTTCACCAGGACTTGTTGATTCGGCAATTGGGCTGCAGCTGTTCTTCTACAAGCAGGACCATCCGGATTTCGTGCTGGATGCAACGGGTGACATGAAGGCCCTTGCAAACATGGTTCTTACGGCAAAAAAGACGGGCGCGCTCATATTGGGCGGAGGCATTTCAAAGCATTTTACTATTGCGAGCAATCTTTTACGGGGCGGGCTTGACTATTCGGTATACATAACGACCGCAAACGCATATGACGGGTCCCTTTCAGGTGCGCATCCTAACGAGGCAAAAAGCTGGGGGAAAATTAGGGAGAGGGGCAAAACCGCCGTTGCCTTTGGGGATGCCACGATACTGCTTCCTTTGCTTTATTCCAGCCTGATCTAAGGGGGGATGGGGGCAACAGTGAAGCGAAGCTTCGTGTTTCAACAGATGAAAAATCTGCGTGATCCGATTAAAAAAATAAGGCCTATTCGAAAACATTCCTTAGCATCTTGATTGCCCGCTTTTGCACTTCGAATTGCACGAAGACACGGCGAAGCCTCACCATTGCCGCAATTATTATGATGTATGCGATAAGCGAGAGCAGCTCGTCAAGATCCCCTTTAGGGAAACTGATAACAAGCCATCCCATGTCCTGCGCGATCCCCACTATTGCCTGCAGCACCAGCAAAAGGAAGCCGTTCAAAAGGAGCCTTAGGGCATCCTGCAGTTTCGTATCGCTCATTATCGAATAGAACCTGTAAGTGTAATAGAAAAGAAGCAAGCTTCCAAGCAAACTGGCAATTTCCAAAGCAAGCATCCAGATCACCCAAAGAGTTCATGCAGCGATTTCACGAATTTATTCTCCACCGAAATAATATTGATGATTTTCTGGAGCCTAACGACCGCATATGCGAAAAGCAGGAATGAGAGCGCGGTTAGGAAATCGTCCAGCGAAACCGAATTCCAAAGCATCGGGTAGCTTTCGGTTTGCAGATTAGCGATCCTAAAGGCGCCCCTTATGGTGTAGAGCAAAAACCCGGCCGATAGAATGTGCAGCTCCCTTATGATCCTGGTGTTTTTGAAAAGGCCATAAAGCGTTGAAATCGCAAGCAGTATCAGTACTCCTAATAGGATCCTTACGATCTCCAGCCACAGTGCCATATTTCCTCCGGATTCGTTAATTTGGGCGTCTATTTATAGGTTCGTTTTGCTGCCGGGAGGCAGATGGTGAGCAATGAGCAAAAAAATCCGGTGTCTTGGCCGGGATGCGTTGGTTGACGATTCCCAAGAATGTTCTCCAAGTCACTGATCCGACATTTTGGCCTTTCACTCTGTCCCCATTTCCTCGACGATGCTCCTATCGCCGGCGTCCTTATCCCTTTCGAAATAGAATATTTTCGCGGACGCGCCCTCCTTCAGGGCATCGTCGTGCGTTATGATGAACGTCTGCTCCACGATCTTTGGGATCTCATCATGCAATGCGCGGTTCAATAGCTGCACCGCCTGGCTATCCAGGTTATGGGTGGGCTCGTCGAGTATCAGCCAGGAGAGGTTGGGCGTTAGGACCATCGCAAATGCAACCCTTAAGGTCAGCGCCGCGCAGCTTTTCTCTCCGCCCGAGCAGTTCTCAATGCCAATCCAGCCGTTTCCCGCGGCCTCGAGTTCGAATTCATAATCATCATCCGTTGCGTTAAGCCTTATTTTCGAGTAGTCGCCGTAGGGGTATATGCTTGCCCAAAGGCTGTTCATCGCCTCGTTCATGGCCTCAATTAGCTGGCCGCGCATAAGGGCCTGTGTTTCCGTTACTGCCTCCTGGAAGCCTTCGAGTGTAGCGATCCTCTCCTTCACGGCCTTCATCTCCAATTCCTTTGCATCGATTTCCTTGAGCTTTGAGCCGGTATCGGAAATCCTGCTGGTAATTTCAGCAAGATTGCCCGAATGCGCCTTTATTTGCGCATCCAGGCTCGCCTCCTCCCTGCCATGCTTTAGGATTTCCCCCCTTATTTTCTGGATTTCCTCGGGCTTGTAGCTTGTTTTGCCGTAATGTTCGGTAAGCTGCCCAAGTTTTTCGGTAATGCTATCGATATCTTTCCTGAGCTCAAGCACTTTTTCGGCGCCAGAGAGGCGGAGGTTTTTTTCCTCAAGGGCCTTTTGCACTTCTTCTATTTCCTTGCTAAATGATCCCATTTTTTCCTTCATTGCCTTTTCCGTGCCCGCAGCGGCAACGATCTCATTTTCCAATTTTGCTATTTCGGCCCCAGGATCGCCCAGCTTTTCAATATCCAGATTCAGTGATTCGGCCTTCCGTTGGGCACTGCGCAATATTTCGATTTCCTTGCCGCATTCCTCCGCATTTTTCCTAAGGCCGGAAATCTTTGATTCCAGCTCGGAAATCCGCGCCCTTCGCAGGTGCCCAAGATGCTCCTTCTTGCTTGCCCCAAGGTCAGAATCGCAAATTGGGCATTTCGCTCCCGCCGCATCCAAAGCGGAAGCGGCCTTGGCCGATTCCGACATTTCCGCAACTGATGCGGAAAGCACATCCCGAATTCCCTGCATTTTCGTTTCAGTTTCAGTAATCTTTGCCGTATATTCCCTGAACGAGGGCTTTCCCTTCAGCTCCTCGGTTTTAGCCTTCCTTTCCACTTCCATTTTTTCGCATTTCCTTTTTTCTTCCACAAGCACTTCTTTTTTTCCAAGGGTTTTTGAAAGCGTAACTGTAGCATCCTGCATCAGCCTGTTTTTTTCCTTCAATTCCAATTCAAATTTCTTAACCTCGCGTTTCAGGTTTTCCAAATCCTCTCCGCCAGCAGGTTCGTGCATCTTCCCAAGCTCCCTTTGTTTATCCTCGAGCAGCGCTTGGGATGCGGCCATTTCCTTCCCAAGCTTTACGTATTGGGCTTCCTGCGCCTCCAATGCCCCCTGTTTCTTGTTTAGGGCCCTAAGGTTTTCCCGCACTTCCGCAAGAGTATGCTGCTTATGCCTCATCTCCTCGTTCAATTTAGCGCGCTCCCCTTCGAGCCTTGCCAAATCTCCCCTAAGGCCCAATATCCCTAAGCCCTCAAGGAACCTTTCCATATCGCGGTTGCTTGCCCTAAGCAGGTTCACAGCGGCGCCCGCATTCTGCCTTACGAGCTCGAATTTGGATATTCCCAAAAGCTCATCTACCTGGCGCTTCCTTTCCCCCTTTTGGAGCGTCAGCAGGTAATCGATGCGGTTCTGCTCGGCGTAAATGATCCTCGAAAATAAGTCGTAATCGACCTTGAGCAGGTTCTCGACATTCTCGCTTACCCTGCTGGTCTGCGCCTCGAGGAGCTTTCCATCCTCGAAGAGCTGCGCACTGGTTGTCTTGGAGCCAAGATGCCTTATGATTTTGTAATTCTTTCCCTCATGACCAAATTCCAGCTCTATTTCAGCTGTTGCATGCTTTTTGGGGCGCTGCATCACCAATTCCTCAAGCTTCACCTTGCGGCTCTTGAGGGCCGGGAATGTCCCGTAGAGGGCAAAGCACACCGCATCGATGGCCGAGGATTTGCCCGATCCCATTTTCCCAATGAATAGGTTGCTTCCCTTCCCGAAGCGAAGCTCAGTATCCTCGTGTGACTTCCACCTCTTCATGTGCAACCGAGTTATCATCCTATCCGAATAGGTTGGTAAATTGAATATTAAAAATGGCTGTAGGGGGCTGGCATTGGCATGGATAAACTCCCTGCAAGCTCCGAATAATCCCAAAAACAGGCCCCGCATTTTTTTTCCATCCTCGCATTTCTGCTTCATATTGGCCCAAAGGGCGCCTTCGCATAAGCAATTTATAAGCCGCCGGTATAATGCATAAGGTTTCCATGGCCGGAGAATTCGTTGTTAAAACAGAGGGCGGGAAAAAGCAGCTGATTATCAATTACAAGGGCACCTCGTATGGCGCCGACATCGCCCAGTATGCGCAATGCATGAAGGATGTCGTCGAAAAGCTGCGCGAGGTTGATGCGGACGAGGTCGTCTTATCCGAATACTATGAGAAGATCTACAATGAGGAGCAGGTGCTCCTCCTAAAAGGCATAAGCGATCTTGTTGCGAAGCTGGAAGCAGAGGCGGTATGGAGCCCAAGCAATCTTGGGACTTCGAGGGATTCGAAGATGCTTGCCCCAAGGCATGAAGCGGTCATGCAGTTCATGGACCTCCTGCCGGGCGATCCCTTCCGTGCCTACATGTTCATTTTGCAGGAAATCAAGACGCTCATGGTGAAAACCTCCGGGCTTTCCGAAAGTGCGATGGAAGATCTCAAGGTCTTCATAAAGACCCTTGCCTTCATGCGCTCGGAACTGGAGAAAACATCGCTTATTTCCGCGATGAAAAAATACCTGCTCCAGCTTTCCACCATACCAACGGACAGGACCATCTACCGCTCCTTTTTTGATGCTGCAATCAAGCCCTCATTCATTGGCTCGAGAATTTTCTTCTCCGGCGCGGAAAACCTCCAGCTCATTGACCAATACGAGGTCATCGGCACCAAAGTTTACATCTACAAGCACCCCGAGAAGGTGGAGCTCCTCTATTACATCAACCCCCCGGAATACACGCTGCCACCGGACAAATATTTCCTGCTTGAGAAGACAAAGGAAGTCGTTTCCACCCACCGGCCCGCGTCCGTTTCGTTCCTTGACATGCAGCAGGCGCGGAAATATTTCAAGAAAATTTACATGGCAACGATCAACGATCTCGCATCAACCAATGGCGTCAAGATCACCGCGGAGGAAAAGGACGAGCTTGCGACAATCGTTTCAAGGTATACGATCGGCTATGGCATCGTCGAAATCCTCCTCTCCGACCGCCAGTTAACTGATGTTTACATCGATTCCCCGCTTGGCGAAAAACCCATCTACCTCGTGCACAGCAAATACGGGCAGTGCCAAACGAACGTTATTTTTTCCGGGGAGGAGGCAAAGAGCCTAGTTTCCAGGTTCAGGGCGCTTTCCGGCCGGCCCTTTGATGAGGCGCATCCGATACTTGATTTCGATTTGCCAGATCTCCAAACAAGGATTGCGACAATTGGAAGGCCGCTCGCGGTGGACGGCACGGCATTTGCCCTTCGTCTCCATAAGGAAACCCCCTGGACGCTTGCGCAGTTCCTTGATTTCAAAATGTTCAATTCCCTAACTGCGGGCTTGCTTTCGTTCATGGTGGATGCGCAGGCATCGATGCTCCTTGTTGGGAGCCGGGGCGCGGGCAAATGCTTAGATAAGAATTCGAGCCTTCAACTAGCTGATGGAAACCTAGCCCCTATTGGCAAAATTGTGGAATCTTACCTCTCGAAAAGCCAAAATCTCATTGTTTTGGATGACGGAGTTTGCGCAGACTTGAAGCAAAATAGCCTCACTCTCGAAGTATTTTCGATGGATGCAGATTTAAAATTGAAAAAAGTACCAGTGGAGAAGGTTTGGAGGAGAAGTGCGCCATCTAAGATGCTGAAATTTGAGTTTGCTTCAGGAAAACAAATCACGGTAACTGCGGAGCATCCATTTTTCACACTTTCGGATGGCCAAATGACAATTAAGAGGGCGGACAATTTTTCCGCAGGAGAATATGCTGCATCTCCAAGAGAACTTAAGGTCGCGAATGAATATCAACAAATTTCGATGCTTCATCCGAGCTTGAAATACTTAGGTTGCGAGAAGCTAATAGCTGAAAGCATTCGAGGGATCCAATTGGAGCAGCCCTTGACGTTTGTTGCAAAGGATTCCAAAACAAGCTACCGTACGCTGCGCAACCTAAAAGACGGAGTTCGCAAGGCCATTTTCCTTTCAGAAATCAATACAATCTGCGCAAATTCTGGGCAAGACCCCGATTTATACATTTCGCACTTTACGCATGCAATTGCTGATACGAACTCGATTCAAATGCCATTCCATCGGCACTTGCAATTGGACGATGATTTTGCGAGATTTTTGGGTTTGCTCATGGGTGATGGCCATCTCGATGAACATAAGGTAGAATTTACAAATACCGATGCCGATATCAGGAATGAGTTCGGACGCCTTGCATCAGATGTATTTGGAGTTAGCGGAAGAACAATAATCCCTTCCAATCGCTCTCCAAATTACCAAATTACCTGTAAGCCCCTCTACTATTTGCTTAAAGACAATATTGGTATCATTTCAGGAGACAAGGCATCGTTGCAGGCGATTCCGGAGAAAATATTGCTTTCCCCAACCAGTGTTCTCGCCTCATTTATTGGCGGTTATTTCGATTGTGATTCTTCTGTAAGTTTAGCTAAAAATGAAATTGAATTTTCTTCGGCATCTAAGGCAATAGTTGACCAGATGCAGTTAGCGTTGCAAAGATTCGGAATCCTTTCAACTAAAAGACCCAAACTAGTCAATGGCGTATACTATTATCGCTTATTCATACGCGGTGAAAATGCAGCTAGATTTGCTAAATCAATTCCAATGCATCATCCAGAAAAACTGCTTCGGCTGAAGAAAATCCTCTTTACGGAGTCATTCAATTCAAATGTTGACGTTGTGCCAAACAGCTGGAATTTGATAAAAGAGTGCAAAGAAAAATTTGGATTTGGTAAAACTTCACTTGACCAACATAATCTAACACAACGCGTATTGCAAAGATTGCATTCAAAACTTGTTGAGAGGGGTTTTGAGGACGAATCATTATCGGCTAGCATCAAAAAACTCGCTTTCAACGACGTTTTTTGGGAAAAAATAACATCCATAGAGGAAATAAGTTACAATGAGAAGTACGTGTATGATTTAACAGTTGGCGGTACCCGCAGCTTTGTTTCAAATGGTGTAATCGTTCACAATACATCGCTTCTTCAAGCAATGATGCAGGAAATCCCCCAAAATTTGAGGATAATCGTCCAGGAGGATACGCTGGAATTGCCGGTCCATTCACTCAAGCACCTTGGATTTTCCATTCAAAGGCTAAAGACAAGGGCGCCCCTTGGGATGCAAAGCGAATCCGAGGTATCCGCTGAGGACGCCCTGCGTACCGCACTTAGGCTTGGGGATTCCGTCCTAATTGTCGGCGAGGTCCGTTCCGTGGAGGCACGGGCGCTCTTTGAAGCAATGCGCGTAGGCGCCGTTGGGAACGTCGTCATGGGCACCATCCACGGAGAGAGCGCATATTCGATTTGGGACAGGATAGTCAACGATCTAGGGGTTCCGACAACTTCATTCAAGGCAACTGATTTTGCAGTTGTTGCAACGCAGATCCGCTTCAAGGGCTCGCTCAAGCGCGCCCGAAGGCTTATAGAAATCACTGAGGTCAAGAAGCACTGGACGGAAGATCCTGATAAGGAAAACGGCTTCCTCAACTGGATGAAATTCGATGCTGGCAAGGATGAATTGGACATGTTCACGGAAGAAATTAAGGAATCCGAATGGCTCAGCAAGCTGCAGCTAACAAGGGG
>JBDRDM010000027.1:0-9774 GCA_043820675.1 Microcaldota archaeon
TTGGGGTTCTCACACATCTCTTCGTAAATTTCGGTGATGATTTGCTCCTTATCAGTCATGGAATCAACTCGCCGCATATTCCAATCAGTAATTGGATGCGCTAATTGCTCCCTTGGCCCTTATTGCATGAGGGAAAAGTCACTATGCCGGCAAAGAGCAAGATGAGGCCCAGTATGCCATCAATAAGTATGCCAAGCAGGTACGCGTTGGACAGGCTTGCGGCGGATTTGTCGATCAGCCCCATAGTCTCCTTGGTGCTTTGGGCGATTTCCTCATCCGTTTGGCCATAGCTCTTTGCGAGCGCCTCGTTTGCGGCAATCTGGATTGCTACTGCTTCCTTGCTGATGTCGGATTGCGCATTGCTCACCACATATTGGTTGAGCTGCGAGAGTGCAAGCGTTGAGAATGCGACCCCCAGAAGAATCAATACTATGCTAATTGCCTTCATGTTCATGCGATACACCCCTCAATTGATTTAGATATATCCGATTCAATCTTTATTAAATATCACGGTTTAGATTAATTGGATACGAAATATGCCCCCTCACGACAGAAAAAGATACAGCTTCCTAAGCCCAGGCATTACCAAACCGGAAGAGGAGGCAGAACTTGCCCTTACTGTCGCTAGATACCCATCAGGCCATAAAATGTCCGATGTCCTTGATTTCATAAATGAAAGGTATCGGAATTCATCAGATGAAAGCAGGCGCCTTTTGGCGGGCGCATTGAAGGAAATTTCTCTTTCGCCAAAGCACTCCATGCGCGTAACGGAAATAGCAACAAGGGCCATTTACGATCCCAACAATACGGATGCTGACAAGCTAGACTTGTGCACAGCCATTTGGAGGACCGTTAGGCATGATGAAGGAATAAGGGAGGCGGATAGGACGGAAATGGACAGGAGGGCAATAACCTTCGCCATCCGCAATCTTGGGGCAAGCTCGGGAAAGGCACGGCCTATATTGAAGCAAGTTCTAATCGAGACCAGCCATCGTGGAAGGAACGCCCATTTTTTGGGTTCAATATTGGAGAAAAATAAACCCCATATCAGCAGGGGAGTTGCGACATATATTCTAGCCAATATGGCCGCCCATAGGACTAAAGGTAGGAGAAATCTTGCGCTTAGGTTAGCAGAAAAGATGGGAATAAAACTGCCAAGTAATGGCCAGAAATAACCAATCGGCCTCTTTGCAGCCTACCCACTCTTTTTATAGCTGCATTTCTGAATTATTATCCGGGCCTCCGTAGCTCAGCGGTAGAGACGTGACAAGCCTATGGGGAGGGTTCCCCCTACGCTTTTCGCAGACATTGAGTCAGCTCATCGCGAGGTTGTTTGGCATCCTCCCGATGTCGGATCGTCACCCCCTCTCTTTTTATGAGTTGTTTGCTATCTTTTAGTCAAGCCTCCGTAGCTCAGCAGCAGAGCGTCTGCCTTGTAGCCGCCTTGCCCCTTTCTTTTTCAAAAAAAGAAAGCGGCGATGGCTCCGCTGGAAAGAAAAATTTTCTGGCAAAATAGGGCAAGCAAGCAGAAGGTCGCGAGTTCAAATCTCGCCGGGGGCTCTAGGTTCTGGCCTTGCATCCTGCTTTTCCGGTTGAACGCCCTGCGTCCTCTTGGGATGAAGCGAACTGACTATTTAAATTCTGCCGCATTAGGCACGCGACGAACTCGAAATGCCTTTGTATTGTTTATCCAGGCAGGCGGCGTTTTTTTCCAAAGAATACTTCAAAAACACCCCTTGTTTTTATTTCCCTCGGCTTTTCTTTCATTATTGTTGTAATTCTTCGTAATCTCGTCTGCTGCGATTCGGTCAGAATTTGCCCGAATCGTTTCTGATTACCTCCGAATGGCGGCATTACTTTATGAACCCAGAAAAGTCTAGATTTAACGCCCTCCACATAGCATATGCCTAATTTTTCACCTTTTCAAATTTCCGTCAAAACAATCGTTTTCTCCTTTTCATTAAAGGTAATTTCGTGCCTTTCAAAGAGGCCAATCCTGCCCAGCAAGTTGAAACTCGTTCCCATTTTTGCGAAACCAATTTCGCATTCGAAAGGATCCCCGATTACCTGCATCTTTACCTTAAGAATATAAATTTCGACCTTTTCAGAAACAGTTGAAATCTCGAGCTTCCTGCCTCTTTGCCAAGGGATGCCCAACTGATCGGCAACCCAGGTGTGGAAAATGCAGTAATTAGAGCCGGAATCAACTATTCCATCCACAACCAGATCCTTGCCAAGATGGAGTAATTTAATAGGAACTGAGGGATAAAGTCCCTTATTGTGATGCCTATATTGGAAGCTCTTCGACGACATACCGCCACCTAAAGCAGGCTAAACGCTTCCTCCTTTAGCGGTATTTTTGTAATGAACGGATCTTTAGCCCCTTTTACTTGTGGGTCTTTCATAAGTTCTTTTGGGGAATCTGAAACAGCTAGGAGTTTACCTTTTACGACTGCAATCCATTTACCGGCATACTTGTCGAATTTGGCTGCATTCTTCGTAAACCAATCAAAAGTCTCAATATGCGAATACATGCAAAACACCCGCCCCCACACATATTGGATGCACTCGACTGTTTTTATAGGTTTTGAAGGGATACGACATTAAAGTTCAGCTTGTGGGTTAAGATGGGCTAGGGGGGTGGTTACTTTCGCACCGAATCTAGCACAATTGTGCCTAATCAAGGCAGGAAACAAGCCCAGCTCTCAGAGAGCGCCGGGGGCTTCAAGCTTTTTGATGGGGAACGAACGGCCCGTTCAGGGGGGATCCGTCCCCCGTCGCGGGCGTGCGAATCTTGCCCGAGGCTCTTTTTCACTCTTTTTCCATAAAATGAATTAATATTGCATGTCCGTAATAACTGGAAACAATGGGATTCAATCCCTGCTTTTTTGCGATCCATCTAGCGCAATGTCGAATTATCGATACCATTATATATCTGATTAATTTTACTGTAATGTATGGAGAGAAAAAGCATAATTATCGGCCTCATTGTGTTCCTTGTTTTAATAATTGTTATTTCCGTTTATATAAAACAAATTACACCAGCTACATACATTGGAGTTGATAATTCAACAGAAAATACTGCAAGGGTACAAGTTAATCTTATTGACAAAACAACTGGAGATCCTATTGAAAATGCAATTGTATATCTTGGTAGTACTGGAGCATCTGGAAAATGCTATTCAAATAGTGAAGGCAAATGTTTAATTGGAGATTTTATTTGGGGCGATTATTCTCTAGGAGTGTTTAAAAGAGGATATAATCGCCTTCAGGTATCCGGTCATTTTGAGAGAGGAACTAATTCTGTTAATTTAGAATTAGAGAAAAAACCTGAAACCCCAACTTCTTTTACACTGGAAGGAACCGTTATAAAAACTATAACATCCGAGGGAACCAGAAGTGAAAATCAGTATTATAAAATTAAGACTGACGATGGGGATGAAGAATACTTATTTGAAGAAACAGGAATGAATGAGGGTTTTGAAGAATTTGTCAATAAAAGAGTTAATATAATTGGTTTTAAAGAAATGGGATTTATTGGATGGCAACATGAACAAGTTGAAGGAATTTATGTTGAAAGTATTAAATAAGTGAGTTAGCCTATTTAACCATTTTCCTCTTTCAATATGTCTTCCGCCGGGGGCTCTATTATCGGTGAGGATATGGTGGAAATAAGAGTCGCCACAATGGATGATTTTGAAGGGATTTTACCCTTATTCGGGCAGCTGCAACCGAAAATTCCCCTGGAAAAGGGAAAAATAAGAACTTTTTTTCAAGAAATGCTGGCCTCTCCCAACCACATGGCATGGATTGCAAACCTTGATGGGGAAATTGTTGGGTATATGGATGTTGTTTTCAGGGCATATCATTTTGCATTCGGATTTACTGCAAGAATTGAAACAACCATTGTCGACGATGAGCATAGGCGGAAAGGAGTAGCTACCCTGCTGCTGAAGGAGTGCGAGAAGGAAGCCGCAAATAGGGGCTGCAGGATAATTGAGCTCGATAGCGCAATGGAACGCACTCAAGCACACCAATTTTACGAGACGAATGGCTACTCCAAACGCGGCTACCTCTTTTGGAAAAAGATTTAAATCACAGATATTTCAATTTCGGGAATTCCTTAACCCCAAGGGGAACGATGTTCCCCTACCGGGTTGCCCTACCCCTCCTTATTGCAGGTATTTCAATTTCGGGAATTCCTTCACGCCACCTTCAGGATCAACAATAATTGGCACGAACTCGCCCAAATCGCACCCTGAGAGGATGGGAGAGGTGTTTTCAGGCGAATAGTTTCTGGAAACCATGTCCGTACCGGAGGCAAGCGGGGAAATGGAGGGAAGCACCAGCAGCTCCTTCCCGTCGAATTCGCCCTTCAAAAGGCAATTGTACTTGTGGGGAACGCCAATCTCATCCCGGATGGATACAGCCGGGTGCACATGGCCGATAACCAGTGCCGAATAGGTTTTGAATTCGGGGATTTTACCGTACTCCTCCAATTTCTTGTGGCCATGCACGAAAAGGATCCCCTTCTCGAAGTAGTAATCATGAAGCTTGAGGTTTTGGTTGCGCAGGATTTTGGCGATGTAGTTGTCATGGTTTCCCCGAACGAGGATCAGATCGATCTTCCTGAGTTTTATGAATTTCAGAAGTTCAAGCACCTCATCCCATTCCTGCTGCATTGCCCTTTTGAACTCGTGCTTGATATCCCCATTAATGAGAAGGCGCCCTGCACGGGTTTGCATCAGCATGCTAACAAGTCGTTCGATGATCATTCCAAATTGGTTTATTGGGACGTCCATGCCCTTGTTGTGGAGGACGGCCTCGTGGCCAAGCTGGAGATCGGAGATGGCAAGCAGATCCAATCCTTCGAAATAAACGCCGCCCTCCTTTAGGATGCGGATCTTCGAATGGGATATAGCCCTGCCAGCCCTAGCCCTCAATTTCCTCAAGGAGTTTCCCAACTTTTTCAACAATCTTATCCCTCACGTATGCATAGGAGCCGGGTTTTTCTTTCGTTGGTTCGGGCAGCCCCCAATCGGCAACATGCCTTGATAGTGGAGGGCAAGCTTCCCTGCAGCCCATGGTAATAACCTTATCCGCCTTATCAAGCATCTCCTGCGTAAGTTTTTTAGGGCGTAGGCGCTCGGTTGAAATCCCGATTTCGTAAAGGGCGGCAATTGCACCTTCACTAAGTTTAATTGCAGGTTTGGGACCGGCACTTATAGCATAAGAGCGCCTCGAGCGTGAATTATATATTGCCTCGGCCATCTGGCTCCTTAAGGAATTATGCACGCAGATGAAAAGCACGATTTTCTTTTGGATCTTCTTTTCTTTATGGGATATGCCAACGATGAATGCGTGCCTGTGGATTGATTTTGCCATAATTGACACCATTTCCATAATTATGAATTTATTCTTTTATTTTGCCTATCCTTTTAAGCACGAGCGTGTGAAGCTGCTCCAATAAGGCTTTCCGGTCGGCCATGAGGACGATATCCGATATGCCTTGCGTGATGAGCAACTGGGCAAATGGGGAAGGGAGATCGTATGCTGGAAGAGCTGAAACGGAAATCGCGCCATCCTTGAGCGCTTTTTGGATAAGGGTTGCGTTCTTGAGGTCCATGTGGTCCTCCAATATTTCACGGTAGGTCTCCTTAATTACGGGAAAGTCCGCAAGGCGGGTTGAAATTCCAAGCATTACGTGCGCACTCATCTGCTGCCTTCCAATGGAACGCCTCTTACCCATGTAATTTCGCAAAATCATGAATGATCTTACCGCAACGTCCCTGAATTTTCGTTTCAAAGTCTCGGTCTGCTTGATGGCATCGCGCGCCTCATCCTCAAGGTCCAATTGAGAGAAAACGAAAAGCTCCTTTTTGATGTCGATGGAAATGGCACGGCTCATGGTGAGAACAAAGCCGTTGTCGTTTAAGGATATGACAACGTTCCTGTTGATCTTGTGGGAAATCTTGGCTGCAAGGACCTTGGCCAGAACCTCGTTTACCCTCCTCCCATACACCGCATGGAAGATGAAGTGGCGCTTGCCTTCGGAGAGAAATTCCTCTATTATAAGGTTCCTATCCGAATGGAATGAATTGACCCGCAGGAGATTCAGGAAGCTCATCTGCTCGGAAAAATAATTGTAGATCACATTCGCCGCATTGTCATCGCAATGGCAGCTTTTTTTGATGAAGGAGATGGTTTCGGCCTTGCTCTTGTTCCTCATGGTTTCCCCAAGCTGGCCGCGGAATTTCGAAATGGCAAGGGCAAGATCAAAACTTAGGGGGAGCGTTTCGGAAAACCAGCGGGGAATGGTGGGTTTAAGGCCGGCCGCAATGGAAACATATGCCTGCATGCCTTTGGAGTACTCGTAGGAATAGGTTTTACCTCCCAGCACGAAGCGGTCGCCCTTCCGGAGGCGCCCAAGGAATTCTTCTTCTATGCTGCCAATGTGCCTTCCCAGAGGAAGGAGGTTAACAGTTATGGAAACGGAATCGGGAATGGTGCCGATATTGGTAGCATAAAGCACCCGGAGCATTTTTCCACGCCGCCCAAATTCCTCCTTTGCTTCATCGAACCATATCTTGCCGTAAACACGGTATTTTTCAAGGGAGGCAAATTTCCCGGAAAGGAAGGAGAGGACGTTTCGAAAATCCTTTTCATCGAGGTTGCGGTAGCAGTAGCTTTGGCGTATGAGTGCAAGCGCTTCAGGGATAGTCCATTGCTTTGTGACCGCCATCCCAACAACGTGCTGGGAGAGGACGTCAAGGGAATTTTGGGGGATCTGCACTTTGTCTATATGGCCCCCGTATGCCTCTTGGAGCATCACGCCCATTTCAACCAGATCGTCGCGGTCAAGGGCAATTAGCCGGCTTTCGGAAATCTTGTAGACGTCATGTCCGCTCCGCCCGGTCCTTTGGAGCGCGCGCGAAACGCTTTTGGGAGAGCCCATCTGGATGACAAGGTCGATGTACCCGATATCGATGCCAAGCTCGAGGCTAGTTGAGCTCACAACCACCTTGAGTTCCCCCTTCTTTAGCTTGTTTTCCACATCCCTGCGCTCTTCTCTGGAAAGGGATGAGTGGTGCGCTTCGATGCGGTCGAGGTAATTCTTGGGAAAGTATGTTTTGAGGTGATGGACAAGCCGCTCGGTGCCCGATCTTGTGTTGGTGAAAATGAGGGTGGTATGGTGCTGCTGGATGAGATCGTCCAGAATCTTGTAGGTGCGCTTTTGCAGCTCATCCTGAGTTATATGGATGAGATCATCAGAGGGCGCCTGGAGATCCAGCTTCATCTCCTTTGCGTATTGGGCGTTGACTATCGTGCAATCGCGCGGTTTTCCTGCCTCATAGCCTGCAAGGAATTCTGCGATCTGATCAAGCGGGGCAATCGTAGCGGAAAGGCCAATGCGGGCAAATTTTGTTTCATTCATGCCCTGCAGGCGCTCAAGCGTAAGGGAAAGGTGCGTTCCCCGCTTGCTGCTTGCAAGCTCGTGAATTTCATCGACAATGATCCATTTTACCCATTTGAAATTCTCAATGAATTTGGGGGCGGAGAGGATTATCGCCATGGATTCGGGGGTAGTTATTAGAATGTGCGGCGGCTGGCTCGTCATGCGCGCCCTTTCCGCGGGCGTGGAATCGCCGCTTCGCATCGCGACCCTGATCTTATGGGTTTTGCCGGTTTTTTTCTCATACGCAGCCTCCATTTCCTGCAAAGGACCGTTAAGGTTTTTTTCAATATCCGCCGCAAGCGCCCTTAGTGGGGAGATGTAGATGCAATAGATGCGATCCTCCAGATTGCCCGATTCTGCAAGGCCCACAAGCTCGTTGATAATGCTAAGGAATGCTGTTAGTGTCTTTCCCGATCCGGTTGGCGCGGAAATGAGGACGTTTTTCCCCTCATGGATGAGCTTTACGCCAAATCGCTGGGGAAGGGTTATTTCCTTAAAATGCGAAAACCAATCCTTAACGCTGGGGGATAGCAGCCCTAGCACTTCCTCGCGCGTGTTTTCCTTTGTTGCATATCCTGCCATGAAATCAACCAGATAATACGAGAGTAAATAAGAAGGGGGAATTGAACGCCCGGATTAATAGTAAGCCAACAAACATTTATTCGGAATTCAACAATAATGCAGGAATTTTCGGCCACTTCAAAACCATTGGTCAGGAGCGGGGTAGGGTTATGCGGTTTGCTAAATATAAGAGTTGTGCTGCATTCGCCCTATAAGTAAATAGGCGTCAATCTGGGGGCAAATTATAATGAGATTTTCCTGAGGAAGCTCCGGTTACTTGCCCTTCTTTGGGGGCTGCGGGGGCTCTTGCTCTTTCGAGGATGAAATGCTTTCCGCATAGTACTTCTTCATGAACAGGTTGATGTCCTCCATCTTGTTGACCTTGTTGTCGACCAGGTATTGCAGGATTTTCATGCGGGCCTTCATTTCCGCATTGATTTCAGAGGGGGATTTGGCGATCGCTAAAGCAAGCTTTTCCACGGATTGGGAAGGAAGCTCAGTGCGCACCGCAGTTAGCTTTTCCATGTCGAAGCGGTATAGCTGATTGTGGCTGACGATATTATCGAGCCAGCCAAGTTCCGAAACTTCCGTGACCCTCCGGATAAGTCCTTGGGTCTTGGTGTAGATGCGGTGGATGATGAGGACGATATCAACGGCGGGGATGAGGTTAGCTGGCACGTTCATGGGATAGTTCTCGAGGCGCATTATCACATCCCTCGTATCCTGCGCGTGGAGCGTTGCTAGCATGCCGCGGCTTCCTACATTCATGGCATAAAATAAGGGATGCGCTTCCGTTCCCCGGACCTCACCGATGATCAGCCGGTCGGGGCGCATACGAAGCGAATTCTTTACAAGGCCCTCGAGATCTATGTTGTCGGTGGTCTTGGTTGCGATCCAGTTCGCCATGCCGTAAAGGCTGATTTCGCGCGTGTCCTCCATGCTAACGATCCTATCGGAGGGTGGGATGAAGCTGCTAAGGGCATTAAGAGCCGTGGTTTTTCCGCTCGCGGTTTCCCCCACGATTAAGACGTTCATGGGATGCAGATGGTAGCCTTCGATAGCTACCCACATGAATGCGGCAATATCAATTGGGAACGTGCCGTTGATTATGAGATCCACTATGGTCATGGGCTGCTGCTTGAATTTGCGGATGGTGATCGAGGTCTTCTCAACAGCGGGAGGGAAGAGCACGTTCGCGCGGCTGCCGTCGGGAAGCCTAATATCTTCTGTAGGGCCGCGCTCGTCCGGGAGCATTTGCTGGAGGAATTCCAGGAGCTCCTTTTCGCCCCTGAATTGGAGGTTCGTTTTGCAGGTGCCGACCTTGCGGTGGAACACGTAGATTTCCTTGGGGCCGTTGACCATGATTTCCTCGAGCTCATCGTCCTCGAAGAGGGGTTCGAGTACGATCACGCCAAAGAGCTGCGCTATCAATTGCTGCACGAGAAGCTTCTGGGAAACCGGATCCGCTAGGACCTGGGAAAACAGGACATGCAATTGCTCCTTCATCTTCAGGCGCTCCTCCTGGGGAAGGGGCCGCCATAATTTGGCCTGGTCGAAGGAAGTGAGGAACTCCTTGAAATAACGCTCCTTTTCCTCGAGCTTGTAATTGCGGGAAAAGTCCTTGAGGGGAATCTTTTGGGTGAAGAGCTTGATGAAGTCGTTGAGGATGTATTCGAGATCGGCCGAGAGTGGCTTATCTATGACGGTGTAGATGGAGAACGGATAGTCAATCTCGACCCGGGCTTCATACATGAATT